>NZ_JBHVJC010000024.1:0-148061 GCF_042799315.1 Streptomyces sp. NPDC057702 | reverse complement strand
TCTTTGTGAAGGGTGAGGTCATCAAGACCGTGCCGGAGTCGAAGATCGTGGAGACGCTGATCGACGAGGCCATGAAGATCGCCGAAGAGATGGAGAAGGCCGGCGTCGAGTCGGGCGAACCGCAGATCAGCGTCGCCGGCTGACGAGGCGCCTACGCGGAGCGCCTATGCGGCGCGGCGGACGCGGGGTGGGGCTGGAGGCTCGCTCCCGGCCCCACCCCGGTGCGGCGCGCCAGCGCGGCGCGGCGGACCCGGACCTGGCTGGGGGCTCACCCGCAGACCCACCCCGTGCCGTGTCCGCCGCGCCCCACGACGGACTCGCGCCCGAAGCGGGACGGAGCGGGGCGCCTGCGCGGCGCGGCGGGCCCCGGGGTTGGCCGGGGGGCTCGCTCCCAGGCCCACCGGTGTCGTAGAACCCTGGAGCCACGCAGGGCGCCTACGCGACGCGGCGGACTCGCGCCCGAGGCGGGGCGCCTGCGCGGCCTGGCTGGAGGCTCGCCCCCAGGCCCACTCGGTGTGGTGAAGCCCGAGGCCGGGCGGGCGCCTTCGCGGCTCGGCGGACACGGAGCTCAGGGCCCGGGCCCGCACCTTCCGCCGGCCTCACGCCCAGACCGGTGCGAGGCGCCTACGCGGCGCGGCGGACTCGCGCCCAAGGCGGGGCGCCTGCGCGGCCCGGCTGGAGGCTCGCCCCCAGGCCCATCCGGTGTAGTGAAGCCCGAGGCCGGGCGGGCGCCTTTCGCGGCTCGGCGGACACGGAACGCAGGGCCCGGGCCCGCACCTTCCGCCGGCCTCACGCCCAGGCCGGTGCGAGGCGCTCACGCGGCGCGGCGGGCCCGGAGTTGGCCGGGGGGCTCGATCCCAGGCCCACCCGGTGTCGTAGAACCCCGGAGCCACGCAGGGCGCCTACGCGGCGCGGCGGACTCGCGCCCAGGGCGGGGCGCCTGCGCGGCCCGGCTGGAGGCTCGCTCCCAGGCCCACCCGGTGCGGTGAAGGCCGCAGCCGAGCGGGCGCCTACGCGGCTCGGCGGACACGGAACGCAGGGCCTGGGCCCGCACCTCCGCCGGCCTCACGCCCAGGCCGGCGGGGCGCCCACGCGGCGCGGCAGGCCCGGAGTTGGCCGGGGGCTCGCCCCCAGGCCCACCCGGTGCGGTAGAGCCCTGGGGTCACGCAGGGCGCCTACGCGGCTCGGCGGACACGGAGCTCAGGGCCCGGGCCCACACCTTCCGCCGGCCTCACGCCCAGACCGGCGGGGCGCCCACGCGGCGCGGCGGACTCGCGCCCAAGGCGGGGCGCCTTCGCGGCCCGGCTGGAGGCTCGCCCCCAGGCCCACCCGGTGCGGTGAAGGCCGAAGCCGGGGCCGCGCGGAGCGCACGCGCGGCGGCCTCGGCGCCCGGCGCCTCGGGCCCATCCCCCCGTGGCCTCGCGCCCGGGGCGGGGCCACCGGCGCGCGTTCGGCGCTTGTGTGTCGGCGCACGCGCGGCGGCGCTCGCGCTTCGGGTCGGGCTCTTCGAGCCCGGCGGGTGCGTGACGTGAGCCCGCCGGTTGGTGGGCCAGCCGCGACCCGGCCTGAGTCGCACGCCGCCCAACGGTCTGTCCGCCCATCCGGCCGGCGTCACCGCCGGGGGCCGTGGGGCGGCGCACGGGGTGGCGCGGGGCAGCGCTGGAAACGGTCACGCCGAGGGGCGGTCACGCGTGTGCGTGGCCGCCTCTCGGCGTGCGTACGTCGTCGCCCTGGTCGCGTACGTCGTCGCCCTGGCGGGCCGGGGGGCTGGGTGGGGCGGGGTCGCAGCCGCGCCAGGTGGTGGGGGACGCGGGCTGGCCGGGGCGGGCGTGCGGGGGTGGTGGTGTGCGCCGGGGGGCTGTGCGGGCGTACACGGGGAGGGTCCCGGACGGTTCAGCGGAAGCTGGCGCGTACCGCCCCCGTCGAGCGTCGAGGAAGCACACCATGACTCCGGTCCAAGCCATCTGGTGGACCCTGGTCCTCGCCCCGCTGGGGCTGCTGGCCGTGCTGGTCGCGTTCTTCGTACGCCGCTCGGCGGTCAGGGCGGGCCGCCCCGTGCCGGGCTGGGTCCGGGTCGTCGAGGTGGTGGGGGTGGGCCTGGTGGTGATCGTGGCGTTCGTCAACACGGCCGGGGGGAGCCAGTAGCCGGCGGGCCGTCGTGACCCGCCCGTCGCGAGCTCGCGCGGGGCCGGCGCCAGGGCCGGGCCCATCCGCCAGGGCCGGACCCACCAGGGCACCCGCCAGGGCGGGACATGCCAAGGCCGGCACCGACGTGCGGTGCCGGCCGGGCGCGGGCCCGAACCCGTGGCCTATCCGGGCGGGCTCACTTCCACGGATCGGTGAAGGACCGGCCGGGCACCGGCTTGGCGATGAGCGCCACCGAGGCGAAGAAGCTCACCTGCCCGATCGCGAACATCAGCGTGGCCAGCGCCTTCGGCGCGTAGTGCTCGGCCGCCAGCGCGTACAGCTCGTCCGGGACCCGCTCACCCGCGACCGCCGGCCGCAGCACGGCATCCACCAGCGCCAGCGCGGCCCGCTCGGCGGCCGTGAAGTACGGCGAGTCCGGCCAGGACACCACCGTCGTGATCCGCTCCTCCGACTCGCCGGCCTTCCGCAGGAACCCCGTGTGCAGCACGGTGAGATAGCTGTTGCCGACGAGTTGCCCCGCGCGGAGCTGCACCAGGCTGATCGTGGCGCGCGGCAGCGAGCCGTTGCCGACGAGCTTGAACAGCGCAGCCGAGACCTCCGCCAACTCGGGCACCAACTCCTTCGGGTCCTCCGCCATCCGCGGCACCGTCGGGACCTCCGCCGTGATCGAACGCGTTTCCATCGCCGTCTCCCCTGCTCGTCTGTGGTGCTGTCACCGACCTGACGGAACGCGAGGACCGGATGTGACCACCACCCGGCGACGGATCGCGGCGGGGCCGCGCCGGCAGGTCCCGGCGCTGGCGCCCCCTCGGCCGGGGCGGCGCCCCGGCCAGGACCTCACGGGCTGGTGAGCGCGGTGACCAGGCGGCCGGGCGGCGTCCGCGCCGCGCGGATTGTGCGGGCACGCGGGCCCGGCCGGGCGCCCGGCGCACGGCCCGGGCGCCCGTGCCCGACGCGGCCCGCCCGGCGCGGGCCCACGGGCGGACCCACGGGTGGGCCGTCGCGCGTCAGCGCGCGGGTCAGTGGCAGCCCGAGCCGCGCTCCCACTGGGACCAGGAGCCCTCCGGGTAGCTGTAGCGCACCCGCTCCCACAGCTTGCCGTCGGTACCGGTGATCGAGATGTAGAACGTGTCGTGCGGCAGTTGGCAGATCTCGGCGCCGCTACGGGCCACGCCACCCAGGGACGACCAGGAGTTCCACTTGCCGGACGTGTTGGTCCAGCGCGTCCACACGGCGTAGTCCGTGCCGATCGCGAACTCCTGCTTGACGCCGTTCTTGAAGGTGTACTGGCTGATGGCGTACTCGCAGATCACCTTGCCGCCACCGCCGACGTCGCACACGTCGGCCTGGGCCGGCGCGGCGGCCACGGCGAGTCCGGCGACAGCCGCCGCGGCGACGAGTGCGGCCTTCGTTCTCTTCAGCTTCATCCCTGCACGCTTTCTCCGGTGGTGCGCCGGCGCACCACCGGAGGTGCGCCCGTACGCGAACGTCGGCCGGACGCGCGCTCACGCGCCCCGCCACCTGCCCACCGACGCTCTCACCCGCTGCTCACGCACCGCTAACGCGACGCTGCCGGGGTGCGGGCCGCCCCGTCGACGCGGCGGCGCGGACGCGCGGAGGCGCGAGGTGCGGGTAGGTCGGGGATGTGCGGGGCGGGAGGGGAAACGACGGGCCGGGGCGTGGGTGGGCCTGTCGGCGTGCGGGAGGGGGTTCGTCGCGGAGGCCCTGATACGCGGGTGCGGAGGGTGGCAGGGGGACGGGGCCGCCTGGCCGTGGTGGCCGGGCGGCCCGTCGCCACTCGTGGCGCGTCCGTCTCAGATACCGACGTCAACCTTCGTGGAGGTGTGCGAGCTCTGGTATCGGGGGCTTCCCGCGAAGTCCGCCTCGACTCCGCTGGCCATGCCCTTCACGCCGCTGAAGATGCGGCTGAACTGCGAGGGCGGCCGGCACTCCGCCTTGCCCTCGGGGTCCGTGGTGGCTTCGCCGACCTGCCCGCCCCGGTCGTAGCTGAAGGTCACGTGCTGTCCGCTGACTCCCCTGCCGTTCGGCTCGGTGAGATGGGCGACCAGCCGACCCGTACCCGACGTGATGTCGCCGACGGGCGGGTCCATCGTGAGCTTTGTCGGCGTCCTTTCCGAGGAGTCTCCCCCGTGGTTTCGCTTCGACATGACATCGTCCTTACCTGATCGCGTTCCTTGCTTCTCCGTGGGTTGCCGGGGCTTTCTCAACAGCCCCGTTCCTCAAGTCTTGCACCCATTCGGAGGGGTCGCAGCCGGCGAATTAACGATAACCACGTCATTAAATCCCGTACGCCGAAACGGTCATGGCACCGCGGCGCGGACGGGCCGCCCGAAACAGCGCGTCAGGGGATGAGGCGGCTGGTGAATCCGGCACGTACGAGGAACGCGTACGCGGCCCGCACGTCGTCCGGGACCTCCTGCTCGATGGCGAAGCCGCGTCTCGGATACGCGACGACGCGCTGGAGTTCGCCAACCACCATGTCCACAACGAACTTCTCGTCGCCGATGCCCTGCAGATAGGCGTCGAACTCCAGCGGCTCCGAGGCACAGCGCACCTCGACGTCGGGCCACAGTACGCGTGCTGTCGCGTACGCACGCCGTTCCGCGTACGGCTTGCAGACCAGCAGCACGGAAGTGGGGTGAATGCCGGCCCCGGCGATGGCCTCCCGGGAAAGCGTGATGTTCTGCCCGGTGTTCGTCGCGTGCGGTTCCAGGAGAATCGCGGACGAGGGAACGCCGAGGGCCAGGGCGTGCTCGCGGTAGTGGACCGCCTCGCCACGCGGAAAGACCTCGACGGTGGTGGGGCTGTTGGCGCCGGTGAACACCAGGGTCGGAAAGAGCCCGGCGTGGTACAGCTCGGCGGAGCGGCTCGCGACGCCGAGGTCGTGACTCCCCAGTCCGATCGCCACGTCGACGGGCCGCGACGCGTCGTGTCCCATCCGGTGGTAGTCCCAGATCAACCTGGCCCGCCGCCGTTGCTCCCCGCTGATGCTCCCACCCCGCACGCACGCCTCCTGGTTCACCGCTGCCGGTGCCGCCCATCCTCCGCGACGGCGTCGAGGACGCCGGCACCGGCCTCCCGCTACCAGGCCGCCAGGCCGCCAGCTCAACGCCGGGTGGTCCACGACGTGTCCGAGCCCAGCGGCGGCGTCGGAGGTGTGGCCCCGGCGCCCGGTGGGAGTCCGGCTACGCCCTCAGCCCTCGGAGGAACGCCGCGAAGTCGTCGGCCAGTGGCGTGACGCGGAAGGCGTCCTCCTGGTCGACGTGGACGACCCTCGGTTCGCCGGTGGCGCCACGGGCCCGGTAGTCGAGGGCGAGCATGTCGTGGCCGGCGGAGGGGGTGTCGGCGAAGTAGACGCCCAGGTCCGGGTACTCCCACTCCTCGATCCAGAAGCGGCTGCCGAACTCGCCACCGAGCGAGTTCGGCTTCGTGCGGCCGATGCCGTGGATGCCGTTGAGGGCGATCCGGGGCCGCTCGTCGTGCGTCGGCGGGCCGGGCAGCGGGAAGTGGGCCCGGTGCGGGACGCCACCGTTGTGGGCGTGGGCCAGGGCGACGTACGAGGCGGGCAGCCGGTAGCCGCCCAGCTCCGCCTCCAGGTCGGCGATCAGCTCCGGGGTCGGGGGCGCCTCGACGTAGTCGCGCAGCGCGTAGGGCGAGTCGTCCCAGAAGTCGGTGGCGTCGAAGCCCTCGATGCCCGCGATGTACCCCATCAGGTCCGCCCCTCGTCCGCTGTGGCCTGCGAGTGTAGGCCCGCCACCGCGCGGGGGCCCCGGGAGGGGCCGGGCCCGCGCGGTGGGGGTGGGTCAGCGGCCCAGGTAGGTCTCGGCGATCAGGAAGGCCAGGTCGAGGGACTGGGCGCGGTTCAGGCGCGGGTCGCAGAACGTCTCGTAGCGCCGGCGCAGGTCGTCCGCGTGGACCTCGCCCCCCACGCACTCGGTGACGTCGTCGCCGGTCAGTTCGACGTGGATGCCGCCAGGGTGGGTGCCGAGGGCGTGGTGGACCTCGAAGAAGCCCCGGACCTCGTCGAGCACGTCGTCGAAGCGGCGGGTCTTGTGGCCGCTGGGTGCCTCGAAGGTGTTGCCGTGCATCGGGTCGCACACCCAGCCCACCTGGGCGCCGGAGGCGGTGACCTTCTCGACCAGGGTGGGCAGCCGGTCGCGGACGTGCCCGGCGCCCATGCGGACGATGAAGGTGAGCCGGCCCGGTTCGCGGTCCTGGTCCAGGCGTTCGACGAGGGCGAGCACCTCGTCCGCGGTGGCCCCGGGGCCGATCTTGACGCCGATGGGGTTGCGCACGCGCGAGCAGAACTCGACGTGGGCGCCGTCGAGTTGGCGGGTGCGCTCGCCGATCCAGACCATGTGGCCCGAGAGGTCGTAGAGCTGGCCGGTGCGCTCGTCCACGCGGGTCAGGGCCGCCTCGTAGTCCAGGACGAGCGCCTCGTGCGAGGCGTACACCTCGGCGGAGTGCGTCCGCGCGGGGTCCGCGCCGCAGGCGTGCATGAAGTTCAGCGCGCGGTCGATCTCACGGGCCACCGCCTCGTAGCGCTGCCCGGAGCGGGAGGTCTTGACGAAGTCCTGGTTCCAGGCGTGGACCTGGCGCAGGTCGGCGTAGCCGCCGCCGGTGAAGGCGCGCACCAGGTTGAGGGTGGCGGCCGACGCCTGGTACATGCGCTTGAGGCGCTCGGGGTCGGGCCGGCGGGACTCCTCGGTGAACTCGAAGCCGTTGACGGAGTCGCCCCGGTAGGCGGGCAGGGTGACGCCGTCGCGGGTCTCGGTGGGCTTGGAGCGCGGCTTGCTGTACTGGCCGGCGATGCGGCCGACCTTCACCACGGGCACCGAGCCGGCGTAGGTGAGGATCGCGCCCATCTGCAACAGCGTCTTGAGCTTGTCGCGGATCTGGTCGGCGCCGACGCCGGCGAAGGACTCGGCGCAGTCGCCTCCCTGGAGGAGGAACGCCTCGCCCCGGGCGACGGCGGCCAGCTTGTCGCGGAGTTGGTCGCACTCGCCGGCGAAGACCAGGGGCGGGGAGGACTCCAGGTCGGTCAGGGCCGCGCGCAGGGCCCGCTGGTCGGGCCAGTCGGGTTGCTGCGCGGCGGGCAGGGAACGCCAGTCGGGCCGCTCGGCGGCGGGCGCGGGCGGGGTGCGCCTGGTGTCGACCGTCTGTGTGTTCATGGGGTGTCGTGTGCGGCGGGCCGGTGGGCCGGCCGCTCTCCTCTCTGGACGCTGCGTGGCACTGTCGTCGGTCACATGGGGGGTGTGATCGGGGTACGAGCAGGTGTCGCGGGGCGCTCGTCGCGGTGGTGGGGTGGGCGGCGGTGTGGGGTCGGCGCCGCCCGGGGGCGGGTGCGGGCGGCGTGGGGCTCCGGGTGTCAGCGGGTGGCCGGCCCGGGGGCGGGTTCGGTGGCGGTCGGGTATCCGGAGTCCGCCGCGTGCGGGGCGTACGCCACCGCCGGCGGCGCCGTCGGCCGGGCGCGGGGTGGGTGTCCCGGGCGTGCCGCGGGCGCGGGGTGCGGCGGGGCGGCGGGGTCGGTCGTGGTCGGCGTGACGGTCAGGGTGACGGCCGCGACCATGTGGTCGCCGACGACGCGACAGCGCGCCGTGGCGCCCCGCAGCGCGGCGGGGGCGGGTTCGGCGGCACTGACGGAGAGCAGCACCGGCGCGTCGGTGGTCGGCGCGGGCTCGGTCCACTCCAGGGTGACGGAGCGGAACGCCAGGCCCTCCTGTCGGGCCACGGGCAGCGCCTTGTACAGCGCCTCCTTCGCGCAGAACAGCCGCAGCACCGCCAGATCGGGGCGGCGGGCGGCGCGCACCCGGGCCAGCTCGGCGGGTGTGGCGGCGTACCGGCGGGCCGCGTACAGGCCGTCGGCGGAGGCCAGCGGCTCCATGTCGAGCCCGATGGCCAGCCCGTCGGTGGCCGTGACCGCGCACAGCGCCAGCTCGTCGGTGTGGGTGAGCGAGCCGCGTACGCCACGGGGCCAGCCCGGGGCGCCGCGCTCGCCGGGCAGGGGCCAGTGCGGCGCGCCGGTGAGGGCGGCGGTGGCGCGGGCCGCCGCGAGCCGGCCGGCGGCGTAGGTGCCGCGCCGCCTGGGGGCGGCGAACTCGGGCAGTCCGGCGCGGACGGCGGCGGGCAGCCCGGAGAAGGGCAACTCGCCGACGGCGGCGTGCGCCACCGTCACCGCCCCACCGGCGCCGGCACCGCCGTGGGCACGGCCACGGCCGTCGGCGGGCTCGCCTACCTCCGCGACGCCGTGCGGGGCGCCGGGGGCTCGCGTACCGAGTCCGCCGGCGGCGGTACGCGCCCGGGCGTCGAGGCCACCAGGGCCGGCGCGGCGTAACCCGGCACCGTCCCCCGCGCCCGCGCCGCCGCCCGGGTCCACGCCGCCGCCCGCGTCGCCGCCGTCTCCGGTCGCGCCGGCGCCCGCCGGCGCGTGGCCCTCCGGCGCGCGACCGAGGCCGCCACGGGAGCGGGCCAGCCCCAGGCCCCGGCCCAGACCGCGTACGGCGCCACCGCCGCCGTACGCCCACCGGGCGTGGCCCGGCGCGGTGGCGAACAGCTCGGCGACGCGGGCGTCCATGGTCACCGGCGCGTTCTCGTCAGGTGGGCGACCGCGTTGGCGACGACCTGGTGGCCGGTGCGCCCCTCGCCCGACATGATCGACTCGGGGTGGAACTGCACGGCGGCCAGCGCGCGTTCGGGTGCCTCCACCGCCATCGCGACCGACCCGTCCGCCGTCACGGCCGTCACCCGCAGGCCGTCCGGCACATGGGCGGGGTCGGCGTACAGCGAGTGGTAGCGGCCGACGTCGAAGGTCTCGGGCAGACCGGTCAGCAGGCCCGACTCGACGGTGGTGCGCCGCACGCGGGACGGCTTGCCGTGCACGGGCGCGGGCAGGGTGGCCAGGTCGCCGCCCAGATACTCCACGATGCCCTGCAGCCCGAGGCAGACGCCGAAGACCGGGACGCCGAGCCGCTCCGCCTCGGCCAGCGTCGCCGAGACCTTGAAGTCGGCGGGCGTGCCCGGGCCGGGCGAGAGGACCACCAGGTCGGGCCGGCGCTCCCCGATGAGCTCCAGGTGGCCGCCGCTGCGGTAGGTCTCCACGGCGGCGCCGGTCTCCCGGAAGTAGCCCGCCAGGCAGTGCACGAACGAGTCGCGGTGGTCGACCAGCAGGACGCGGCGCCCCTGCCCCGGCCGCTCGCGCACCTCGGCGCGGGCCGGCGGCGGCGTCTGGCCGGCGAGGATCTCCAGCAGCGCCTTGGCCTTGAGCTCGGTCTCCGCCTCCTCGGCCACCGGGTCCGAGTCGTAGAGCAGCGTCGCGCCGGCGCGTACGGTGCCCACGCCGTCCCTGACCTGGATGGTGCGCAGGGTCAGCACGGTGTCCAGGCAGCCGTCGAAGCCGATCCGGCCGACGGCGCCGCCGTACCAGCGGCGTGGCGAGCGCTCGTGCCGCTCGATGAACTCGACGGCCGCCAGCTTGGGCGCGCCGGTGACGGTGACCGCCCACAGGTGCGCCAGGAAGGCGTCCAGCGCGTCGAACTCGGGGCGCAGCTCGCCCTGGACGTGGTCCACGGTGTGGATGAGCGTGGAGTACATCTCGATGCCGCGACGGGCGGTCACGGTGACCGTGCCGGGCACGCACACCCGCGACTTGTCGTTGCGGTCCACGTCCGTGCACATGGTCAGCTCGTGCTCGTCCTTGGCGGAGTTGAGCAGTTCGCGGATGCGCTCGGCGTCCTGGAGGGCGTTGGCCCCGCGCCGCACGGTGCCGCTGATCGGGGCGGACTCCACCAGGAAGCGTTCGGTGTCGGCGTCGATGCCCCGGCTGACGCGGACGAACATCTCCGGCGAGGCGCCCACCAGGTACTCGCCCTCGCCCAGGTTCATCAGCAGGCTGTGCGGCGCGGGGTTGCGCTCGTACAGGCGGCGGAAGAGGCCGGCCGGGGTGCTGGTGCAGGCGTGCTGGAACGTCTGGCTGGGCACCGCCTCGAAGAGGTCACCGGAGCGGAACAGCGGCATCGCCGCCTCCACCACCCGCGCGTACTCCCCCACCCGGTGGTCGCGCCGCACGCGTCCCGGGCGGCCGGGCACGAACGGCTGGGCCGGGGTCGCGGTGGGCAGCCACCGGGTGCTGGCGGTCTGGGTGTGGAAGTCGTAGCGGTGACGTACCGCCGTGTCGCCGCGCAGGTCCAGGTCGTACAGGGAGTCCGGCAGGTGGAGCACCATGTCGCGGTCGCCGGCGGCGCGCTCCTGGTGCCCGTCCATCGGGTCGACCTGGAAGATCAGGTCGTAGCCGAACGCGCCGAACAGACCCAGGAGTTCGTCCTCCGGTACGGCCAGGCCGGCGACGAGCGCGCGGATCGCGGCGAAGACCCCGACGTGGCGGGTGCGGTCCTCCTCCGCGAAGACGCCGTGCGGTGGGGCGCCGTGGACGTGCAGCGTGTCCCCCTCGACGCGGACCGTGCCGGGCAGGTCGGCCAGCAGGGCGCGGGCGACCTGCAGCAGCACCCGGCCGCGTTCGTTGAGCGCCGTCACCGCCAACCGGTCGCCGCGCGCGGCGACCTCCAGCGGCGGGTCGACGTAGCCGATGATCCGGTCGCCGCCCCGGAAGAGGACCATGCCGCGCCGCTCGTCGAGCGCGGCCTCCAACTGGGCGCGGGTCGCCGCGGCGCTGCCGGCGTGCTCCGTCGTACGGACCACCTCGACCCCGGCCGGAGTGGTCCAGCGACCCGTCTCCGCTCGCGCTTCCTGGGCCGTCCCCGTCGTGTCCGTCGAGGTCATCCCCACCGTTCTCCTCCATGGCTGCGTGCGTGCGTCGATGCGTGTGGTGGTGCGTGCGTGCGCTGGTACGTCGGGTGGCGTGTGCGGTGACGTGCGTGTGGTGGCGGGTGCGGGGGGGGGCGCGTGTCGGGGGTCGGGGCACATACGGTGAGGTCAACTCGCCGTGTACGTACCGCAGTTGGCGCGACCTGGGCGGGGCGGCGACTGTTGGCCGTCGCCCCGCCGGCCGCGCTGTCGGGTCAGCCCTGGCCCGCTCCGGCGGCGCCGCCGCCCGCGCCGGCCGCGGCCTTCTCGCCGGCGTCGGCCTGCGCCGCCCGGGCCTCCTTCGCCTCGGTGGCGAGCCGGTCCCGCAGCACCCGGCGCAGCAGCTTGCCGGCCCCGTTGCGCGGGATCTCGTCCACGAAGTGCACGGCGGTGGGCCGCTTGTAGCTGGCCAGTTCGCGGGCGCAGGCGCCGATCAGCTCGGCCACGGTGGGCGGCTGGTCGCCGGCCGCGACGAACGCCACCGGCACCTCCCCCCACTCGTCGTCGGGCGTGCCGACCACGGCCACGTCCAGGACGCCGGGCTGGGTGGCGAGCACCCGCTCGATCTCGGCGGGGTAGACGTTCTGGCCGCCCCGGATGAGCACGTCGTTGCGCCGGTCCACCAGGTAGAGGAAGCCGTTCTCGTCCGCGTACCCGACGTCGCCGGTGCGCAGCCAGCCGTCCCGTACGGTCTTGGCGGTGGCCTCCGTGTTGCGCCAGTACAGCAGCATCATGCCGTCGCCACGGACGCAGATCTCGCCGACGCCGCCGACCGGCGCCGCGTTGCCCGAGTCGTCCTGCACCTCGATGTGGTAGCCGGGCAGCATACGGCCGGCGGTGGGCAGCACGGTGCCCGCCACATCGAAGGGCCACTCGCCCCGGCGGAAGAGGTGGGTGGCGATCGGGCCGCCGCCCTCGGTGATGCCGTAGATGCTGCGCATCGGGGCCGGGAACTTCTCCAGGCACTCCCGCAGCAGCTCCTGCGGCATCGGGGCGCCGCCGAACATGATGTCCGTCAGGCTGGAGAGGTCCGCGCCCGCGAACGCCTTGGTCCGCAGCACGAACCGGGCCATCGACGGCACCAGGAACGTCTTGGTCGCCTTGTACTCGGCCACGTCGGCCAGCCAGCGCTGCGGCGTGAACTCCGGCTCCAGGACGAGCGCGCCGCCGGCCGCGAACAGCGCGAGCCCGATGACGACGCTGCCGTGGAAGAGCGGGCAGGGGTTGATCATCACGTCGTCGGCGGAGAAACCGACCTCGGCCGCCATCGCCGTGTAGCAGGCGGAGACCGAGCGGTGGGTGACCGCGACCCCCTTGGCGTGTCCGGTGGTGGCGCTGGTGTGCAGGATCGCGAAGATGTCGTCCTGCCGGGGCAGCGGCAGCTCGCGGGCCTTGGTGGCCGCCATCTCCTCGTACGCCTCGGAGCCGATCGACACCCGCCAGCCGGAGCCGAAGGCGTCCCCGAGCCGGTCGAGGATCGGCTGCTCGGAGAAGACGCCGACCGGCTCCACGTTGCGGACGATGTGCTCGACCTCGGGCGCCGGGAAGGACGGGTTGATCGGGCAGACCACCACGCCCGCCTTGCCGCCCGCGACGTACAGCTCCAGGACCTCGACGCGGCTGCGCGAGCTGACCGCGATCCGCTGGCCCTTCTCGATGCCCCGCTCCAGGAGCGCGGTGGCCAGCGAGTCGGTGCGCTCGTCGAACTCGCGCCAGGTCAGGCGGCGGTTCGGGTCGGCCAGGGCGAGCTGGTCAGGCCGCAGCAGCCGGTTGCGCTTGACGAAGTGCGCCATCCACATCAGCGGGCCTCCCCGCTGACGGCCGGGGCGGCGCCGGCGGTGTCGGACGCGTGGGTGGCGTCGGCCGCCTCGCGGGAGGCGAGCACCTGGTTGATGCCGTCCAGGGTGTGCAGCGCGCCCAGTTCGTCGTCGTCGAGCGCGGCGCCGGTGCGCTCCTCCAGGGCGAGGGCCAGCCGGATCAGGTCCCCCGAGTTGAGGCCGGCGTTGATCAGGTCGGCGTCGCCCGGCACGCCCTCGATGAGCTGCGGCAGGTCAACGAACTCCAGCAGGAGGCGGTGGCCGGGGGTCAGGTGGTCGCTCATGGGGTTCCCTTGCTTGTCGAGGTGGGTTCGGGGACGGAAGGGGGCGGGAAGGCGGTGACGCCCGGTGGGTGCGGGCGCGGGCGCGACGCGGGCGGTGCGGGCGGGGCCGGGGCCGGGAGGCCGCTGGCGGTGGGCCGGCGCGGCCGGTCGGGTGGCGGGCGTGGGCGGGACGGTGTGGGCGGGGCGGGCGGTCCGAGGGGGGAATCCCGGCACGGTGGGTACGGCTCGGGGGGTGGGTCGCCGCACCCGTCCGCCCCGCCTCACCTGGCGTCGAGTCGGACCAACTCCCCCGACGCCAGCTTCCTGGCCACCTCAAGGCGCTTGACCTTCCAGGTGGCGGTGTGCGGAACGTCCTCCCAACGGCACTGCACGGGAGGCGCCAGCGCGGGCAGCCCGGCGGTCGCCCGCTCCCACGCGGCGCGGTCCAGCGGCCGGTCGCCCCGGGTGCACACCAGCGGCACCGGCGGCCCGTCGGACACGGGGATCAGCACGGCCTCGGTGAGCTGTCGGATCTCCTCCAGGATGTGGTCCTCGGCCCGGAGCAGACTGTCCACCCCGCTGCCCTGGTCCACGATCCGGTCGTAGAGGTGCAGACAGCCGCGCTTGCTGACCACGCCGACGTCGCCCATCGCCCACCAGCCGTCCACCCGCTGGTCCTCCTGGCCCAGGTAGGCCGGGGTGACACCGGCCGACTTGCCGTAGATGGCGCCGAGTTGGCCCCTGCCCAGCCGCCGGGTGTTGCCCTCGTCGCTGATCCGCAACCGGGTGTGGCCGATCATCGGCCGGCCCACGCAGCGGCCGTCGGCGCACCCCTTGCCGGTGCGGTGCAGCTTGATGGTGAGCGGCCCGGTCTCGGTCTGCCCGTACGCCTGGAGGTAGCGGGCCCCGGGGCGGCCGGCGGCCAGCAGCGTACGGATGGTGCGCGGGTGGGCCGCGTCGAAGGAGCTGATGAACATCCGTACCTGGGCCAGGAGTTCGGGCCGGGCCTCGGCCGTCTCCTCCCAGCGGATGAACGCGTTGGGCAGCGTCTCCACGATCCCCGGGCGCACCCGGGCCAGCATCCGCTCGGCGTTGCGCGGGTCCGGGTCGGTCATGAAGCCCAGCGGCAGCCCGACGGCGAGCACCGTGAGCATGCCCGACATGGCGCGCGCGTGCACCGGTGAGACGCAGGTCAGGTACGGGTCGCGGAGGCGCACCACGCGCAGGAAGTTCACCTGGGGCTTGGCGTGCCCGGCGAAGCTCTCCACGGTGTGCAGCACCAGCTTGGGTACGCCGGTGGTGCCCGAGCTGTGCGTGATTAGCTGCGGCGCGTCCCTCGGCGGCACCAGCGAGTCGGGCAGCTGTCCCGGCGGCTGGTCCTGGAGCGCCTCGCCGTGACGGCCCGGCTTGCCCACGTACAGCCGGGGCGGCAGCGCCGCGCCCACCTCGTCCAGCGCGCCGGCCGACTCGGTCTCCGCGTCCGTGACGATCGCCGCCGGCTCGCCCCGCCGCACGTGCAGGCCGAGCGAGGTGGACCCGACGTCGGGGTGGGTCAGGATCGGCACCGCGCCCACCCGGGCGCAGGCGAAGGCCAGCAGGATGACGTCGAAGTTGGCCCGCTTGACGACGAGCACCCGGTTGCCCGGCAGCACGCCGGCGCCGACCAGCAGCGCGGCGGCGCGATCCACCAGCCCGGCGAAGCCCGCGAAGTCGATCGCGTCCCCGGCCTCCGGGAACAGGTCCAGGGGCCGGTCCAGCTGGATCGGTACGTCGGGGTGTCTACGTGCCGCTTCCTGAGGCGCGGTGGCCAGTGCCAGCGTGGCACGTATGCGTCCCATCGGTCCGCTCCCCCTTCCTGGGTTCTGGTCCTGGTGCGCCCGGACCGCGTCCGGCGCCTGGTGGTGGTGCCTGGTGTGGAGTGGGGCCGTGGTGCCCGGTGTGGCACCCGGCCGCCCGGTGCCGCGCCGGTCGGCGCGGCGGTGACCTGCGCGCCGCCCGCCGCCCCGACCGGAGGTGGCGCGGGGCCGCGCCCGGCCCGACGCGCGGGCCCCGGCCCCGCGCCGTACGCCTCGCGCGGTGGGGCCGGCGTCAGAACGGGTCGCGGTCGGGACGCCACGGCGCCGGGCGCCGGGCCCCACGGGTCGCGGCGCCCCGCCGGCCGGCCAGTGGGCGCGGCCGTGGCCCCGGGGCCGCCGGCCGCACCCCGAAAACCGCCGCCCCCCGCAAGCCCGTGGAACACGCGGAATCGGAAGCGGAATGAATGGGACGGTCAGCGGATCGACGTACGCGGTACGCGGGCGTGCCGCAATTCGTGGCGTTCGCCCGACACCCGGGGGAGCGAAGGACGCGGCCGGCATCCGACGGCGTGAACGCGTGCGCGATACAGACGATCGGAAGATACCCGCGCACGGCGCCTTCCGGAATCTCCGCCACAGAGATCACAGAACGAAATTCAACGATCGACGGAGCCGCGAAATTGCCGGCGAGTTGCCGTTCGATGAAGAAGTTATCGCACGGTGACAGCGACTTCGGTGGCACCCTTCCCGCAGCTGGCGCGGGGCCCGCGTTCACACCGTTCACCGCGCCCGACACCGGGCGGGCACAGGCGAGTTGGCCGTGGTCAACGCGGCGCACGGCGGGAAACCCCCGTTTCTTGCCCGGCACGTCGCATTCCCCCTCAGTTCGTTCACGGATCGCATCGGCTGCGTATCGCGGGCGTCGGCGTGGTCGCGGACACCCCCGGAAGGAAACACGGAGGGGCACCAGGAGTCGAGACCAATCCCGCGCGACAGAAGAGGGCGGTGCGGACCCTCTGGTGCTCCCCCGAGCGCAGCACCACGCTACGGTGGCACAAGGGGCCGCGCGTATGGCAGATAACTGCCTAGGCAATGCCTCTCGCGGCACCCGGATGTGATGTCGCACCGATTGGTTAAAACCCCGTGACACACGCCGCCACATTGCGGTAATCGCGGCTTCACGGCGCCCGCCTGGGCCATCGTGGTCAGCGTCGTGATTCACCGCTATTCACCGCTCGACCACCGCGCGCCCGGCCCGCACCCGCGCCCCGGGCCCGTGCCGAACCGAGGAGCCCCCGTTGTCACCTCGCCATCCGCTGCGCGCGCTGTCCTGCGCCCTGCTGCTGCTCGCCTGTGCGGCGTGCGACGGAGCGTCAGGTTCCGACACGGGCCAGGGAGCCGGCCCGCCCCGGCCCGGCGCCGCCGGCCTCGGTGACCGCCTCTTCCCGGGCCTGGGCAACGGCGGCTACGACGTCACGCACTACGACCTGGCCCTCGACTACGCGCCGGAGAGCAACCGATTGCGCGGCACCGCCACCCTCACCGCCCGCGCCACCAGCGGACTCAGCTCCCTCAACCTGGATCTGACGGGCCTTCGGGTGACGCGGGCCACGGTCGACGGGGCGCCGGCCCGGGTCGCCCGGCGGGGCTCCGAGCTGACCCTGATCCCGCGCCGGGCGCTGGCCGACGGGCGCGCGTTCACGGTGCGCGTCGAGTACGCCGGGACGCCCCGCACGCTCGTGGCCGACGACGGGAGCGAGCAGGGCTGGATCGAGACCGACGACGGCGCGGTGGGCCTCGGCGAACCCTCCGGCTCCGCGACCTGGTTCCCCGGCAACCACCACCCCAGCGACAAGGCCACCTACGACATCGCCGTGACCGTGCCGAAGGGCTACACGGCGGTGGCCGGCGGCGCACCACGCGAGACCCGACACGAGGGCGACCGCACCACCTTCGCCTGGCGCGGCACCGAGCCGATGGCCAGCTACCTGGCCACGGTCGCCGTCGGCACCTTCGAGCTCCACACCCGGGGCGACCTCCGCCCGGCCGCCGCCCCGGGCGCCCACGAAACCGCGCGCACCGGGGACGGGCGCGACCGGCGGGCCGGCGGCGACGTGCCGCAGTACGTGGCGATCGACCCCGAGCAGGCCGCCGACAGCGAGCACGTCGCCGACGACCTCACCGAGCTCATGGACTGGGAGAGCGGCCTCTTCGGCGCGTACCCGTTCTCCTCGACCGGCGCCATCGTCGACGACGCCCCCGACCTCGGCTACGCCCTGGAGACCCAGACCAGGCCGTACTACAGCACGGCCCCCGATGCCTACCTCCAGGCGCACGAGCTGGCCCACCAGTGGTTCGGCAACTCCCTGACGCCACGCACCTGGAGCGACGTGTGGCTCAACGAGGGCTTCGCGACGTACACCGAGTGGCTGTGGGAGGTCGAGCGGGACGACGAGGGACGCGAGAGCGCCGACACGATCTTCCGCGACTACTACGACGGCTCCGACGACCAGAGCGAGGGCATCTGGGCCTTCCCACCCGGCACCCCGCCCAGCGCGGAGCGGCTGCTGGACCCGCCGGTGTACGGGCGCGGCGCGATGACCCTGCACCGCCTGCGCCAGACCGTCGGCGACCGCGTCTTCTTCGCCATCGTCCACGCCTGGGTCGCCGAACACCGCCACTCCACGGTCACCACCAAGGAGTTCATCGCCCTGTGCGAGAAGATGTCCGGCCGCGACCTGGGCGACCTGTTCCAGACCTGGCTGTACGAGAAGGGCAAGCCGAAGCTGTCGTAGGGGCTGGCCGGCGGGGGCGGGGGGCCTGAACGGGCTGGGGTGCGGGGGCCCGGGTGGGCGGGGCTGGGTTGCCGGGGCGCGGGGTGGCTCGGGTGGACGGGGCGCGGGGTGGCTCGGCGAGCGGTGGGCGGTGGGGTGGCCCGGACGCGTTGGGGTGCGGGGGCCCGGGTGGGCGGGGTTGCCGGGACGCGGGGTGGCCCGGGTGGGCGGGGCGCGGGGTCGCCCGGGTGGGCGGGGCGCGGGGTGGCCCGGCGGGCAGTGGGGTGGCCCAGGCGGGCCAGGGCGGGAGGTGACCCGGCGGGCGGCGGGCGGGAGGTGACCCGGCGGGCGGTGGGGTGGGATGGGTGCTCCCGGCTACTCCCGCGCGCCGGCGAACGCTCGTCGGTACTCGCGCGGCGGCACCCCGACGTGCAGCCCGAAGTGGCGCCGCAGGTTGGCCGCGCTGCCCAGGCCGCTGCGCTCGGCGACCTGCTCGATGGGCAGCGTGGTCGTCTCCAGCAGCGTCTGGGCGCGCGCGAGCCGCTGGTTGAGCAGCCACTTGAGCGGCGTGGTCCCCGTCGCCGCCTGGAGCTGTCGGAAGAACGTCCGTGGGCTGACACCGGCGCGCCGGGCCAGCACGGGCACGGTCAGCGGCTCGTGCAGCCGCTCGGCGGCCCACTCCAGGACCGGTCCCAGCCCCGCCTCGTCGGACTCCGGCACCGACAGGTCGATGAACTGCGCCTGGCCGCCGGCCCGGTGCGCGGGCACCACCATCCGCCGCGCGAGCTGCCCCGCCACCCCCGCCCCGAGGTCACAGCGCACCAGGTGCAGACACAGGTCCAGGCCCGCGGTCATCCCGGCGCTGGTCAGCACGTCGCCGTCGTCCACGTACAACACCGAGTCGTCCACCGTGACCTTCGGATAGCGCCGGGCCAGGTCGGCGGTGTGCATCCAGTGCGCGGTGGCCCGGCGCCCGTCCAGCAGGCCGGCCTCGGCCAGCGCGAACGCGCCCGTGCACAACGACACCATCCGCGCGCCCGACTCCGCCGCCAGCCGCAGCGCGGCCACCAACTCGGGCGGCACCGGCGCCTGCCCGTCCACCACTGACATCGGCACCGACGGGACGATGACGGTGTCCGCCGTCGCCAGCGCGTCCAACCCGTACCGGGTCCGCAGCGCGAAGCCGTCCAGCGACGGCGCGAACGGCGTCCCCTCCAGCGCCGCGGCCGCCGGGGTCGCTTCCGCCGCCCGCTCCGGGGGCAGCGGGCGCGGCGAACACAGCCGCAGCGTGTACCAGGAGTCGGAGAGGTCCGGCTGCGCCTTGCCGAACACCGAGCACGCTATGGCCAGTTCGTACAGGTCCCACAGCGGCAGGTCGAACTCCTCCACGACGGCGACGGCCACCGTGCCGGGCCTCACCCGCCACTCCGGCGCCCGGCGCGACGGGAGGCGAGAGACAGGGAGTCAGGCGGAAGGTCCATGGTCCGAACGGTACGGCAGGGCACTGACATCGCCTGGCACGAATTTTGCGCGCGACGTCACTCCAGCCGCTGTCCGGCCCGCGCGGCCGATGCGAGCGTAGGTACCCGACGGGGCGAGCGGGCGGGCCACACCAGCCCGAAACCGCAGGCCAACCAGGGTGCCGGGCACGTCCGCACCAGCTCGCGCGCCAACCACCCCCCGGCGCTCACCCGCCCCCAGACACCCGTTGCCGTACGCCGTCACGCACCCATCCCGCCACCTCGACCCACCCACCTGGCCAGCCCGGTGGGGGCACCCAGCCAGCCCCCTGAGGGGACACCCGCCCAGCCAGCCAGCCCATCCGACCACTCACCACCCACCACAGGAGCGCCACACACCATGAGCACCCACCACACCCAGCCCACCCCGCGGCCCGTGACGGCGACCAACACCACGGCCACCCCCACCTCCCCCGCCACCCCTGTCGCCACCGCCGGACAGCCGGCCGACACACCCTCCGCGCAGGGCCCACGGGCCACCGTGAGCGTGCTCGGACTGGGGCTGATGGGGCAGGCCCTGGCCGCCACCCTGCTGAACGCCGGCCACGCCACCACCGTCTGGAACCGCTCCCCGAACAAGGCGACCGACCTCGTCACCCAGGGCGCCACGCTCGCCGCGTCGGCGCGTGACGCGGTGGCCGCGAGCGAGATAGTGATCGTCTGCGTCACGGAGTACGACGCCGTACGCGCCCTGGTCGAACCGCTCGCCGACGCACTGCGCGGCCGGGTCCTGGTCAACCTCACCTCCGGCTCGTCCGCGCAGGCCAGAGCGGTGGCCGCGTGGGCCGCCGAGCACGGGATCGACTACCTGGACGGCGCGATCATGGCCATCCCGCCGGTCGTCGGCACGCCGCACGCCTTCGTCCTCTACGCCGGCCAGCGCGCCGCCTACGAGTCGGCCGAGCCCATCCTGCGCGCCCTCGCCCCCGAAGGCAGCACGCTCCTGGGCGCCGACCACGGCCTGTCGTCGCTGTACGACGTCGCCCTGCTCGGCCTGATGTGGGGCACGCTGAACAGCTTCCTGCACGGCGCGGCCCTACTGGGCACGGCGGGCGTGCCGGCCGCCGAGTTCGCGCCGTTCGCCAACCAGTGGCTCTCCTCGGTCACCGGCTTCGTCTCCGCGTACGCCACCCAGATCGACGCCGGCGCGTACCCCGCCGAGGACGCCAAGATCGACACCCATCTGGCGACGATGCACCACCTCGCCCACGAGAGCGAGGCGGCCGGCATCGACACCACGCTGCCGCACTTCGTGACAGCCCTCGCCGAACAGGCCGCCGCCAAGGGGCACGGCGCCTCCAGCTACGCGGCGCTGATCGAGCGGTTCCGCAAGCCCACGACCACGCCCGAGCCCGGCGCGTGACCCGTCCCGGCCGCGCCACCCCGCCACTCGCGGCGGGGCAGCGCGGCCGGCCACGCGGGATGGGTGGGCACCCCAGGGTGGGCGGGTTCCCCAGGGTGAGTGGGGCGGGCGACACACCCGGCCGCACCCGACCGTCGCCCCGCACCAGCTCCCACTCCCTTGCCCCGCAGCCCCACCCCGGGGCTACGGGGCTACGGGGTGATGGTGCGGCCCGCCACGGCGGTCGGGGTCGTCGACCCGTCGGCCGAGATCTTCGGGCGAGCGGCGGAAGGGGCGGGAGCGGGGGTGGGAACGGCGGCGGGGGTGGGCACCGAGACCGGCCCCGGATCGCTCGCCGACACCGCCGCCGCGCCCCGTACCCCGCCGGCCTCCGCCACCGCCTCGGGACGCCGACCCGCCCGCCAACGCCGCAGGTCGGGCACGAGGGTTCCGATCCCGGCCACCGCCATGAGGACGCCGAGCCACACCGGGGCACGCAGCCCGAAGTGGTTGATGCCGACACCGCCGACCGCCGAACCGATGATGATGCCGAACGTGATGAACGACGAGTGCACGCTGTTCACCAGCGGCCCGGCGTTGCTGACCCGCTGCACCCGGGTGATCATCGCCGGGTTCATCGTGACGCCGACCAGCCCGATGCCCATCATGAAGGCCACGGCCGGCACCTTGACGTGGGCCAGCAGCGCGAAGCCCGCCAGGAAGCCCGTGTTGAGCACCAGACCAACCAGCAACACCGGCAGGGTGTGCCGGTCAGCGAGCCGCCCCACGACGCTGTTGCCCACCACGGTGGCCGTCCCGTACGCCACGAGCAGCAGCGGCACGGCGCCCGTACCGAAGCCGGTGACCTCGGTCAGGATCGGGTTGAAGTAGCTGAACGCGGCGAACGTGGCCCCGATGATCAACGTGGAGGTGGACAGCACCAGCCACAGCCGAGGGCTCCGCAACACCCGCGCCTCGCTACGGAGGTCACCGCCGCCCTCGGCACGCTCCAGCGCGGGCACGCCGACGACCGTACTGAACGCGGCCAGCAAGGTCAGCGCGGAGATGACCCAGAAGGCCGCGCGCCAGCCGAAGTGCTCGCCGACCAGCGTGGACAGCGGCAGCCCGAGCAACGTGCCGAGCATCAGGCCGTTCATGGCCACACCCATCGCCCGCCCGCTCTGTCCGGGCCGCGCCAGCCGCGCGCACAGGGCGAGCCCCACACCGAAGAACGCCTGCGAAGCCGTGCCGGTGACGACCCGCGCGACCAACATGACCGCGTACGAGGTGGCCGTGGCGGCCAGGACGTTGCCGGCCAGGAAGATGGCGAACACCACCATCAGCGCCGACTTCTGCGGCATCCTCAACAGGGCCACGGTCAGAAAGGGCCCGCCGAAGGCCATGGCGACAGCGAACGCGGTGATCAGATAGCCGATCTGGGCCACGCTGACGTCCAACCCGTCAGCCATCTGCGGCATCAGCCCGGCGACGACGAACTCACTCGTGACCATGGAAAAAATCCCCAGGGCCAATACGTAGATGGCACGTGGCACGGCAGTTGCTCCTGTGAGGGTGAGATGAGAAATCGAATGACTACGGCAAGGTTTTAGATAGATCAGTACAAAACTTGCCCAGGCCGGAACACGCCACCCTCCGGGCAGCGATACGTCAGCCGTATACGACCGTCAGGAATGCGGAGACGGAAAAGACCCACACGACACGTGAAGGAAGGGACACCCAACCGTCACCCGCGAACGGGCCGGTCTCAGATCAGGGCCCCCAGAGTCGTCTCGGCGATCGACTCCAACGCGGCCCGGTCGGCGCCCCCCTGAGCCGAGACGCGCATCCCGCCGATCACCGCGTTCAGAAACCGGGCCAGCGAGTCCGCGTCCCGAGCCGTCGAGAGCTCGCCGTTCCGCTGCCCCTCCTCAATCACGGCCCGGAACCCTGCGAGCCGCCGCTCCAGATCCCGCTCCAGCAGCGCAGCGGCCTCCGGATCACGCCCGGCGAGCTCGACGGTGGCGTTCACGGTCAGACACCCGACGCTCCGCCCCTCCACCCGACGCTCGAACTCCCCCTCCACGACCACGTCGAACAGCGTCCGCAACCGCTCCACCACCGACCGCTCCACATCCTCCAGAACAGCCAGCTGCATAGCGGTCATGCCTTCCATGTACCGCGTCAACGCCCGCGTGAACAGCTCGTGCTTGCTGCTGAACGTGTTGTAGATACTGCTGCGCCCCAGCCCCGTGGCACGACAGAGATCCTGAGTGGAAGTGGCCTCATACCCCTTCACCCAGAACTCCCACATAGCCGCGTCCAGGGCCCGCGCCTCGTCGAACATCCTCGGTCGGGCCATACCCCCACCGTAACAGGTTATGGACTGGTCGGTGCAATACCCCCGAGCGGCGCGCCTCGGAACCACCTGGGCGCAATACCCGCCCCACGAACGCCGCGCCCACCCCCGTGAAGGGTGGGCAGCGGGAAGGATCGGTCCTGCCGCAGCGACTTGAGCACCACCCGCCCCACGGGGGCGAGATGGAGTTCAAGGAGTTCGAGCGAGGGATCGAAGTGCTGGGAGAGGCGTTCGAGGCACGGCACGAGCCAGCCTCCGGAGGCGAACTCGCCCCAGTACCTCACCGCTGTCCAGCCAGGCATGCAGGTGAGGGGCCACGGCGCGGAACGGCGCGCCCCCGGGCCGCCGTCTGGGCTGGGGTTCGAGTCGCTGCCCTACGCCTCGAACCCCACCACCAAGCCCCGACCCCCGCGACCACGGTGCCGGAACTCCGCCACCAGGAAGAGGAGTTCCGGCACGCCTGGGGGGCACGTGGGGCTCTACAGCCAGGTCGTGCAGCGCAGGCACGAAGGGGCCTCAACCGCCCGCGACCTCGTCCCGACCCTCGACGAAATGCCGCACACAACACCTGCAGCAGCGTCTACCGACTCCGAACCGATCAACTCGCGCTCCGACACGGCGATGTCACCCAGGAAGTTCTCGCACACCTCCAGCGAGACAGGCCCCTCTGGCCTGCGGATTCGCCCGGCGAGCGGCATGGCACCAACACACATGCCCAGATATTGAAGCGGAGCATCCAGGGCGCCGCCCCAACCCGCGGAATCTTGGATGCCAGCTATCCCCTCCAGCACGGCAGGGCTTCATCCGGCACATCACCGGTGCAGCGGTATACAACAGAACCCAAATCGGCCATTTCTGCCACTATCGCATGAGTTGCACATTTCCGTGAAATATCCTCGCCCACCGAACGGACGGCTCGCCATCATGCGATGACAAAACGCAACTCGAACAAATCTACCCTGGGGCATTTCTCGGTGGCCCGATGCGTGCCGTCCACCTCCTTGAGGCCCAGCTGAGGGACCTTCCACAGGTCTACCGCAATGACCGAAGTGTGTATCTCGCTCGCCTCGCCCGCGCGTATGTCGCGGGAGACGAGGTTGACCAGGGTGCGCAGATGGCGTCCAAGGCGGCGGCGATCGCCGCGCAAACCGGCTCAGCTCGTACGGTTGTTGAGCTGAGTTCCGTATCCGACGCCATGAAGTCGAAGCAAGGCTCTCCCGCGGTGGCCCGCTTCACGGAGAGGTACAAGTTCATCTACAACCAGCTTGCCAAGCGACCTGTGTCACCAGGGATGAGGCCGTGAGGGATGCTGGGGCCATGGACCACTTGATCACACGAGCCACGTCCGGTGACGAGCGGCGCAGAGGCACCGCCATAGCCGTCCTCCCGGTCGGCAGCTTCGAGCAGCACGGCGAGCATTTGCCGCTCACCACAGACACCGTGATCGCCTGCCTGATAGCCCACCGCGTGGCGGACGACCACGATCTCTTCCTCTTGCCGCCCATCACAATCGGCTGCTCGCACGAGCACGCCGCGATGCCGGGGACCGTGAGCATCAGCGCTGCGACGATGTACGCGATGATCAATGACATTTGGCGGTCTCTCGAAGCCTCTGGAATCTCGGGCCTCGTCATCGTCAACGGGCACGGGGGCAATTACGTACTGTCCAACGTCGTCCAGGAGCTCAACACCGGCAGTCCGCGAGTCGCCCTCTTCCCTGCCCCGGAAGACCGAGACCAAGCCAGGACCGACGCAAGACTGGAGAGCAGCAGCGCCGAGGACATGCACGGTGGGGAATTCGAGGTCTCGCTACTCCTGCATGGCGCCCCTCACCTTGTGCGGGACGGTATCGAGGGCGACGACCACTCAGCCCCGAACCGGCCCCACCTGCTCACGATCGGCATGGCCGGATACACCGCCAACGGCATCATCGGGCGGCCATCGCTTGCCACCGCAGCCAAGGGCAAAGCGCTGCTTGACAGCCTCTCGCACGCTGCCCGCGCTCACGTGAATCTGGTCGCGGGGCACTAGCCGGCACGTGCGCGGCCACAGCCCGCCCCCCGGGCTGTGGGGGGCGGGCTGTCTGG
Source organism: Streptomyces sp. NPDC057702 (assembly GCF_042799315.1). Classification (NCBI taxonomy): domain Bacteria; kingdom Bacillati; phylum Actinomycetota; class Actinomycetes; order Kitasatosporales; family Streptomycetaceae; genus Streptomyces; species Streptomyces sp. NPDC057702. The sequence continues at coordinate 123,138 of NZ_JBHVJC010000024.1, read as the reverse complement.
GCCAGCGTAGCGCGCTCGTACCAGGCTTACCCCTGCGTCGGCATTTCTGACGTGCCGTCAGAAAAGTCACCACCAAGTCACCACCGTGGCGAGTAACACACAGAAACGGCCCGGAACACTCCGAAGAGTGACCGGGCCGTTGGGCATCTGACCTGCATGTTTGGTGACTACCGGCCAGCCATGATAGAAGCCGCCCAGTTCACCCACTACACGTTGAACCGGAACTCCACCACGTCCCCGTCCTGCATGACGTAGTCCTTGCCCTCCATGCGGGCCTTGCCCGCCGCGCGGGCTTCGGCTACCGAGCCGGTGGTGACGAGGTCGTCGAAGGAGATGACCTCGGCCTTGATGAAGCCCTTCTGGAAGTCCGTGTGGATGACGCCCGCCGCCTCGGGGGCCGTCGCGCCCTTCTTGATGGTCCAGGCGCGGGCCTCCTTGGGGCCGGCGGTCAGGTACGTCTGGAGGCCGAGGGTCTCGAAGCCGACGCGGGCGAGGGTGGCGAGGCCCGGTTCTTCCTGGCCCATCGACTGGAGGAGTTCCAGGGCCTCGTCGTCGGCCAGCTCGATCAGCTCGGACTCGATCTTCGCGTTGAGGAAGATGGCCTCGGCCGGGGCGACGAGGGCGCGCTGAGCGTCCTTGAAGGACTCGTCGGCCAGCTCGTCCTCGTCGACGTTGAAGACGTAGAGGAAGGGCTTGGTGGTGAGGAGGTGCAGCTCGTGCAGGAGCTGGCCCTGCTCGGTGCCTCGGGTGATGCCGGCCGAGAACAGGGTGCGGCCCTCTTCGAGGATCTTCTGCGCGGCCTCGGCCGCGGCCACCACGTGCACCTTCTCCTTCTGCAGGCGCGACTCCTTGGTCAGGCGCGGCAGGGCCTTCTCGATGGACTGGAGGTCGGCCAGGATGAGCTCGGTGTTGATCGTCTCGATGTCGTCCTTGGGCGAGACCTTGCCGTCCACGTGGACCACGTTCTCGTCCTGGAAGGCCCGGATGACCTGGCAGATCGCGTCCGACTCGCGGATGTTCGCGAGGAACTTGTTGCCCAGGCCCTCGCCCTCGGACGCGCCACGGACGATGCCCGCGATGTCCACGAAGTCCACCGTCGCCGGCAGCTTGCGCTGCGAGGAGAAGATCTCCGCGAGGGTGTCGAGGCGGGGGTCGGGCACGCCCACGACGCCGACGTTCGGTTCGATGGTGGCGAACGGGTAGTTGGCCGCCAGCACGTCGTTCTTGGTCAGGGCGTTGAACAGGGTCGACTTGCCGACATTCGGCAGGCCGACGATTCCGATCGTGAGCGACACGTGGCGACTTCCCGTAGCGAGAATGGGTAGGGGCGGGCCCGGACGGGCCGGTCCACCAGTCTACGGGCCCGCCCCGAACCCTTCTCCGCCCGGCCGCGCCCACCCCCCGCCCGGCCGCATCCACCCACCGTCCGTCCACGGCCCACACCCCCGGCACCCGGCGCCCCGCACAGGGCACAGGGGCGCACGGCACCCGGCCACCGCCCCGTCCCCTCCGCCGCCGCGCCTCCCCCGCCGGAGTGGGCGGCGCGGGCGGGCACCCCGTGACTCCCCCAGATGGCCCCGCCCGGAGCCCCACCGGGCGGACAATCGGTCGAACACACAATCAAGGTGAGTCAAAGCGCGTGTCCATGGCACCTGCATCGGCGTGCGGCGACCTACGTTGGTGCGGTGGAACGACCCAGTACGCGTACGCCTCGCCGTACGGCACCCCCGCCCCGGCCGCCCGCCGGACACCAGGCCGGTGTCGCCGTCGGCGGTGCCGGCGCCGAATCCGGCGAGAACGCCACCGTCTACCAGGCGCGCACCGCCGGACCGCTGCCCGAGTCGCTGCTCGCCGCGGTCCGCAGACTGCCCGAGCCCAAGCTGACGGGCTTCGGCACCGGCATGCTCGCCACGCTCGCCATGCTCGCCGTGGGGTGCCTGGACGCGCTGCTGCTGTCGGGCTCGCCCACCGCGTACGGCCTGCTCTTCCTGCTGGTCTGCGCGGCGAGCGGGGTGTGGGTGCGGCCAGCGGACCTGATCGCCGGGCCGGTCAGTGTGCCGATCGCCTTCACCGTCGGGCTGGTGCCCCTGGGGGAGGACGGCAACGGGCTCGGCGGGCAGGCCATGAACGTGGTGACCTCGCTCTCGCTGGAGGTCGGCTGGTTGTACACGGGCACGCTGATCGCCGGTCTGATCGTGCTCGTCCGCCGTATCGCGCTGGTCGGCAGGCGGCAGCGGCGCGGCCGGCAGCGCTCCGGCGCACCCCGGGCGGGGCGCGAGCGCCCCGGCGCGCTCGGGCAGCGGGCCCGTCGGGGGCCGGGCCCGGGCCAGCCGGCGGCGTCGGCCGACGACGTCGCGTACGCCGCCGAAGCCGCTGGTCAGCGTCGTGTCGAGCGGGCGGGGCGAGGCCGGAGCGCCGAGGCCGAGGGGGTCAGAAGCCGGCGGCCGAGCCCAGACCGGGCGCCGCGACAGCCGGGCCGGAACCCGGCCGGGGAGGGCCAGCGGGTTGACTGGCGAGCGCCGCGGCCATAGCTGCTCCCACGATCCCCGCGTTGTTCCGAAGCTGGGCCGGCACCACCTCGGCCCTGACGCCCTTGATCAGCGGTAGGAACTTGTCCGCCTTGCGGCTGACGCCGCCGCCGATGATGAACAGCTCGGGCGAGAAGAGCATCTCCACGTGGGCCAGGTACTTCCCGACCCGGCGTGCCCAGTGTGCCCAGCTCAGGTCCTCGTCCTCCTTGGCCCGGGTGGAGGCGCGCGTCTCGGCCTCGTGGCCGCGCAGTTCCAGGTGGCCGAGCTCGGTGTTGGGGACCAGTTGGCCCCCGGTGAAGAGCGCGCTGCCGATGCCGGTGCCGAGCGTCAGCAGGATGACCGTCCCGAGGCGGCCCCGCCCGGCGCCGAACCGCAGCTCGGCGAGGCCGGCCGCGTCCGCGTCGTTGACCAGGGTGACCGGTAGGCCCAGCCGCTCGGCGAGCATCCGCTCGGCGTTGACGCCGATCCACGCCTTGTCCACGTTGGCGGCGGTACGGGCGGCCCCGTCGACCACCACACCGGGGTAGGTGGCGCCGACCGGGCCGCTCCAGCCGAAGTGCTCGACCACCTCGCGAACGCCCTCGAACACCGCCTCCGGGGTCGCCGGGTGCGGGGTGAGCACCTTGTGTCGCTCGGCCGCCAGATCGCCACGCGCCAGGTCCACCGGCGCGCCCTTGATGCCGGAACCGCCGATGTCCACGCCGAATACGTTCATGAACACCACGCTACGACGGCATGGCCGAGCCTGACCCGTTCATGTCGGAGTCGAGCGGCCCAGGCGACCCCGCGGCTCCGGCCACACCCCGCGCCACTCCACCGGACGACCGCCGGCGCGACGGTCTCCAGCGCGACGGTCGCGGGCGTCGCGCCTCGCGGCGGAGGTCGGTCGGCGTGCGACGGGCGGAGGGGCGGGGGCCGGTCGGGGTACGTCCACGTCAGCCCGGGCCGAGCCCGAGAGGCCGGGCGGCCACGGCTCGACCACCCCCGACCCCACCGGGCCCGAACCAGCCAGCTATCCAGCCGGGGGCAACCGACTCCACCGACCGTAGGCAACCGGGCCAACCGCCCGAAGGGCTCACCGGTCACCCGGGCCACCCGGGGCGGCCGACCTCGTCGCGCGGGCCAGACCCACCAGCCCCGGAAGCCGCCCGGGGCCCACCGGCCCAGACCAGCCGAACCGGGCTCGGCCAGACCTACCGGCCCAGACGCTCCGACCCCGTAGTCGACCGACCCCGACCGACCTCGTACTCACACCGGGCCCGACCAACCTCCGGGTCATCGAACCCAGCCGGCCGCCCGCCCGACCCCGGGCCCAGCGGGCCGCCAGCGGACCGGCCAAGTCGACTTCGGAGTCGACCAGGCCCAGCGGACCGGCCAAGCCGACCTCGGGATCGACCGGACCCACCGGACCACCGGACCCGTCAGGCCGTGGCCTCTCCCCCGGTGGCGGCGCCGCCGACCGCTGCCGCCGCCTCGGCGCGCAGGTCCCGGCGCAGCTCCTTGGGCAGGGAGAACGTGATGCTCTCCTGCATCGGCTGCACCACCTCGACGTCACCGAAGCCGCGCTCGGCGAGCCACTCCAGGACGCCTTCGACCAGCACGTCGGGGACCGAGGCGCCGGAGGAGACGCCGACGGTGCCGACCCCTTCCAGCCACGCCTCGTCGAGCTCGCTCGCGTAGTCGACCAGGTGGCCGGCCTTGGCGCCGGCGCCGAGCGCGACCTCGACCAGTCGCACGGAGTTGGAGGAGTTCTTCGAGCCGACGACGATGAACAGGTCGGCGTCGGCCGCTATCTGCTTGACCGCCACCTGGCGGTTCTGCGTCGCGTAGCAGATGTCGTCGCTGGGCGGGCTGATGAGCTGGGGGAACTTGTCCTTGAGGGCGTCCACCGTCTCCATCGTCTCGTCGACGGAGAGCGTGGTCTGGGAGAGCCACACGACCTTGGACTCGTCGCGGACCTCCACGTTCGCGACGTCGTCGGGGCCGTCGACGAGCGTGATGTGCTCGGGCGCCTCGCCGCTGGTGCCGATGACCTCCTCGTGGCCCTCGTGGCCGATGAGGAGGATGTCGTAGTCGTCCTTGGCGAACCGGATGGCTTCCTTGTGGACCTTGGTCACCAGCGGGCAGGTCGCGTCGATGGTGGCCAGGCGTCGGCCGGCGGCCTCCTCGTGCACGACCGGCGCCACGCCGTGTGCGGAGAAGATCACGATGGAGCCCTCGGGCACCTCCTCCGTCTCCTCGACGAAGATCGCACCCTTCTTCTCCAGGGTCCGTACGACGTACTTGTTGTGAACGATTTCCTTGCGCACGTAGATCGGCGCCCCGTACTGCTCCAGGGCTTTCTCGACGGCGATCACGGCACGGTCCACACCCGCGCAGTATCCCCGCGGGGCTGCGAGCAGGACCCGGCCGGTGGCACGCGAAGCGTCTCCGCTGGGGGCCGTGGCGGGCGTCGGGCTGGGCGTTGCGGTCATGCCAACCATGGTACGGCCGTGCCGCAGCGCGGAAAGGGCGTACGGGTGGATCACACTGAGCCCAGGCGCGCGACCCACGGAGGCATCATGGCCGGCCCGCAGACCACACAGGCCACACTGCGACGCACGCTGACCTTCCGCGATCTGGTCGTCTACGGTCTGTTGTTCATCGCGCCGATGGCTCCCGTCGGTGTGTTCGGCACCCTGGACGCCAAGTCGCACGGCGCGGTCGCGCTGGTGTACCTGGTGGCGACGGTGGCGATGGCCTTCACGGCGTACTCGTACGCGCAGATGATCCGCGTCGCCCCGCGCGCCGGCTCCGTCTTCACCTACGCGCGCGTGGGGCTCGGCGAGGGGCCGGGGTTCGTCGCCGGGTGGCTGGCGATGCTCGACTACCTGCTGATTCCCGCCGTCGCCTACCTCTTCTCGGGCATCGCGATGGAGGAGCTGGTGCCGTCGGTGGACCGGTGGGTGTGGACGGCCGTCGCGGTCGTGGTGACCACCGGGCTCAACCTGTGGGGGGTGCGGGCCGCGGCGCTGGTGGGGTTCCTGGTGCTGGCGATGGAGATCGCGGTGCTGTTGGTGTTCGTGGTCGCGGCGCTGGTGGAACTGGCCGCGCACGGCGCGCAGCGCGACTGGCTCTCGCCGCTGACCGGGCAGAGCGGGTTCACGGTCGCGGCCGTCCTCAGCGCGGTGTCGGTGGCCGTCCTGTCGTATCTGGGCTTCGACGCCATCGCCTCGTTCGCGGAGGAGACGCGGGAGGGCGACGCGGGTGGCACGCCGGGCAAGAGCGGCGGCTGGCGGAGCGCCAGGGGCTCCGCGCGGGTCTCGCGCGCGGTGCTGACCTGCCTGGCCGTGGCGGGTTTCCTGTTCGTCGCGCAGACCTATCTGGCCGCGCTGCTCTCCCCCGCCTCGTCGGCGGAGCTGGCCGCCGACCCGCGCGCGCAGGGTGGCGCCTTCTACGCCGCGGTGGACTCGTCCGTGGGGTCCTGGCTGCACGATCTGGTCGCGGTGAGCAAGGCGATCGGCGCGGCGTTCGCGGCGCTGGCCGGGCAGGCCGCGGCCGGCCGGCTGCTGTTCGCCATGGGCCGCGAGCGGCGGCTGCCCGGCCTGGTGGCGAAGGTGGACGCGCACAGCGGGGTGCCTCGCCGGGCGCTGCTGAGCGCCGCCGTGGTGACGCTGGTCGCGGCGGTGTGGGCGGCGCGGCGCGACGACGGGCTCGACCGCCTGGTCTCGGTGGTCAACGTCGGCGCACTGAGCGCGTTCGCGCTGCTGCACGCGTCGGTGATCGGCTGGTTCTGGTTCCGCGAGCGGGCCGAGACGCCGAGCGTGACGCGGCACGTGCTGATCCCGCTGGTCGGCATGGGCATCGTCATCGCGGTGATCGTCGAGGCGTCGGCCACGGCGCAGATCGTCGGCGCGATCTGGCTCGGCGTGGGCCTGGTGGTGCTGGCGGCCCAGTGGCGCGGGCGCGCGGGCGGCGGGCCGGGTGGTCCGGCCGGCTCGGACGACCCGCCGGTCCCGAGCGCCGGGGCGGGCTGAGCGGACCGTACGCGCCGGGGCGCGGCGAGGGGCGTACGTGCCGGTGCGCGGCGAGGCGGGGCGTACGCGCCGGGCCGGCCGGCGGCGCCGGGCCCCCGCACGACGGGCGCGAGGGCGCGAGAGCGACGGGCGCGAGGGCGCGAGAGCGGCCGGGCGGGTGGCGAGCGGCCGACGTACCGGCGCTCGGGGAGGCGGGCCCGCCGCCCCGGCGACGGGCGGTCGGGCGGTCGGGCGGCGTATCGGCGGCGGGCGTACGGCCGGGAGTGGGCGTCGGGCGGGCAGGCAGGCGACGTGACGGCGACCGGCGGCCGGCCCGAGGTGGGCGCGGGCCGGCCGTAGGTGGGCACGGGCGCCGGCCCGGCGGTGGCGTGGGCGGGGGGGGCGTTGTCAGTGGCCACGGTTACGCTCGGGCGCATGGCTGTGCACACGTCTGCGGAGACGCCGATCCCGGTCGGCGAGGTGTCCCGGCTCATCGGGAGCTGGATCGACCGGCTGGGCGCGGTGTGGGTGGAGGGGCAGATCACGCAGCTTTCGCGGCGCCCCGGCGCCGGCGTGGTGTTCCTGACGCTGCGCGATCCCTCGTACGACGTGTCGCTGACCGTCACCTGCTTCCGTTCCGTCTTCGAGCAGGTCGCGGACTCGGTCTCGGAGGGCGCCCGGGTCGTGGTGCACGCCAAGCCGGAGTGGTACGCGCCGCGCGGTCAGCTCTCGCTGCGGGCGGCCGAGATCCGCCCGGTGGGCGTGGGCGAGCTGTTGGCCCGGCTGGAGCGGCTGAAGAAGTCGCTGGCCGCCGAGGGGTTGTTCGCGGCCGACCGCAAGCGGCCGGTGCCGTTCCTGCCGCAGCTCGTCGGCCTGGTCTGCGGCCGGGCCTCGGCCGCCGAGCGGGACGTGCTGGAGAACGCGCGGCTGCGCTGGCCCGCCGTGCGGTTCGAGGTGCGCACCGTGCCGGTGCAGGGCGTGCACGCCGTGCCCCGGGTCGTCGAGGCGGTCAAGGAGCTCGACGCGATGCCCGAGGTGGACGTGATCGTGGTGGCGCGGGGCGGCGGCAGCGTGGAGGACCTGCTGCCGTTCTCCGACGAACAGCTGGTTCGGGCGGTGGCCGCCTGCCGCACACCGGTGGTCTCGGCCATCGGGCACGAGCCCGACACGCCCCTGCTGGACCTGGTCGCCGACCTGCGCGCGTCCACGCCCACGGACGCGGCGAAGAAGGTGGTGCCGGACGTCGGCGAGGAGCTGACCCGGGTGCGGCAGCTCCGCGAGCGCGCGCTGCGCGCGGTCGGCGGGCAGCTCGACCGCGAGGAGCGCGGCCTGTCCGCGGCCCTGGCCAGGCCGTGCCTGCGCGAGCCGCGGCGGATGGTGGAGGACCGCGAGGAGCGGATCGCGGCCCTGCTGCACCGCAGCCGTGGCACGCTGCGCCACCTGCTGGACCGCGCCGACTCCGAGCTCACGCACACCCGCGCGCGCGTGGTGGCCCTCTCCCCCGCCGCCACCCTGCGCCGGGGGTACGCGGTGCTCCAGCACGAGAGCGGCGCGGTGGTGCGCGAGGCCGCCGAGGTGTCCGACGGCGAGCGGCTGCGGGCCCGGGTCGCCGACGGCGCGTTCACGGTCACCGCCGAGCGGCCCGCGACGGAGCGGCCCGCCGACGCGACGTAGCGAGGCGTACGGGACGGGTCCGGGAGCGTACGCCGGGGGTCTGGCGGCCCGCGACCCGGCGGCGCGGGTCGGGCTCGGGGCGGGCCACGGACACGGGGCGCCATACGACCGCAACGCCGCTGTCGTACCGCGCACATAGGCTGGAGGCATGGTGAAGACAGGCGAGAAGACCGCCGAGACCGCGCTCGGGTACGAGCAGGCGCGGGACGAGCTGGTCGAGGTGGTGCGTCGCCTGGAGACGGGCGGCACCACGCTGGAGGAGTCGCTCGCGCTGTGGGAGCGCGGCGAGGAGCTGGCGCAGGTGTGTCGTCGCTGGCTGGACGGTGCGCGGGCCCGGCTGGACGCCTCGCTGGCCGAGCGTCCCGACGCGGCCGACTCCCGCGCCGCCGACCCGTCCGGCGACGACGCGGGCTGACCCGCCCCCACTCCGCCCCGGCGCCCGGGAGCGCCGAGCGGGCCGCAGCCGCCGGGCCGTGACCGCCGGGCCGCCGGCCCGGTCGTGACCACGGCGTCGCCCGCCTGGTCACGGGTGCGCTGGTCCCGGTCGCCTCCCCGACCCCGCTCCTCTCGACGCACCTCTCCCGTCGCGGGCGCGCACCTCGCTGCCCGCCTCCCCGTGGGCGCGCCGGTCGCACGGCCCGCCCCACTGCGACCGTGAGCCGGGGCACCCCCGCGACGCTTTAGTTGAAAATTAACCTAAATTGCGTACAGTGAGAGCCGCCAGGCTCGACCATGTGCCAGCAGATCCGACCAAACAAGCAGAAGGTATGTCATGACTCTCGCCCTCGACACGACCGCCCAGAACCTGCTCTTCCGCGAGGCCCACACGGCCAACGCCTTCACCGACGAGCCGGTCACCGAAGAGCAGATCAAGGCGATATACGACCTGGTCAAGTACGCTCCCACGGCGTTCAACATGTCGCCGCTGCGCGTGCTGCTGGTCCGTTCGCCCGAGGCCCGTGAGCGCCTGGTCTCGCACATGGCCGAGGGCAACCGCCCCAAGACCGCCGCCGCCCCGCTGGTGGCCGTGCTCGCCGTGGACCACGAGTTCCACGAGGAGCTGCCCAAGCTCTTCCCGCACGCCCCGGGCATCGCGGACGCCTTCTTCTCCGAGCGCCAGGTGCGCGAGCAGGCCGGCACGTTCAACGCCTCGCTGCAGGTCGGCTACTTCATCCTCGGTGTCCGCGCCGCCGGCCTGGCCGCCGGCCCGATGACCGGCTTCGACGCGGCGGGCCTGAGCAAGGAGTTCTTCGCCGAGGGCGACCACCAGGTGCTGGCCGTGGTCAACCTGGGCAAGCCGGGCGACAGCGCCTTCAACCCGCGCTCGCCCCGCCTGGAGTTCGACGAGGTCGTCTCCACCGTCTGAGCCCGACGCTCCGGGCCCGACAGCCCGGGCACGCGCCCCCGGCCACCACGGCCGGGGGCGCGGTGCGTGCCGGGCCGCCGCGCGCGTACGGCGCGCGGGCCGGCGGGGTACGCGGTCACGCCGCGCGGAACCGCGCCCGCGCGGAGCCGTCCCGGACGAGGCGAGGAGGGTCATCCCGCGGAGGGTCACTCCACGCCGAACGGCGCGGCCCCCCACCCGTCGGGCAGGGGGCCGAGGCGCCGTGCGGGCGGCGTCAGTCGGTGGGCTTCGGCGTGGCGGTGGCGGAGGGCGGCGGGAAGGTGGGCTTCTCGCCCTTCCTCATCTCCAGCGCGTTCACCATGCGCAGCAGGTCCCGCTCGGGCGCGGTGCCGGTGACCACCGTCGTCACGCCCGGCTCCGCGTGGACCAGCGCGTTGTACTTCTCGCCCTCGTACCGGGTCCACTTCCTGCCGTCGACCTCGACCGTGCGGGTGGTCTGCTTGGCCTTGTGCGTGACGTCGGCCACGTACTGCGGTACGCGGTCGCTGTCGCTCTGCTCGATCCCGACGTACTCCTTGTCGGGCGTCAGGTACCCGAGATGCCACACGGCGCCGAAGTCCGACGTGCCCCGGTAGCTGACCGAGGTGGCGCGCCAGGTGGGGTCCAATCCCTCGGGCGCGGCGACGGCGTAGGAGGCCGCGCGGCGGACGAGGTCGACCTCGACCCGGGTGTTCACCGTCTTGATCGGGTCTTTGCTGTCGTCATGCGGGATGAAGACGTAGATGCCCGCCGCCGCGACGATGGTCACACCCAGCGACAGCACCAGATTCTGTACGGTTCGATTCTCACCACGCATACCGGCCACGCCCCCCATCGTCCCTTATGCCTACGCTCGCTGGGACCTGGGGTCTCGTTCCCGCTGCGTGGCGACTCTCCGCAGGTGGGAGTGATCGCGCTCATGCGTGGGGCCCCCTGCTCATTTTCGCGACGTACCGATAAAGTCATGAGCACCCTCGCCCTCCTTGCCCCGCTTCGGGCGGGAGGGGCCCACGGCCGTCGCCGTACAGAAAGGTGCGTTCCGATGACCGAGCATCATCTGCCGTCCCCCCTCGAAGTCAGCCCCGAGGCCCCCGACCGCAACCTGGCGTTGGAGCTGGTCCGGGTGACCGAGGCCGGTGCCATGGCGTCCGGCCGCTGGGTCGGCCGTGGCGACAAGAACGGCGCGGACGGCGCCGCCGTCAAGGCCATGCGTTCGCTCGTGCACACCGTCTCGATGAACGGCGTCGTCGTCATCGGCGAGGGCGAGAAGGACGAGGCGCCGATGCTCTTCAACGGTGAGCGCGTCGGCGACGGGACCGGCCCGGAGTGCGACGTGGCCGTCGACCCGGTGGACGGCACCACGCTCACCGCCAAGGGCATGGCCAACGCGGTCTCGGTGCTCGCGGTCGCCGAGCGCGGCTCGATGTTCGACCCGTCGGCCGTCTTCTACATGGACAAGCTGGTGACGGGCCCCGAGGCCGCCGAGTTCGTCGACATCAACGCCCCCGTCGGCGTGAACATCCGGCGCGTCGCCAAGGCCAAGCGCTCCAGCCCCGAGGACGTCACCGTCGTCATCCTGGACCGGCCGCGCCACGAGGGCATCGTGAAGGAGGTCCGGGAGGCCGGGGCCCGGATCAAGTTCATCTCGGACGGAGACGTCGCGGGCGCGATCATGGCCGTACGCGAGGGCACCGGAGTCGACCTGCTGCTCGGCGTCGGCGGCACCCCGGAGGGGATCATCGCGGCCTGCGCGATCAAGTGCCTGGGCGGCACCATCCAGGCCAAGCTGTGGCCGCAGGACGAGACGGAGCGCCAGCGCGCGCTGGACGCGGGCCACGACCTGGACCGGGTACTCCAGACCGACGACCTGGTCAGCGGCGACAACGTGTTCTTCGTCGCCACCGGCATCACCGACGGCGACCTGCTGCGCGGCGTGCGCTACCGGGCCGAGACCGCGACCACGCAGTCGCTGGTCATGCGGTCGAAGTCGGGCACGATCCGGCAGATCGACTCCACCCACCGACTGTCCAAGCTGCGCGCGTACGCCGCGGTGGACTTCGAGCGCGCCCGCTGAGGCGGCGCCGCCCGCGACGGCGGCACCCCACCGAACCATCCCGGCCGCGTGTCGCCCCCTGAGGGCGAACCCTCCGCGCGGCACAACGGAGCCGGGCTCGCCGACGGACGGCGAGCCCGGCTCCCCCGCTTTCCGCGCGCGTGGGACGCGGGACAGCGGTGGCACTCGGCGGGTGGGACCAGGACGTGCGCCAGCGGGCGTGCGAGCGAGGCCGGGCGGGGCGTCGTCAGCCCGCCGCGGCGACCCGCACCGCTCGCTGGAGCTCCGCCTCGCGCCGCCTACGGCGGGCCAGCACCACGCGGCGCTCGGCGGCCGTGAGGCCGCCCCACACCCCGTAGGGCTCCGGCTGTATGAGCGCGTGTTCCCGGCACTCGACCATCACCGGGCAGCGGGCACAGACCCGCTTGGCGGCCTCCTCCCGGGAGAGTCGGGCCGCCGTCGGCTCCTTGGAGGGGGCGAAGAAGAGCCCGGCTTCGTCGCGGCGACACACCGCCTCGGAATGCCAGGGGCCGGCCTGATCGCGAGCGTGATCACGCTGCGGAGGCACGGCGGCGTCCTGCAGGGGGTGATGCGGTTGCAGCACGGTCTACTCCTGACGACGGCTCCGGTTTGGGTCACCCTTGCCCGCCTCGCTGCGCACGACCGTTCGCGCCCGCAGCCGTACGAGAGACGATGCACGAAGCTTTACCCGCTGTGCGGGTGCTTATGCACACGGTTGCTTCACGTCGTACTGACGTTCCGTTCGAGGCGCGGAGCTGTGCGTTTTTGATACGCCATGCTGCGACTTGTTGACCGTTCCTTCACGCTTCCGACGCGTTGAGGTTCCGTACCCGCTTCCCGCGCTGGGGCTTGGCGTCGACACCGCCGAAGACGGCCAGGCCGGTGACGACCACCACCGGGGCCGCCGGGTCTTCCGCTTCGGTGGCGGCGACGTCGAAACCGCCGAAGATCCCCGTGCCGGCGGAGCGCAGGGTGACGTTCTCCGGCACCCGGATCTCCACACCGCCGAAGATCGCGGTGACCTGGATGACGATCTCCCGCTGCTCGAAGACCGCCTCGGACAGGTCGATCTCCACACCGCCGAAGAGGGCGAAGGCGTTGGTCTTGCGCCCCACCCGCCAGCGGCCCCGGCGGCTGGCGCCGCCGAAGACCGCGATCAGGTTGTCGGTGAGGGAGCTGCGCTGGGGCGGCAGCGTGGGCGTGCCGAGGGGGGCGGGGCGCCTCGCGTCCGCCTGGCCCGCTCCGGACGGCCCGCCCGCCACGGTCGGCAGGTCCCGCACATAGGGGGCGAGTTCACCTCGCGTCCTGGCCTCGTACACCCCGCCGATGCGCTCGGCGTGCTCCTCGGGGGTCAGGCGGCCCTCGGCGAGGGCCTCACGGAGGATGTCGGCGACGCGGTCGCGGTCCGCGTCGGAGGCGCGGATGGCGTCACCGGGCGGGGTCGCGGGCGGGGCGACCGGCGCGGGGGCCGTGGGCTGGGGCTGCTTCGACAGGGGAACCGGCTGGTGTTCGTCCACGCGCCTCAGCGTAGCGAAACGCGATAGATCGCGATAGAGGGGTCGGCGGTGGGTGAGTCCCACCTCACCGACACGCTGTCGGTGGGCCGTTCTACTCTGGTGGGCGCTCCCCTCGCTCTGCCCCGGGAAGCGCCCGCCATCGCCGCCAGCGACCCAACCGCAGTGAGGATTGCCCCCGATGCCTGAGTTCGCGTACACGGATCTGCTGCCCGTAGGCCCGGACGCCACCCCCTACCGGCTGGTGACGGCCGAGGGTGTGAGCACCTTCGAGGCGGACGGGCGGACGTTCCTCACGGTGGAGCCGGAGGCGCTGCGCAAGCTGGCGGCCGAGGCCATGCACGACATCTCGCACTATCTGCGGCCGACCCACCTGGCCCAGCTCCGGCGCATCCTGGACGACCCCGAGGCGAGCGCGAACGACCGCTTCGTCGCCCTCGACCTGCTCAAGAACGCCAACATCGCGGCGGCCGGGGTGCTGCCGATGTGCCAGGACACCGGGACCGCGATCGTGATGGGCAAGCGCGGGCAGCAGGTGCTGACCGCCGGGGGCGACGAGGAGGCCCTCTCGCGGGGCATCTACGACGCATACACCCAGCTCAACCTGCGGTACTCGCAGATGGCCCCGCTGACCATGTGGGAGGAGAAGAACACCGGCTCCAACCTGCCCGCGCAGATCGAGCTGTACGCCACGGACGGCGACGCGTACAAGTTCCTCTTCATGGCCAAGGGCGGCGGCTCGGCGAACAAGTCCTTCCTCTACCAGGAGACGAAGGCGGTGCTGAACGAGGCGTCGATGATGCGGTTCCTGGAGGAGAAGATCCGCTCGCTGGGTACGGCCGCCTGTCCGCCGTACCACCTGGCGATCGTCGTCGGCGGCACCAGCGCGGAGTTCGCGCTCAAGACCGCCAAGTACGCCTCGGCGCACTACCTGGACGAGCTGCCCGCCGAGGGCTCGCCGACCGGGCACGGCTTCCGGGACAAGGATCTCGAAGAGAAGGTCTTCGAGCTGACGCAGAAGATCGGCATCGGCGCGCAGTTCGGCGGCAAGTACTTCTGCCACGACGTGCGCGTGGTGCGCCTGCCCCGGCACGGCGCGTCGTGCCCGGTGGCCATCGCGGTCTCCTGCTCCGCCGACCGGCAGGCCGTCGCGAAGATCACCGCCGAGGGCGTCTTCCTGGAGCAGTTGGAGACCGACCCGGCGCGCTTCCTGCCCGAGACCACGGCCGAGGAGCTGACCCGGGGCGCGGGCCCGGACCTGGACGCGGTGGCCGTCGACCTGAACCAGCCGATGGACGCCATCCTGGCCGAGCTGTCCCGGCACCCGGTCAAGTCGCGGCTCTCGCTGACCGGCACGCTGGTCGTCGCGCGCGACATCGCCCACGCGAAGATCAAGGAGCGCCTCGACGCGGGCGAGGAGATGCCGGCCTACCTCAAGGACCACCCGGTGTACTACGCCGGCCCGGCCAAGACCCCCGAGGGGTACGCCTCCGGGTCGTTCGGGCCCACCACGGCCGGCCGGATGGACGCCTACGTCGAGCAGTTCCAGGCGGCCGGCGGCTCCAAGGTGATGCTGGCCAAGGGCAACCGCTCGCGGCAGGTCACCACGGCGTGCGCCACGCACGGCGGCTTCTACCTCGGCTCCATCGGCGGCCCCGCCGCCCGGCTGGCCCAGGACTGCATCAAGAAGGTGGAGGTCCTGGAGTACGAGGAGTTGGGCATGGAGGCCGTCTGGCGCATCGAGGTCGAGGACTTCCCGGCCTTCATCGTCGTCGACGACAAGGGCAACGACTTCTTCGCCGACCCGGAGCCGGAGCAGCCGACCTTCACCACCATCCCCGTCCGCGGCCCCGGCCTGGCCTGACCCCGCGCCCGGCGCCCCCGGGTGTTACTCGCCGGTATTCGGAAGAAGGTGGGAGCACCCGGGAACACCTGGCAGCGGATGGGCGCTGGGCCTGTCAGGAGGTGGGTCGACGATGAGCGACGAGCAGTACCGGGTCGAGCACGACTCGATGGGTGAGGTGCGGGTCCCGGCGGACGCCAAGTGGCGGGCCCAGACACAGCGGGCGGTGGAGAACTTCCCGCTGTCGGGCCAGCGTCTGGAGCGGGCGCACATCCGGGCGCTGGCGCAGATCAAGGCGGCGGCGGCCACGGTCAACGCCGGGCTCGGGGTGATCGACAAGGAGATCGCCGAGGCCATCGCGAGCGCGGCCGACGAGGTCGCCGACGGGCGGTGGGACGAGCACTTCCCGGTGGACGTCTTCCAGACCGGCTCGGGCACCTCGTCCAACATGAACACCAACGAGGTCCTGGCGACGCTGGCCACCGAGCGCCTGGGCCGCCCCGTGCACCCCAACGACCACGTCAACGCCAGCCAGTCGTCCAACGACGTCTTCCCGTCCTCCATCCACATCGCCGCCACCGCGGCCGTCACCGCCGACCTGATCCCGGCGCTCGACCACCTCGCCGAGGCCCTGGAGCGCAAGGCCACGGAGTTCGCCGACGTGGTCAAGTCGGGGCGTACGCACCTGATGGACGCCACGCCGGTCACCCTGGGCCAGGAGTTCGGGGGGTACGCGGCACAGGTGCGCTACGGCGTGGAGCGGTTGCGGAGCGCGCTGCCCCGGCTGGCCGAGCTGCCGTTGGGCGGCACGGCCGTGGGCACCGGCATCAACACCCCGCCCGGCTTCTCGGCCGCCGTCATCGCCGAGGTCGCCCGCGCCACCGGGCTGCCGCTGAGCGAGGCCAGGAACCACTTCGAGGCGCAGGGCGCGCGCGACGGCCTGGTGGAGACCTCGGGCCAGCTGCGTACGGTCGCGGTCGGCCTCACCAAGATCTGCAACGACCTGCGGTGGATGGCCTCCGGGCCGCGCACCGGGCTCGCCGAGATCGCGCTGCCCGACCTCCAACCGGGCTCCTCGATCATGCCGGGCAAGGTCAACCCGGTGGTGCCCGAGGCGGTGCTGATGGTCGCCGCGCAGGTCACCGGCAACGACGCGACGGTCGCCACGGCCGGCGCCGCGGGCAACTTCGAACTCAACGTGATGCTCCCGGTGATCGCCAGGAACCTGCTGGAGTCCATCCGGCTGCTCGGCAACGCGGCCCGGCTGCTCGCCGACCGCACCGTGGACGGCATCACCGCCAACGCGGAGCGCGCCCGGGAGTACGCGGAGTCCTCGCCGTCGGTCGTCACCCCGCTCAACCGGTACATCGGCTACGAGGAGGCCGCCAAGGTGGCCAAGCGCTCGCTGGCCGAGCGCAAGACCATCCGGCAGGTGGTCCTGGAGGCCGGCTACGTCGACCGGGGCGACCTGACGCTGGAGCAGCTCGACGCGGCGCTCGACGTGTTGCGGATGACCCACCCGTAGCCCACCGGCGGGCACGCGCGCCGCCAGCCCCGATCCGGCGCTGGCGGCGGCTCGGCCACCGGTGACGCCCCGGCGCGGCCCCCGGGGCACCTCGACACGGCCCCCGGGCGGCGCGCCCCGCGCTCCCCGGGGGCGTTCGCCCCGCTGGTGCCGGCCCCGGTGGCGCTCCCGCCCGGCCCTCGCCCGCGCCCCGCGCGGTGGGGCGTCCCCGTGGTGCGGGAGGCCCTCGCCCACCGCGCGTGTCCGGTGTGGGCGCGCGGCGCGTGAGGGGCCCGTGGCGGCGGGTGGTGGGCGCCACGCGCCCCCGTTGACCGGCCATTCCACCCGTGCGTATGTCCCACGAACTCCACGAAATGGGATTCGTCACGGCGCGGCGGCCTGGCCGCGCCTAAGATCTGCTCATGACAGCGGACATGGTGGAGACGAGGGGCGCGACCGGCGCCGCCCACTGGGCGCCGGGGGAACAGGTCCTGTGGCGCTACCGGGCCAACGGCCGCGACCGCATCCACATCTGCCGTCCGGTGACCGTCGTCCAGGACACCGACGATCTGCTCGCCGTCTGGCTCGCCGCCGACACGCCGTGCGTCAAGCCGCTGTTGGCCGACGGTACGGAGATCCACCACGAGCCGCTCACCACGCGTTACACCAAGCCCCGCACCGTCAGCCCGTGCCACTGGCTCGGCACCGGCGTGCTCAAGCTGGCCCGGCCGGCCGACCCGTGGTCGGTGTGGCTGTTCTGGGACCGTGGCTGGCGGTTTCGTAACTGGTACGTGAACCTGGAGGAGCCGCGCGCCCGTTGGAGCGGGGGAGTCGACTCCGAGGACCACTTCCTGGACATCGCGGTGTATCCCGATCGGAGCTGGGAGTGGAAGGACGAGGACGAGTTCGCGCAGGCGCAGCGGGTGGGCCTGATGTCGCCGCACCAGGCGGCGCGGGTGCGCTCGGCCGGCCGGGCCGTCACGGATCTCATCGACTCCTGGGGAGCGCCGTTCCGGGAGGGCTGGGAGGACTGGCGCCCGGACCCGACCTGGCCGGTACCCGACCTTCCGGCGGACTGGCACCGCACGCTGGACCGCCCGAGGTCACCAGCCTCTTGATGTGCACCTGGGCTTCAAACGTAGGATCGTCCTCCGCAACACTGCTCCGGCAGGAAACACTCAAACGCAACTCACGAACACAGTACGGAATTTGACGTGCGGTCACAGAAGGGCGATGTCGTGAGCGGTGACGGTCACCACGGGCACGAGGCGTACGGCCGGTTAGAGATCGATCGCAGCGGCCAGGCCGAGGCGTTCGACGCGATCGGGGACCGCTACGACGAAGCGTTTCCCTACAAGGAGGGGCAGGTCGCCTCCAGCCGCTGGCTGGTCGACGCGCTCCCCCCGGCCTCGCGCGTGCTCGACGTCGGCAGCGGCACCGGGGTGCCCACCGCGCGCGCGCTCAGCGACGCGGGGCACCAGGTCGTCGGCATCGACATCTCCCCCGGCATGCTCAAGGTCGCCCGGGACAACGTGCCCGGCGCCACCTTCCACCTCGCCGACATCGCCGACCTGCGGCCCGGGGCGCCCTTCGGCCCCGGTGGACCGCGCGACCTGGGCCACTTCGACGGGATCAGCGCCTACTTCTCGCTGCTGATGCTGCCGCGCGTGGAGATCCCGCACGCGCTGCGCGTGCTGCACGGGATGCTGAAGCCGCAGGGCCTGCTGGCCATGGCCATGGTCGAGGCCGACGTGGACGACTTCGCGATCCCGTTCCTGGGCAACACGATTCGGGTATCCGGTTACCTGCGGGACGAACTGCGCCAGGTCGTGCACGCCGCGGGCTTCGACATCGCGGGAGAGGACTCACACGCGTACGCCCCAGCCAGCACGGACGTACCACCAGAGCTCCAGCTCTTCCTGCACTGCCGACGACGCGCCTGACATCGGTGCGCCCGACCGACGCGGGCGCACGGCCCCGGACGGATGGAAACCCACGCGTGACGGAGCATCCCACCTCCCACGACCGCAGGCAGGCCGCCGCACCCGCGACGGCCTCGGGTGCGGCCATGCCCGAAGACGCGCACGGCGCGGTCCCCGATCCACGCACCGGCCTGGGCCAGGGCCCCGGCCCGGCCGCCACGTCCGAGCCCGGCCCGGACCACCGCCCGCGCCCGGCCGGACACGAGGCCGAGCCGCACCGCCCCCCGTCGCCGGCGGCCTCGCCCGCGCCGGGTGACGCGGCCTCGCGCGCTCGGGCGGCCGAGGCGCCTGCCGAGCGGGGCGCGCCCGCCGACGTCGGTCCGCCACGGGCCCCCGCGCCCGCCGGGGCGCAGGCGCCCGTGCCCGGAGTGCTGGACGACGACGCGGCGGCCCTGGCGGCGCGCAGCGGCGAGCGGCTGCGGTACGTGGGCGCCGCGACCCGGCGCATCGCGCGCGGCATCGACCTGGACGAGATCGTCCTGGGCCTGTGCCGGGCCGCCGTGCCGACCTTCGCCGACGCCATCCTGGTCTACCTGCGGGACCCGCTGCCGGTCGGCGACGAGCGCCCGGTGGATCCGGTGATGCTGCGGCTGCGGCGTACCGACCGCATCCCGGAGGAGGTCGACACCGAGACCCGGCTGCCGCTGCTGCCCTCCGGTCCCGACCTGTCCCCCGCGCTCGGCGGCGGGCCGGCGGCCGACCTGTGCGAGGTGCGGGCCGGCGGACCGCTGGCGGAGGTGTTGCGCGGGGTGCGCCCGGTCTTCGGTGACTCGGCGGCGGCCCGCGCGGCGCTGCCCGAGCTGTTGGGCGAGGGCCGCACCGTCGCGATGGGGTACCGCACGATCCTGGCGCCGCTGCGCGGTCGCCGGCGGGTGACGGGGGCCGCCGTCTTCATCCGCCGGCCCGACCGGCCCCCCTTCGACCGGGACGACCTGCTGGTCGCCGCCCAGCTCGCCACGCACACCGCGCTCGGGGTGGACAAGGCGGTGCTCTACGGGCGGGAGGTGTACATCGCCGACGAGCTCCAGCGCACCATGCTGCCGGACTCGCTTCCGCAGCCCACCGGGGTGCGGCTGGCCAGTCGCTATCTGCCCGCCGCCGAGTCCGCGCGGGTCGGCGGCGACTGGTACGACGCGATCCCGCTGCCCGGCAACCGGGTCGCGCTGGTCGTCGGTGACGTGATGGGCCACTCCATGACCTCCGCCGCGATCATGGGCCAGCTCCGGACGACGGCCCAGACGCTGGCCGGGCTGGACCTGCCGCCGCAGGAGGTGCTGCACCACCTCGACGAGCAGGCCCAGCGGCTGGGCACCGACCGCATGGCGACCTGCATGTACGCGGTCTACGACCCCGTCGCGCACCGCATCGTGGTCGCCAACGCCGGCCATCCGCCGCCGTTGCTGCTGCACCGGGGTGGTCGGGCCGAGGTGCTGCGGGTGCCGTCCGGCGCGCCCATCGGCGTCGGTGGCGTGGACTTCGAGGCCGTGGAGCTGGACGCGCCCGCCGGGGCGACGCTCATGCTCTACACCGACGGCCTGGTGGAGTCGCGTATCCGCGACGTGTGGACCGGCATCAACCAGCTCCGCGAGCGGCTGACCGAGACGGCCCGGCTGACCGGTCCGAACCCGCCGCCGCTGGAGGCCCTGTGCGACGAGGTGCTGGACATGCTCGGCCCGGGCGACCGGGACGACGACGTGGCGCTGTTGGCCGCCCGGTTCGAGGGCATCGCGCCCAGCGACGTGGCGTACTGGTTCCTCGATCCCAAGGCGCAGACCGCGGGGCAGGCCCGCCGGCTGGCCCGGCGGGCGCTGTCACGCTGGGACCTGGAGGAGCTCACCGATCCGGTGGAGCTGCTGGTCTCCGAGGTGGTCACGAACGCCGTGCGGTACGCCGAGCGCCCGATCACGCTGCGGCTGCTGCGGACGGACGTGCTGCGCTGCGAGGTCGGCGACGACGTGCCGCAGCTTCCCCGGCTGCGGCAGGCCCGCCCCTCGGACGAGGGCGGGCGCGGCCTGTACCTGGTCAACCGCATGGCCAGACGCTGGGGCGCGACGCGGCTGAGCACCGGCAAGGTGGTCTGGTTCGAGCTGGC
Source organism: Streptomyces sp. NPDC057702 (assembly GCF_042799315.1). Classification (NCBI taxonomy): domain Bacteria; kingdom Bacillati; phylum Actinomycetota; class Actinomycetes; order Kitasatosporales; family Streptomycetaceae; genus Streptomyces; species Streptomyces sp. NPDC057702. Next base: position 102,545 of record NZ_JBHVJC010000024.1, on the reverse strand, counting down.
CATGCCGCCCAAGGCCACCGCCCATCCGGGGTAGGGGTCGCGAGCGGTGGTGATCGCGCGCGGGAGCGCCCGTCCCGGTCGGCCCCGCGCGGGGTAACCCTCGCGCGGGGCCTTCTCGTGTGCCCGGGGCCGCCCCGCGCGCCCGGCCCGCCCGGGGGCGCGTGATGTCGTGTCGGGTGGCCGCTGGGGGGTAGTCGGGCCCTCCGGTGTCGCACACGGTCGTACGGGGGCCGCCTGTCGCGCCGGCACCGCGCCCGCGTGCGGGCCCCGCCGACGGCCGGGTCCGGGGGCGGGGACGCGGTTGCCGACGGGTCGGGGGCGGGGTTGACTTCTGTGTGGACATATCCGACAAGGTCCCACCCTTTTCGCGATGGGAGACGTTTCCATGACCGACTCCGCGCAGCACGTCCCGTACACCACGAACAACGCCGGCATCCCGGTCGAGAGCGACGAGCACTCGCTGACCGTCGGCCCCGACGGCCCGATTCTGCTCCAGGACCACTACCTGATCGAGAAGATGGCCCAGTTCAACCGGGAGCGGGTGCCCGAGCGGGTGGTGCACGCCAAGGGCGGCGGGGCGTACGGGACCTTCGAGGTGACCAACGACGTCAGCCAGTTCACCAAGGCCGACCTCTTCCAGCCGGGCAAGCGGTGCGAGATGCTGGCCCGCTTCTCCACGGTCGCCGGCGAGCAGGGCAGCCCGGACACCTGGCGTGACCCGCGCGGCTTCGCGCTGAAGTTCTACACCGAGCACGGCAACTACGACCTGGTGGGCAACAACACGCCCGTCTTCTTCGTCCGCGACCCGCAGAAGTTCCAGGACTTCATCCGCTCGCAGAAGCGGCACCCGGCCACCGGGCTGCGCAGCAACGACATGCAGTGGGACTTCTGGACGCTGTCGCCGGAGTCGGCGCACATGGTGACGTGGCTGATGGGCGACCGGGGCGTGCCGAAGACCTGGCGGCACATGAACGGCTACAGCTCGCACACCTACCTGTGGGTCAACGGCGGCGGCGAGCGGTTCTGGGTCAAGTACCACCTCAAGACCGACCAGGGCATCGAGTTCTACAGCCAGCGGGAGGCGGACGAGCTCGCGGGACTGGACGCGGACAAGCACCGGCGGGACCTGTACGAGTCGATCGAGGCCGGCGACGCCCCCACGTGGACGATGTACGTGCAGGTCATGCCGTTCGCGGACGCGCCGGACTACCGCTTCAACCCGTTCGACCTGACCAAGGTGTGGCCGCACGGCGACTACCCGCTGATCGAGGTCGGCCGCATGACGCTGAACCGCAACCCCGACGACTTCTTCGTCCACATCGAGCAGGCCGCGTTCGAGCCCTCCAACCTGGTGCCCGGCATCGGCCCGTCCCCGGACAAGATGCTGCTCGGCCGGCTCTTCTCCTACCCGGACACCCACCGGTACCGGATCGGCCCCAACTACGCGCAGCTCCCGCCCAACCGGCCGCACGTCCCCGTGCACTCGTACGCCAAGGACGGGCCGATGCGCTACGAGCCCAACCGGGTCGGCGCGGTCTACGCCCCCAACTCCTACGGCGGACCCGAGGCCGACACCGCGCGGTTCGGCGAGCCGGCCGGCTGGGCGACGGCGGGCGAGATGGTGCGGGAGGCGTACAAGCCGCGACGCGAGGACGACGACTTCGGGCAGCCGGGCACGCTGGTGCGTCAGGTGCTCGACGACGCGGCGCGCGAACGGCTGGTCACCAACGTCTCCCAGCACCTGCTGGACGGCGTCACCCGGCCGGTGCTCGACCGGGCGTTCCAGTACTGGCGCAAGGTGGACAAGAACCTGGGCGACCGGATCGCGACCCTGGTCAACGGGGCCTGAGCCGGCGCGCCGGCCCCGCCGACCGGCCGCGTACGGCCCCTGTCCGTACGGCCACCGCTTCCCCGACCGCCCCGCCGGCTGCCCGGCGGGGCGGTCGCGCGTCGGCTACCCGCCGGGTGGCCGCGCCGGGTCCGGGCGGCCCGGGAGGGTCGGCGGCGGGCCCTCGTCGGTCGGCGTGGGCGTCGGCGTCGGAGTGGGCGCGGTCGGCGTCGGGGTCGGGGTCGGCGCGGTCGGCGTCGGCGTGGGGGGCGGCGTCGGGGTGGTCGGGGTCGGGGTGGGCGTCGGGGTGGGGCTGGTGGTCGACGGGTCCGGGGTGGGCTCGGACGTCGTTGGGTCCGGCTCCGGAGCCACCGTGCGGGGCGGCGCGCTCGGCGCGCGGGTCGCCGGGGCGGTGGGCCCGGTGTCGGTGGCGTCGAGGTCGAAGGTCGACGGGTCCTGGCCGCGCAGGGCCGCCTGGGTGTAGGCCGCCCAGATGTGCGCCGGGTAGGCGCCGCCGTTGACCCGGCCGCCGCCGCCCGCGCCGCGCAGCGAGACCTGTTCGCCCTGCCGGACCGTGCCGTGGCTCCGGTCGGCCTCGCCGAACAGGCCGACGGCCGTCACCAGGTCGGGGGTGTAGCCCACGAACCAGGCCGACTTGTTGTCGTCGGAAGTGCCGGTCTTGCCCGCCACGGCCTGCCCCTCGGTGCGTACCGCCGAGCCGGTGCCGTCGTCGACGACGCCGGTGAGCACGGAGGTGACGGAGTCGGCGGTGCCCCGGCTGACGACCTGTTCGCCCAGCGGCTCGGGCAGATCCGCCTGCTCGTCGCGCTTCTGGGCCGACTTCACGATGGTGGGCGTGACCCGCTTGCCGTGGTTGTCCAGCGTCGCGTACACCCCCGCCATGTCCAGCGGGCTCGCGCCCATCACGCCCAGCGACATGGCCGGCCCCTCGTCGAAGCCGCCCGCCTTGGGGTTCATGCCGAGATCGACGGCGGTGCGCTTGACGTCGCCGAGGCCGACATCGACGGCCATCTGCGCGAAGACGGAGTTGACGGACTTGTTCATGGCCTGCTGCACGGTGATCGGGCCGTAGCTGCGGCCGTCCTCGTTGGGCGGCGCGAACGGGGTCGCGCTGCCCCGGATCGGCCGCTTGCTGGTCCCGTCGTAGACCGTGCCCGGCCGGATCGGCAGGCCCTCGCGGGTGCGGGAGTCGTTCTCCAGGGCGGCGGCCAGGATCAGCGGCTTGAACGTGGAGGCGGGTTGGTAGTCCCGCCGGGTGGCGTTGTTGACGTAGTGCCTGACGTAGTCCCGGCCGCCGTAGAGGGCGACGATGCCGCCGGTCTTCGGGTCCACCGAGACGGCGCCCGCCTGGACCCGCGCGTCCACCGGGCGGGCCTTGGGGTTGAGGTCGGCCAGCAGTTCGGAGTCGACGGCGCGCTCCAGGGAGCGCTGCTTGTTCCGGTCGATGTTGAGCGTGATGTCCCAGCCGCCGGCGGCGAGCAGGTCCTGTTCGCTCACGCCCGCCCTGACCAGCTCCCGCTCGGCCAGCTTCACCAGGTAGCCGCGCTGCCCGGCGTGGCCGGCGATCGCCTTGGGCGCCCGGGGGACGGGGAACTTCATGGCCGCGCGCCGGTCGCCGTCCAGCCACTTCTCGCCGACCATGTTGTCCAGCACGTAGTTCCACCGCCGCGTGACCAGCTTCTTGCCGACCGGCCCGGCCGCCGCCCAGTCGTACTGGCTCGGGGCCTGGAGCAGCGAGGCCAGGTAGGCGCCCTCGGCGACGGTCAGCCGCTCGACCTCCTTGCCGTAGTACGCGCGGGCCGCGGCCTGGATGCCGTAGGCGTTGCGGCCGTAGTAGCTGGTGTTGAGGTAGCCCTCCAGGATGTCGTCCTTGGACTTCTGGCGGTCCACCTTCAGGGCGATGACCAGCTCCTTGACCTTGCGGGAGACGGTCTGTTCCTGGGTGAGGTAGTAGTTCTTGACGTACTGCTGGGTGATGGTCGAGCCGCCCTGCTTGCCTCGGCCCAGGACGGTGTTGACGATGCCACGGGTGGTGCCCTTGAGGTCCACGCCGGAGTCGCTGTAGAAGTTCTTGTTCTCGGCGGCGACGAACGCGCGCTGGACGTCCTTGGGGACCCGGGACAGCTTCACCGACTCGCGGTTGATGTCGCCGGTGCGGGCGAAGACCGTCCCGTCGCTGTAGCGGTAGACGTTGGACTGGGCCTTGGCGGCGGCGTTGCCCGAGGGGACGTCCACGGCCATGTAGAGCGCGGCGAAGGCGCCCACGGCGAGTACGACCAGCCCGAACGCGGAGCCCAGCAGCTTCTTCCAGGTGAAGAGGCGGCGGATACGCGATGTCCGCGCGGTGCCCTTCGCGCCGCGGGGGTCGCGCGCGGCCCAGCGCGGGGCGTTCCTGGCCGCACCCGAGGCCGAAGCCGAACCCGAAGCCGGGCGCGAGGCCGCGGACCGGGGGCCGGGCAGGCCGGGCTCGGCGTGTGCCGCGCGGGGCGCGCCGTCGGATATCGGCGCGGTCGCCCCGCCGGACGCCGTGGCGCCGGCCGGTTTCCTCGCGTTCCTCGTACGGCGGGGGCGCCGCTGGCGCGCCCGCCTGTCGTCCGATCGGCTCATGTCTCCCGTTGCTCCCATTCACCCCACAAGTCAGACCATGTAGCTAACACCGCAAGAGGCGGCAAAAGCCCATCGATCAAGCCATTTCGGGGCGTGAGAATCAGCACGCCCCCGTACAGGAACCGACCCATCACCGTCGCGGAGGGTTGCCCCGTCGGTTAATGTGTTAGCACTTTGCTAGACGAGGGAGACCACCTCGCCGCCCGCGTACCGGCCCGCCCGGCGCGCGCGACCAGTCCACGAGACGGGGGACCCCCATGCCCGACACCACGCCACCGACGCCCGCCGCCCAGGCGCCCGCCGACCCGCCCGCGATGCCCGAACCCCGGGTCAGGGAGTTTCCCGCGCACAGCGTGAGCGGGGGCCTCGCCCTCCTCGGCGGGCTGCTCGGCCTCTTCGGCGGCATCGCCGCGCTCGTCCTCGGCATCGCGCTGGCGAAGGACGGCTCGCCGGCGGCCGGAGTGCCGCTGATCATCGCGGGCCCGCTGCTGTCCATCGCCGCCTTCCTCGCGATGTGCGGGCTGAACACGGTCGCGCCCGGCGAGGCCCGCGTGGTCCAGCTCTTCGGCCGCTACCGGGGCACCATCCGCACCGACGGGCTGCGCTGGGTCAACCCGTTCACCAGCCGCGAGAAGATCTCCACCCGGGTCCGCAACCACGAGACGGCCGTCCTCAAGGTCAACGACGCCTACGGCAACCCGATCGAGCTGGCCGCCGTGGTCGTCTGGAAGGTCGAGGACACCGCGCAGGCCGTCTTCGAGGTCGACGACTTCCTGGAGTTCGTCTCCACCCAGACCGAGGCGGCCGTACGGCACATCGCCATCGAGTACCCCTACGACGCGCACGAGGAGGGCGGCCTGTCGCTGCGCGGCAACGCCGAGGAGATCACCGAGGAGCTCGCCGTCGAACTGCACGCCCGGGTCGAGGCGGCGGGCGTACGGATCATCGAGTCCCGCTTCACGCACCTGGCGTACGCGCCGGAGATCGCCTCCGCGATGCTCCAGCGACAGCAGGCCGGGGCCGTGGTGGCGGCGCGCCAGAAGATCGTGGAGGGGGCGGTCGGCATGGTCGAGGACGCGCTGGAGCGGATCGCGGACCGCGACATCGTGGAGTTGGACGCGGAGCGCAAGGCCGTGATGGTGAGCAACCTGCTCGTCGTGCTGTGCGGCGACCGCTCCCCGCAGCCGGTGCTGAACACGGGTTCGCTCTACCAGTGACCGAGGAGCGCCCCCCGCGCGGGTCGCGGCAGCGTCGGCAGATGCTGCTGCGGCTCGACCCGGCCGTCCACGACGCCCTGGCGCGCTGGGCGAGCGACGAGCTGCGCAGCGCCAACGCCCAGGTCGAGTTCCTGCTGCGGCGGGCCCTCGCGGACGCGGGCCGACTGCCCGGCGACATCGCCGCCATCCCCCGCCGCGGGCGCCCCCCGAAGACCGCCCCGCCACCGGAGCCAGCCGAGCCGCCGGGGCCCACCCCGACACCAGGCCCCACGGCGACGCCGGGGCCCACCCCGACGCCGGGGCCCACCGAGCCCCCGGGGGAGGCCCCGCCCTCGGAGTCCGCCGATCCCACCCCGCCGCCGGGGCCCGAACGGGCCCCCGAGACCACCGCGCCGGACCCGCCCCCGGACACCTAGCCGACCCGAGGCCGGACCCGGTCCAGCCTGCGCGCCACCCGCGCGCCCGCGACGCACCGTCACCACGACGGTGCGTCGCTTTTGTCTCGCCCACCCCTCCCACCAGGGACAACGCACTATGCACGGTGGCTATACATGGTGCGTATACACATGATGTAGAGTCCTGCTCATGTCCATCGGTCACACTCTCCTCGGGCTCCTCGAATCCGGGCCCCGCCACGGTTACGACCTCAAGCGCGCCTTCGACGAGCGGTTCGGGCACGATCGCCCGCTGCACTACGGCCAGGTCTACTCGACGATGTCCCGGCTGCTGAAGAACGGCCTCGTGGAGGTCGACGGGATAGAGGCCGGTGGCGGTCCCGAGCGCAAGCGGTACGCCATCACCGACGCCGGGATCACCGACGTCGGGCAGTGGCTCGCACAGCCCGAGAAGCCCGATCCGTACCTTCAGTCCACCCTCTACACCAAGGTGGTCCTCGCGCTCCTCACCGGTCGCGACGCGGCCGACCTCCTCGACACCCAGCGCGCCGAGCACCTACGGCTCATGCGCGAGCTGACCCAGCGCAAGCGCGACGGCGACCTCGCCGACCAGCTCATCTGCGACCACGCGCTGTTCCACCTCGAAGCCGATCTGCGGTGGCTCGAACTCACCGCGGCCCGGCTCGACCAACTCGACAAGGCGGTGCGCGGATGACCCCCGCCGGCTCCCTGCTCGTCGCTTCCGCGCTGCGCAAGTCCTACGGCCCCACGCCGGCCCTGGACGGCGCGGACTTCTCCATCCACCCGGCCGAGGTCGTCGCGATCATGGGCCCCTCCGGTTCCGGCAAGTCCACGCTGCTGCACTGCCTGGCCGGGATCGTCCAGCCCGACTCGGGCACCGTCTCCTACGGCGGCCGGGCGCTGTCCTCGCTGCCCGACCGCGAGCGCAGCGCGCTGCGGCGCGGCGAGTTCGGGTTCGTCTTCCAGTTCGGCCAGCTCGTCCCGGAGCTGACCTGCCTGGAGAACGTGGCGCTGCCCCTGCGGCTCGGCGGCACCGCCCGCAAGGCCGCCGAGGCGCAGGCCGCGGAGTGGCTGGAGCGGCTGGAGGTGGACCACGTCGCGGCCCAGCGCCCCGGCGAGGTCTCCGGCGGTCAGGGTCAGCGGGTGGCCGTGGCGCGCTCGTTGGTCACCCGGCCCCGGGTGCTCTTCGCCGACGAGCCCACCGGCGCGCTCGACTCCCTCAACGGCGAGCGCGTGATGCAACTGCTCACGGACGCGGCCCGCACCTCCCGCGCCGCGGTGGTGCTGGTCACCCACGAGGCGCGGGTGGCCGCGTACTCCGACCGCGAGGTCGTCGTACGGGACGGCAAGGCCCGGGACATGGCGGGCGTCGCATGATCACGCGATCGCACACCACCGAGCCGGACACCGAGGCCGCCCAGGCCCCGGCCCCTGGCGGCGCCAGCCCCAGCGCGGGCGGCCGACCGCTCGGCGTCCGCGCCCGCGCCGGCCTCGCCACCTGGCTGCGCGACCTCGGTCTCGGCGCGCGCTTCGCGCTCGCCGGCGGCCGGGCGGGCTGGACGCGTACGTCCCTCACCGGCATCGGCGTCGGCCTCGGCGTCGCCCTGCTGCTGCTCGCGGCCTCGGTGCCCAGCATCCTCAGCAACCGCGGCGAGCGGACCGAGAACCGCGGCGTCCCCGTGAACTACGAGGAGCTCCTCAAGCCCGGTCCGGACACCTTCCTGCACATCAACGGCGGCACCGTCTGGCACGACCAGGAGATCGTGGGCAACGTGCTGCGCGCGGAGGGCACGCGGGCGCCCAAGCCGCCGGGCACCACGGGCATCCCCCGGCCGGGCGAGATGCTGGTCTCCCCCGCCCTGCGCGACCTGCTGCGCGCGGACGGCTCCCAGGTACTCCGGGAGCGGTTCGCCAACTACCGCGTCGTCGGCACCATCGGTGACCAGGGGCTGCGCGGCCCCGCGGAGCTGATGTACATCGCCGGCAGCGACAAGCTCACCGACGACACCGCCCAACGCGCCGACCGCTTCGGCAAGACCGGTGAGAGCGAGCCGATGAGCGCCGTGCTCATCCTGCTGGTGGTCATGGTGTGTGTGGTGCTGCTGATGCCGGTGGCGATGTTCGTCGGTACGGCGGTGCGGTTCGGCGGCGACCAGCGCGACCGCCGGCTGGCCGCGCTGCGCCTGGTCGGTGCCGACCTGCGCATGACGCACCGGATCGCGGCCGGCGAATCCCTGGTGGGCGCCCTGTTCGGGCTGGTCGTGGGCTGCGCGTTCTTCCTGGTCGGACGGCAGTTCGTCGGCTCGATCACGGTGTGGGACATCAACGTCTTCCCCTCCGACGTCGCCCCCCACCCCGCGCTCGCCGCGCTGATCGCGGTGACCGTCCCGGCCTGTGCGGTGCTGGTCACCCTGTTGGCGCTGCGCGGCATCGTCATCGAACCGCTGGGCGTGGTGCGCAGCGGGGCGCCGAAGCGGCGCCGGCTGTGGTGGCGACTCGCGCTGCCCGCGATCGGTTTCGGACTGCTGCTGCCGATGATCGGCGACGTGAGCTACGCCGCGGGCAGCGACCTGAACACCTACCAGGTGGCGGCCGGCGCCATGCTCGTCCTGATCGGTGTCAGCACGCTCCTCCCCTGGCTGGTGGAGGGGTTCGTCAACCGCTTCGGGAACGGGCCGCTGTCCTGGCAACTGGCCGTTCGCCGGCTCCAGCTCAGCAGCGGTACGGCGGCCCGCACCATCAGCGGCGTCACCGTCGCGGTAGCCGGTGCGATCGCCATCCAGATGCTGTTCGCCGGCGTCCAGAGCGACTTCGAGACCAGTACCGGGCTGGACGCCGACGACCCGAGCATCGGCGTGATGCTGGACGTGAGCGACACCGCCCAGGCCACCCACGCCATCTCCGCCGTCCGCGCGGTGCACGGCACCCGCGACGTGGTGGCCAACATCCGGTCCACCTTCACCCTGGCCGGCACGCCGTTCGGCGAGGGTGACCAGAGCACCGGCACGACCCTGCTCGTCGCCGACTGCACGAGCCTGCGCGCCCTCTACCAGCTCACCTCGTGTCAGGACGGCGACACCTTCCTGGCCCACCGGGACCCCGACATCGCGGTCCGGCCCGGCACCCGCCTCGACCTCACGCCCGACATCGAGGCCACGTCGGGCGCGGTGAAGTCACCGTGGACGGTGCCGGCCTCGGCCCGCACCGTGAAGCCGCGCGACTCGGCCTCGGACGACCTGGCGAACGCCATCGTGGCCACCCCCGGGGCACTGCCGATCGAGAAGCTGGACACCCCGACCGGGCTGTCCGTGCGGCTGGACGTGGACCCCTCGGCACCGGACGCCGTGGAGCACCTGCGGAACGTGGTGATGCGCCTGGACCCGGCGGGCGACGTGTCGGTCTTCGTCGAGACGGAGCGCAGCGAGCGCTTCCAGAGCATCCAGACCGGCCTGTTCGTCGGCGCCACGGTCACCCTGCTGCTCATCGGCGCCTCCATGGTCGTCACCCAACTTGAGCAACTGCGCGAGCGCAAGCGGCTGCTGTCGGTCCTGGTGGCCTTCGGCACCCGCCGCACCACGCTGGCCTGCTCGGTGCTGTGGCAGACGGCGATCCCGATGCTCATCGGCCTGCTGCTCTCGGTCGGCGGCGGCGCGGCGCTCGGCGTGGTCCTGCTGAAGATGGTCGACCGGCCCGTACACGACTGGACGTCCATGCTCCCCATGGTCGGCATCGGCGCCGCCGTCGTCGCCCTGGTGACCCTGGTCAGCCTGCCGCCCCTGTGGCGCATGATGCGCCCGGACGGCCTGCGGACGGAGTGAGGCCGACCGGACGGGCCTGCCGTACGACGCCGCCACCCGCTCGCCCGGGCCGGCCACCCCCGCGGCGGTCGGCTGGCGGGCCCGTCCCCGGGGCCGTACGGGCACCTGGCCGCCGGTCGTCCGCGCTCCGCTCACCCGCGCGAGGCGACAGCCCGCGGCGGGGAGCGGTGGGGCCGGCGACGGCTCAGGGCGTCTGTGCCAGCCGTACCGGCAGGGCGCGCATCGCCTTGCGGAGGGCCTGCGCGAAGGACTCGAACTCGCCCTGCCGGGCCGCCCCGGTGCGCATCGCGAGCGCGATCCGTCGCGAGGGGGCCGGGTCGGCGAAGCAGCCCGTGGTCAGCTGGTCGTTGCGGGCGGTCTCCACCTTCAGCGCGGTACGCGGCAACAGCGTCACGCCGAGCCCGCCGGCCACGAGTTGGACCAGCGTGGAGAGCCCGGCCGCGCTGGTGGCCACCGGGGCACCCGGGCTGCGCCCCACCTCGCGGCAGATGTCCAGCGCCTGGTCACGCAGGCAGTGGCCCTCGTCGAGCAGCAGCAGATCCAGCTCCCGCAGCGCCTCGCGCGGCAGGTCACCGCGCCCGCCGAGCCTGTGGTCCTTCGGCATGACCAGCACGAAGTCCTCTTCGAACAGCGGCAACTCGGTGACCTGCGGGACCCCGAGCGGCACCGCGAGCAGCAGCAGGTCCAGCCGCCCGTGGGCGAGCCCGTCCAGCAGCGAGCCGGTCTGCTCCTCGTGCACCTGGAGGTCGAGCTTCGGGTAGCACGTGCGCACCAGCCGCAGCACGGTCGGCAGCAGGTACGGCGCGACGGTGGGGATCACGCCCAGTCGCAGTACGCCGGTGAAGGGAGCCCGCGCGGCCTCGGCCTCCTCCATCAGGTCGCCGACCGCGTCCAGAACCGTACGGGCCCGACCGGCCAGCCGCTCCCCCGCCGGGGAGAGCAGCACCTTGCGCGTCGTACGCTCAAGCAGCTGCACGCCGAGCGACTCCTCCAGCGCGGCCACGGCCCCCGACAGGGCGGGCTGGCTCATCCCGATGGCGGCTGCGGCGTCGCGAAAGTGCAGGTGCTCGGCCACGGCCGCGAAGGCACGAAGCTGAGCGAGACTGGGCTGCCGGGGCCTGCTCCCGGGTGTGACGGGCGCCACCACTGATAACCACCTCCGATCAACTACTCCCAGTTTAGCTATTTCTTTGATCAATAGCTTGTGTGGCACTGTGGCATTCGTCCAGCCCCCCAGGAAACTCCTGTCACAGGGGTTTCCTTGCTCACAAGGAGAGCCCGTGCTCACTGTTGGTGACCAGTTCCCCGCCTGGAAGCTCCTCGGCGTCGAAGGCCCGTCCGTCGACAAGCTGGAGATCAAGGAGTACAGCTCGGAGGACCAGAAGAACGCCTGGTCGGTCGTCTTCTTCTGGCCCAAGGACTTCACCTTCGTCTGCCCCACCGAGATCGCCGCGTTCGGCAAGCTGAACGACGAGTTCGCCGACCGTGACGCCAAGATCCTCGGCGTCTCCGGCGACTCCGAGTTCGTGCACCACGCCTGGCGCAAGGACCACCCGGACCTGGCCGACCTGCCCTTCCCGATGCTGGCCGACTCCAAGCACGAGCTGATGCGCGCCCTCGGCGTCGAGGGTGCGGACGGCTTCGCGCAGCGCGCCGTCTTCATCGTGGACCAGAACAACGAGATCCAGTTCACCATGGTCACCGCCGGCTCCGTGGGCCGTAACCCCAAGGAGGTCCTGCGGGTCCTCGACGCCCTGCAGACCGACGAGTTGTGCCCTTGCAACTGGACCAAGGGCGACGAGACCCTGGACCCGGTCGCGCTGCTCTCCGGCGAGTAATCACACGAGACTGAGGAACACCCCGTGGCACTCGATGAACTGAAGTCCGCCATACCGGATTACGCCAAGGACCTCAAGCTGAACCTCGGTTCGGTGATCGGCAACTCCAACCTGCCGCAGCAGCAGCTGTGGGGCACCGTGCTCTCCTGCGCGATCGCCTCCCGCTCGCCGCGCGTCCTGCGGGAGCTGGAGCCGGAGGCCAAGGCCAACCTGTCCGCCGAGGCGTACACCGCGGCCAAGTCGGCCGCCGCCATCATGGCGATGAACAACGTCTTCTACCGGACCCGGCACCTGCTGTCGGACCCGGAGTACGGCAACCTGCGCGCGGGCCTGCGGATGAACGTCATCGGCAACCCGGGCGTGGACAAGATCGACTTCGAGCTGTGGTCGTTCGCGGTCTCCGCCGTCAACGGCTGCGGCATGTGCCTGGACTCGCACGAGCAGGTGCTCCGCAAGGCCGGCGTGGACCGCGAGACGGTCCAGGAGGCGTTCAAGATCGCCTCCGTGCTGCAGGCCGTCGGCACCACGCTCGACGCCGAGGCCACGCTGGCCGAGTAGTCGGCGAGCCGGCCCCACCTGTACGACCCGTACGGCACGATGGCGCGGCGCACGCCGCTGGTACGCACGCGCCACCCCCCGCACGAAGGCCCCGTGGACATCTCACTGTCCACGGGGCCCGCGCGTTTCCCGAGCCGTCCGCGTTCCCCGGCGCCCCACCCGCCCCGGGGCGTACGCGGTTCCCGGGCCGGACGCGGGGGTGGCGGGGCGGGCCCGCTCACGGCTGCGCCGTGCGGGTGATCGCGCCGGCTCGCGCGTAGGCCAGACGAGCGTCACCCGCGTGGCCGCACGGCGTGTCGCGCGAGCCCGCCTGCCCGACACGCCCGGGCTACGGCGGGGCGAAGCCCGCCGCCGGCGTCTCGGGACGACCGGCCGGGCGAGACTCCCGGAGCGGCCGGACGGCGCGGCGACGGCGTCCCGGGACGACCAGGTGGCGACCTGGGCGGGACGCGGCCGGGCCCCCGCCGTGTGGAACGCGGCCGGGCCCCCGCCGTGTGGGGCGGGGGCCCGGGGAGGGTGTGGTGCGGCGTCGTCAGTCGGCTGGCGGCTGTTCCCGGTCCGGCGGCGCGGCGGGCGCCTCCCGTGGCGGCGCCGCCTCCGACTGCCCCGACCCCTGGGGCGCGGGCGCCGACGCCGATCCGGACGCCGGCTCGGTGGCTGTCCCGGGCGCGGGCACGGGCGCCGAGGCCGATCCGGGCGCGGGCGCCGTCGTGGCCGTCGCGCCGAGGCCGGGTACGGGGGCGACCGGCGCGAGCTCGGCCACCGTCGCCCCGTGCGGGCCCGGTGCCGCGCGCATCGCCTGCTCCTTGGCGTGCGCCCGCAGGTAGCCGACGACGGTGTTGGCGACGGCCACCAGCGGTACCGCGACCACCGCGCCGCCGATGCCCGCGATCAGCGAGCCCGCGGCGACCGAGAGCACCACCGCCAGCGGGTGCACCCGCACGGCCCGGCCCAGGATGAACGGCTGGAGCACGTGGCCCTCGATCTGCTGCACCGCGAGCACCACGATCAGCACCATCGCCGCGGTGAACACGTCCTGCGTCACCAGTGCCACCACCACCGCGAGCGCGCCCGACATGACGGCGCCGACCAGCGGGATGAAGGCGAACAGGAAGATGAAGACGGCCAGCGGCACCGCCATCGGCACGTCCAGGAAGAAGATGCCGACGCCGATGAAGATCGCGTCGATGAGGGCCACTATCACCGTGCCCCGTACGTACCCGGTCAGCGTCCGCCAGGCACGCGGCCCGGCGCCCGCCACCCCCTCGCGGGCGGAGGCGGGGAAGAGCTTGAGCACCCAGTTCCAGATCTTGGGCCCGTCGTAGAGCAGGAAGAGCGTGCTGAACATCGCGAGCATGATGCCGGTCAGCAGCTCGACGATGAACGTCACACCCTCCAGACCGGCCGAGGTGATCTCCTCGGTGTTGTCCCCGATCGACTCGCGCAGGTTCTTCGCGATGTCGTTGATCTGGTCCTCGGTCACGTGGAACGGGCTGTTCAGCAGCCAGCGACGCAGTTCCTCGATGCCGTCCTGGACCCGGTCGGAGAGCGAGTCCAGGTTCTCCATCACCTGCCAGACGACGAACCAGCCCACCAGGCCCATCACGACGAAGCCCGAGATGAAGACGATGGCGGTGGCCAGACCTCGGGGCACGCCCCGGCGCCGGAGGCGGGAGACCGTCGGTTCGAGCAGCGCGGTGATCAGCAGCGCCGCCACGAAGGCGAGCACCACCAGGCGCACCGCGCTGATCACCCGCATCAGCACCCAGACCGTGCCCGCGAGGACCAACAACCGCCAGCTCACCTCGGCGGCCACCCGCACCCCCCAGGGGACGGCGGCCACCGGGTCCGCGCGGGGCGCTACGGCCGGCGCGTACATCGGCGGCGCGGGCACCTGCGCCTCCGCGGCGGGCTCCGCCGGGGCGAGCGGGCGGGCCGACGTCGGCGGCCGGTCGGCGACGCGCGGCGTGGCGGGCGCGGCCGGGGCCGCGCCGGTCGTGGGCTCTCCGGCGCCGGCGGCCCGGTCAGCGTCGGACGGTCGTGCCTCGGGCGTACGTATGGCGTCGCGTGGCTCGTCGGACGCGGACGGGTCCGCGTCCGTGCGTTGTGCGTCGAGCCGCTCGGCGAGCCGGGTCAAGCCGGCCCCGAGACCGCCGACCCACCGTGGCAATCTGGACATGTATCTGTTCCTACCCCCACTCCCCCAAGGCCGTCCGGGACGACGTTACACACACGAAGCCCCCGACCGGTCGCGGTCGGGGGCTTGGTGACGTCACGTGGCCCCGGAGCGGGCCTGGCGGTTCTAGTACCAGTGGTTGGACTGCCAGAACGACCAGGCGCCACACGGGCTCTGGTACTTGCCGTTCATGTAGCTCAGGCCCCACTTGATCTGCGTGGCCGGATTGGTCTGCCAGTCGGCGCCCGCGGAGGACATCTTCGAGGCGGGAAGCGCCTGCACCAGGCCGTACGCGCCCGAGGACGGGTTGGTGGCCTTGTAGTTCCAGGTGCTCTCGTGGTTCACGATGTTGCTGAAGCACTGGAACTGGTCGGCCGGCACGATCTGGCGGGCCATCGCCTGGACCTCGGCGACCGAGTAGGAGCTCTGCTGCGGGAAGGACGTCGAGGCGGAGTCGCGAGTGGCGGACCGGCTGGCGATCTCGTCCTTCTTCTCGCGCTCCTCGGCGGCCTTCTTCTCCGCCGCTTCCTTCTCCGCCTTCTCCTTCTCGGCCTTCTCCTTGTCCGCGGCGACCTTCTTGGCCGACGCGTCCTTGGCCGCCTGCTTGCGAGCCGCTTCCTCGGCGGACTTCTTGGCCTCCGCGTCGGCGGCGGTCGACTGGACGGCTGCCTGCTGCGTCAGGGATGCGGTCTGCGCCTGGGCCTGCTGCCCGGCGGGGATCTCCGCAAGGACTGTCGCGTCGGCCGCGGCGGCCTCGACCGGTTCGGTGGTCGAGCCCTTGTCGCTACCTGACGCGACGCCCACGACGGCGCCGACGGTGGTGACCGCGGTGGCCGAAGCCACTGCGAATCCCCGGACCGAGATCCGGCTCACACGGTTTCCTTCCAGCATCGCCCGCATAGGTGACCTCGCGGGCGCAATCGTGCCCCTGGCGCTGGCTTCCCTTGTCCGCTCCCCAGGGTGCGGGGATCGGCTGGTCACGGGAGGCACGGACCCGGTGCGCCCTCCGAGGAGGTTCGCGTGGTGCTCGGGCGGCATACGACGAACGCTGTTCAGTTCTGCTGTTCAAGAGGCGCCTCAACGCTGGGGTTGAGGCTGTGTCGTATGCGGGGCCTGACAGGACCCACACCCTGCCGGAGCCGGGACCCGGACGCAATTCTCCACTGCGTGGGAAAGCTCACATGGCGTTTGGCGGCACCTAATCGAGGAAACGCAAGCGCGACAAGGCGCCGCGCGGCTAAGCTCCCAGGCTTCGCCGCGCGGCGCCGTACCGACGAGTCGGACTAAACCCGCCCCTCCTCCAGCATCTCGGTCACCAGAGCCGCGATGGGTGAGCGCTCCGAGCGGGTGAGCGTGACGTGCGCGAAGAGCGGATGGCCCTTCAGTTTCTCGACGACCGCGACCACGCCGTCGTACCGGCCGACCCGAAGGTTGTCGCGTTGCGCCACGTCATGGGTGAGGACGACACGCGAATTGGCCCCGATGCGGGACAGAACGGTCAGCAGAACGTTCCGTTCGAGTGACTGCGCCTCGTCGACGATCACGAACGCGTCGTGCAGCGAGCGGCCCCGGATGTGCGTGAGCGGCAGGACCTCCAGCATGCCCCGGCCCACGATCTCCTCGATGACCTCGGCCGTGGTGACCGCCGAGAGGGTGTCGAAGACCGCCTGCGCCCAGGGGCTCATCTTCTCGGACTCGTTGCCCGGCAGATAGCCCAGCTCCTGGCCGCCCACCGCGTACAGCGGCCGGAAGATCATCACCTTGCGGTGCTGACGCCGCTCCAGGACCGACTCCAGCCCGGCGCACAGCGCCAGCGCCGACTTGCCCGTGCCGGCTCGACCGCCCATCGAGACGATGCCCACCTCCGGGTCGAGCAGCAGGTCGAGCGCGATGCGCTGCTCGGCGCTCCGTCCGTGGATGCCGAACGCCTCCCGGTCGCCGCGCACCAGTCTGACGGCCCCGTCCGCGGTGACCCGGCCGAGCGCCTTGCCGCGCACCGACTGGAGGACCAGGCCGGTGTGCACGGGCAGCTCGGCCGCCTCGGGCAGAAAGGCGGTCTCGGCGGCGAACAACTCGTCCACCTGGTCCGGCGGTACGGTCAGCTCGGCCATGCCGGTCCAGCCCGAGTCCGTGATGGCGAGTTCCGCCCGGTACTCCTCGGCCAGCAGGCCCACCGACGACGCCTTGATGCGCAGCGGCAGGTCCTTGGAGACGACGGTGACGTCGTACCCCTCGGCCTGGAGGTTTCTGGCGACGGCCAGGATGCGGGAATCGTTGTCCCCCAGCCGGAAGCCGGCCGGCAGGATGCCCGGGTCCGAGTGGTTGAGCTCGACGCGCAGCGTGCCGCCGAGGTCGCCGATCGGGATCGGGGCGTCGAGCCGGCCGAAGCGGACGCGGTACTCGTCGAGCAGACGCAGCGCCTGCCGGGCGAAGTACCCCAGTTCGGGGTGGGCCCGCTTGGCCTCAAGCTCCGTGACCACGACGACGGGCAGCACGACTTCGTGCTCGTCGAAGCGGGCCATGGCGCCTGGGTCGGCCAACAGGACGCTGGTGTCGAGGACATAGGTGCGCCGGTCGTGCTCGCGGCGTTTCTTGCTGGTCACCACGGGTGGACGAACCCCCTCGGGAGAGGTTGGGGTGCGACGGCGTCGCGGGAGTGGGTTGCCCCCGTCCTCGGCGGGACGCGGGCCCCGTCCGAAGCGGGGCGACGGGCCGGGACCCGGGCCCTGCGGGGGCCGCGTGGCGACCCCTCGCGAACACCGTCCACGAAGGGGTGGCGGAGCCGGGGCCGCGCCATCCGATCGGCACGGGCGTCCTGGTGCAAAGGCCCTCCCGGGCGGGCGGCCCCATGCCGCCCGCTGGCATTTCGACACCCCAGGGGCGGGGTGCCGACGTGAGAGGAACATTCCCGTCAACTGAGCGGCCCATGCCCGGGCATATGACAACGTCGGCGATTCGTCGTCTGCCGTTCCCTGGCGTTACGTGCCGTTAACCGCCGTATCGCCGATGGCGTGCCGCGTAGTCACGCAGCGCACGCAGGAAGTCCACCTTGCGGAACGCGGGCCAGAAAACCTCGCAGAAGTAGTACTCGGAGTGCGCGCTCTGCCAGAGCATGAAGCCGGACAGGCGCTGCTCGCCGCTGGTGCGGATGACCAGGTCGGGGTCGGGCTGGCCCCGGGTGTAGAGGTGCTCGGCGATCATCTCGACGTCGACGACCTCGGCCAGCTCCTCGAACGTGGTGCCCCGGCTGGCGTGGTCCAGGAGCAGCGAGCGCACCGCGTCCGCGATCTCCTGTCGCCCGCCGTAGCCGACGGCGACGTTGACGATTATTCCGTTCACGTGCCGGGTGGCCTCCTCGGCCTCCTTCAGCACGTGCTGGGTCTGGGCGGGCAGCAGGTCGAGCGTGCCCACGTGGTGCACCCGCCAGCGGCCGTCGGCGGCCAGGTCGCGTACGGCGCCCTCGATGATGCGCAGCAGGGGCTGGAGTTGGTCGTCGGGGCGGCCCAGGTTGTCCGTGGAGAGCATCCACAGGGTGACGACCTCGACGTCCGTCTCGGTGCACCAGCCGAGGAGTTCGCGGATCTTGTTGGCCCCGGCGATGTGCCCCTGGGCGGTGGTGCCTCCGGCGGCGCGTGCCCAGCGCCGGTTCCCGTCGAGGATGACGCCGATGTGCTTGGGCACCTGGTCGTGATCGAGGCGCCATTCCACCCGGCGTGCGTAGAGCCCGTACACCAGGTCGCGCAGCTTCACGTTCTCCAGCCCTCCATGCCGCGGCGTCTTCGTCTTCGTCCGTGGCGCCGCTCCAAGGGCGCCACCCTACTGCCGGGGCGGGGGTTCGGCGAAGCTGGGCCGGTCACGTGCGTATAGCGTCGGCGGGGACAGACCCCACGACCGGGGAGCGACCACGCGATGCCGGAGGCAGGAACCCCGTGAACGACAACTCCCCCTACCGTGCCGCCGACGACCGCTACGACTCCATGGAGTACCGGCGCAGCGGGCACAGCGGTCTCAGGCTGCCGGCGATCTCGCTGGGCCTGTGGCACAACTTCGGCGACGACCGTGGCCTGACCTCCCAGCGCGAGATCCTGCGCCGCGCGTTCGACCTGGGCATCACCCATTTCGACCTGGCCAACAACTACGGCCCGCCGCCCGGGTCGGCCGAGCTGAACTTCGGCAAGCTGCTGGCCCAGGACTTCCGGCCGTACCGGGACGAGCTGGTCCTCTCCACGAAGGCCGGCTACCTGATGCACCCGGGGCCGTACGGGGAGTGGGGCTCGCGCAAGTACCTGCTGTCCTCGCTGGACGCCTCGCTGCGCCGGATGGGTGTGGACTACGTGGACATCTTCTACTCCCACCGCTACGACCCCGACACGCCGCTGGCCGAGACGATGGGCGCACTGGCCTCGGCGGTGCGGCAGGGCAAGGCGCTGTACGTGGGCGTGTCCTCCTACACCGCCGAGCAGACCGCCGAGGCCGCGCGGCTGCTGCGGGAGATGGGCGTGCCGGCGCTGATCCACCAGCCCTCGTACTCGATGATCAACCGCTGGACCGAGGATGACGCGCTCCTGGACACGCTGGAGGCCGAGGGGATGGGCTGCATCGCCTTCGCCCCGCTGGCCCAGGGCATGCTCACCGACAAGTACCTGAGCGGCATCCCGGAGGGCTCGCGGGCCACGCAGGGCAAGTCGCTGCGGCCCGAGCTGCTGACCGAGGAGGTGGTGCGGCGGCTGCGCGGGCTGAACGACATCGCCGCCCGGCGCGGTCAGTCGCTGGCCCAGCTCGCGCTGGGCTGGGTGCTGCGCGACCCGCGGATGACCTCGGCGCTGATCGGCGCGTCCAGCGTGCGCCAGCTGGAGGCCAACGTGGCGGCGCTGGGCGCGGCGCCGCTGACCGACGCGGAGCTGGCGGAGATCGACCAGTACGCGCGGAGCACCGAGGGCGTGAACATCTGGGCCCGCCGCTAGGCACGGGCCCGTCGGGCGGGAACGCGCGGCCCGCGCCGCCGGCGCGTCCCCCCGGGCCGGCGCCGGCGCCGGCCCGGCGCGGTGGCCGGGCCGGGCGGGCACAAAAAGCGGGCCGGTCCGTGGGGGGGATACGGACCGGCCCGAGGGGGGGTTTCCACCATAACCCTTCGTGAGGGATGTTGCGTGCACCCGCGACGGGAACGGCGCGGTGCGATCTCGTCTCAGCGCGCGGCGAGGCCGCCGAGCAGGACGCCGACACCGGCCCCGACGATCATGAAAGGGCCGAACGCGAGCGCCGTCCCACGCCCCGCCCGCCCCGCCAGGACCAGGGCGACGCCGGAGCAGGCGCCCAGCAGGAGGCCGGTGAAGGCGCCGAGGAGGAGCACGTCCCAGCCGTACCACCCGAGGGCGACCCCGAGCGTCACCGCCAGTTTGACGTCGCCGAAGCCCATGCCCGCGGGATGGATGAGAAACAGCACAAAATAGGCACCGCCCAGGGCGAGCCCGCCGAACACGGCGCGTGACCATGACCCCGCCGCTCCGGGCAGCAGCGCCGCCCCGCCCAGCAGCGCGGCGGCGGCGGGCGCCATCGGCAGGGTCAGGACGTCGGGCAGTCGGTGCACGGCCAGGTCCACCCCGGCCAGCAGGACGCTCAGCGGTGCCAGCAGCAGCCACACCGCCAGCTCCGGGCGC
Source organism: Streptomyces sp. NPDC057702 (assembly GCF_042799315.1). Taxonomy (NCBI): domain Bacteria; kingdom Bacillati; phylum Actinomycetota; class Actinomycetes; order Kitasatosporales; family Streptomycetaceae; genus Streptomyces; species Streptomyces sp. NPDC057702. Next base: position 82,409 of record NZ_JBHVJC010000024.1, on the reverse strand, counting down.
GCGCCGACGGCCGTCGCCAGGGCCGCGCAGACCAGCGCGCAGACGCCGGCCGTCAGCACCCCGCCGGGCCCGTACGTCCCGGCTCCGGCCTCCGTCGCGGCGCGTCCGCACGGGCCGCACCGGGCGAGGCCGAGCCAGCCGGCGGCGGGCCCGGTGATCGGATGGCCCCGGGGGCACGCGGCGCGCCAGGGCTCGTCGGGCTGGACGGCCAGCCGGAACCGCGGGCGACCCACGAGGAGGCCGACGGCGACGCCGTATCCGGCGGCGAGGGCTATCAGCAGTGCGTGCACGCGCCGAGCCTACGGAAGCGGGCCCGGCGCGCCGGTGGGACTGGTAGAACCCGGTGCTGGGCGGGCGGCCACGCCCGTACGGCGGCGCGGTCGGCGCCCCGCGCGCCGACCGGCGGCGGGCGAGGGGTGGCGGACGCGGCGGCACACGGCGAAGGGGCGAGGGAGAGTGGCGGGGATGGGGCGTTGGCGCGACGGCCTGGGCGCGTTGTACGTACCGCGCGGGCGGGAGCACACGGCGGACGGCTCACCGGTGGGCGAGGCGGGGGACGGCGCGGGGGGTGGCGGCGTGGCGGGGCGGACACCGTCCGGGCCGTCGGCGGACCGGGCGCGGGGCGGCGCGGCGGGGGCGCCGCCGGACACGGCCTCGGGCGCGGCGCCGGGGTGGCCCGCGGGGGCGGGCTGGCCGACGGGGGTGGCGTGGGAGGTGCCACTGGAGATCGCCGCGTCCTACCGCGCGCGCACCCGGGGGCTGTTGGGTCGTACGGGGATCACCGGCGCGCTGCTGCTGAGCCCGGCGAGCGGGGTGCACACCTTCCGGATGCGGTTCGCCATCGACGTGGCCTACCTCGACCGTGGGCTGACCGTCCTCAGTGTGCGCACCATGCGGCCCGGTCGGCTGGGGTTGCCGCGGCCACGCGCGCGCCATGTCCTGGAGGCGGAGGCGGGCGCGATGGAGCGTTGGGGGCTGCGTCCCGGGGTGCGCGTCAGCATCGACCCGCCCCCTGGTCGTAGCACCACTGCGACGGCTGGTGGCTCGTCTCCCTGACGCGGACGCACCCCTCCCAGGGCAGGAGGATGCGGGCAGGTCCGCGCGATGCACTTCCAGCTCGTCGCGTGTGAGCAGTGCGTAAGTGACTGTAGGCCACCCATGACCGAACTAAACGGCTTTGGGATGATGCGTCCGTTACGCTTCTATTTCGTCTCACCCGGTCGTGGCATACGTCACCGCTGGGCCGGACGCCGCCCCGGCCACGGGGCACGTGTGTGCGACCCCGGCCCGGGCGCGGCGCGTGGCGGCGCCACGCGACGTGGTGCGGTGCGGCGCGCCGAGCTCGCCGGGGCGGGCGGGGGCGATCGCGGGTCGGGCGGGGGCGGGTCGGGCGGGGGCGCGGGGTCAGGCGGAGCCGCGCGGGAAGCTGACCTCGACGCGGCGGTTCTTCTTGCGGCCGGCCTCGGTGCCGTTGTCGGCGATCGGGTAGTCCTCGCCGTAGCCCCGGATGTGGTACTTCACGCCGGAGTCGAGCTGTTTGGACAGCCGCCGCTGCACCGCGTCGGCGCGCTCCTTGGACAGGTCCTCGCCGTGTCCACTGGTGCCGAGGTCGTCGGTGAAGCCGAAGACGCGGACCTCGCGGGCGCCCTGGGTCTCGATCTCCCGGGCGATGACGTCGATGCGCGCGCTGGCCAGGCGGTTGAGGTCGGCGCTGTCCTTGTCGAAGAGCACCTCGGACTGGAGGGCGAAGGTGACGTCCTCGTTGGTGACCTCGTGCCGCTCCTCGCCGTTGTCGGTCTCCACGATGGACTTGATGTCCAGGACCTTGACCGCGCCCAGCCGGGCGCCCTGGGCCAGTCGCAGGTCCGGGTCGGCGGCGTCCACCCCGACCGGGGGCGGGGCCGAACGCGGCACGCCGGGGCCCTCGTCGGCGTGGACGGCCGGGGCGGACAGCGTGAACGCGGCGACGGCGGCGAGCACGAGCGACGCCGTCCGCACGGCGCGGGGCGTGGCGTGGGGGCCGGGCGTCGCGGCGACGCGGCCCGAGCTGGGGGGCGCGGCGTCGGGGTGGGTGGGGGTCATCGCCGGTCACCCGGTGATCTTGATCGTGGCGGGCGGGAACGTCGGCATCTGGAACTGCACCTCGTCCACCTCCTCCGGGGGCGCGGGGAACTGCATGAAGACCGGGACCGTCGCGCCGGCCTTGATGGTGCCCAGCGACATCGTGCACAGGCAGCGCCCGTCGGTGTCGCGCAGCACGTAGTAGCGCTTCTTGCCGCCGGAGTCGATGAGGGTGGCGCCGGCCGTGGAGGAACCGTGCTTGATGACGTCGGTCTCGTCGCCCCGCCACTTGTTGGCCCGCGAGTAGATCCGGTCGCCGGTGTTCTCGACCTGGCCGCTGACGGTGACGAAGCCGCCGGAGTCGCGCTTGGCCTCGGTGAGCGAGAGCACCATGCCCATCTCGCCGCGCAGTTCGGCGATGGGCTCGGCGTCCGAGACCGGCTGCTGGCCCGAACCGCCGTCCTGCTTGGGCGCGTTGCCCGCGACGCTGGACGAGGGGCTGCCGGCGCTCCCGCTGTCGTCCGTGTCCCCGCCTCCGTCGCCGCCACCGCAGCCCGCCACCAGCAGGGACACGCTGACCGCGACCGCTCCGGCGGCCAGTGCCCCACGTGCCGTGGTGGTGTACCGAATGCTCATGAGTCGCTGCCCTTCACTGGTCAGTCGGCGAGATGCACGGAGAAGAGGTCCGCGACCTCGGGGAGCGCACCGGGCCGCTCCGGGTCGATGGACCACTCCTCGCCGTCGCAGGTGAACTCCGCGGGCGGCTTCCTGGGGTCCTCGTCCGGCGTGTCGTCACCCTCGTGGTCCCCGTCGTCGCCCGGGTCGTCCCCGCCGGTGCCGCCACCGGTGCCCGCGTCGTCGGTGGGCGGGGTGCTGGGGGCGGGTTCGGGCTCGCCGGGCGGGCGTACGCAGCGTGGCTCGATCACGGCCGTCGCCTCGGCCCGCGCGTGCTGGGACTCGGTGCCCGGCACGATGGAGTCGCCCACGGTGTAGCGGGTGCGCACCGCGACGTGGAAGGTGGGGGTGAGGCCGCCGGTCAGGGCGCACTCGGTGACGTCGGCGTCGTTCTCGCCGGCGAACCAGCGGGCCTCGTCGCAGGCGCGGGGGCTGCCGGCGCCGATTCCGTCGAGGACGTCCTGCCACGCGTCGCCGTGGCCGATGGCCGCGAGCAGTTCCTCGCGCAGCGCGTCGCGTTGCTCCTGCGCGGCGGCCAAGGCCGCCGCGTCGGCGGCGGTCTGCGCCCCGTTACGGGTGGCGCCCGCCTGGCCTACGGCGAAAAGAGCGAGCCCGAGAAAGAGAAGGCCCGCTACCGCGGTGATGTAGATCGGAAAAGCCTGTCCGGAATCTCCGTGTGACGCGAGGCGTTGAAGGCGTCTCACACGCCGGTGACCTCGGAAATCTTGTCGGTGATCGCGCTGAAGATCTCGTTTCCGATATCCGTACCCGAGATGCCGATCACGATCGCCACGACCACGGCGATGATCCCCAGGTACTCGACCGCGGTCTGTCCGCGGTCGTTTCCCGTCAAGCGCTTTCCCATCGTGTTCTCCTCCATGGGCGGCCGTTCCGCTCCGGTTCGGCTCGTCGGTCCCCGTGGTGCCGCTCGCGACAGGAGAAAAGTACGCCGAATCACCGGCAGCGGAACAGGGCGTCCCGAAGCATTCTCTTCCGTGCGACCTGAGTTGAAACCTCTGAAGTCGTTCCCGTCGCAGACGTCTCACTCGGCCCATGGAACTCACCTCCGCTTCGGCCCGGCCGCCCCGCGCGACGCGCCCTGGGAAGCGCGCTGCCCGCGTCATGACTGTCCCACAGCGGATTGCATTTGCGAAGGCTTCAGTGATAACAGAATGGCGTCTGCCGCAGCGCGCGCGGCGGCCCGCGCGCCGCCCGTCGGGGCCGGTGCGCCCCGCGGTACGCCACGGCCTCCCGGGTCCGGTGGGGCGGCGGCCCGCGCGCCCGACCGACGGCCCCGACCGGCTTCCGGCGGGCGCCGCACGACAGACACAGAGATCTTCAACAGCCTTACACGTACGACTAGTTGCTGTCTCACGGTCAGTCGCCCGTGACCGATCCGAAGTCGGTGCCGGAGCCGATGAAGAACGCGGCCACGAGCAGCATCATGGTGCCGGGCACCATGAAGGTGGTGATGACCAGCGTGGCCTTGGGGACGGCGCGGGCCGCGCGGCGGCGGGCGTTCTGCGCGTCGGTGCGGCGCATGTCGTGAGCGATCGCAATCAGGGTGTCGACGATGGGCGAGCCGAGTTCCTCGCCCTGTTGGAGTGCGGTGACGAACTGGGCCACCTGTTCGGAGTCATTACGCTTTCGCAGTTCCTCGAATGCCTGTCTGCGGCTGACGCCCATATCCATCTGGCGCAGGGTGATACGGAGTTCGTCGGCCCACGGGCCCTCGTACTTGTCGGCCACCCGATCGAGTGCCTGCCGGAAGCTGAGTCCGGCGCTGACAACCACGGCGAGCACGTCGAGAAAGTCCGGCAGGGTGCGTTCGATGGCGTCCTTGCGTTCGCGGACGGCCGCCCAGATCCCGACCTCGATCCAGAACAGCCCGAACACCACGAGCAGCACGCCCAGCAGGAGTTGTCCGCGCAGGGCCATGACCAGCGCGCCGCCGAAGCCCAGGGTGCCGTAGACCGCGCGGCGGGCGGCGTAGCGGTCGACGGTCAGCCCGCCGGGGTTGCCCGCCAGGTCGATCCGGCGGCGCACCCTGGCCACCCGGGCCGGGCCCATCAGGCGCAGCACCAGCGGCGCGTAGCGCATGCCGAGCCGGTCCACGGCCGAGCCGACCACGGTGGTGCGGGTCGCGCCCACCTCCAGGGCCACCGCCAGGTCGCTGGGCAGCTTGGCCTCGCGACGGTAGAGCGCGATGCCGTAGCAGGCCCCGGCCGTGGACAGGCCGACGGCCAGCGCGAGCAACAGGCCGATCCCCATCCCTCTCCTCTCCTCGGGTCCCGGGCCCGGTGCCCGGGATCGCCGCCGCGCCGTTGGGCCCGGACGGCGTCAGACGGCGATCTTGGACATGCGGCGGATCAGGAAGAAGCCGACGGCGTAGAGCGTGAAGGCGCCCACGACGGCGGCCTGGCCCCAGAACGAGGAGGTCATCCGCTCGATGGAGCCGGCGGAGACCCGGTCCATCAGCAGCAGTGTGCCGACGCCCATCAGCGGCACCACGTAGGCGGTGACGGTGACCTGGGAGAGCTGGGTGCGCACCTCGCGACGGGTCTCCTTGCGCTCCTCCAGGGTCTGGGTGAGGTTGCGCAGCGAGCTGACGACGGAGCCGCCGGCGCGGCTGGAGAGTACCAGCGTGGTGACCAGGACGACCAGTTCGCGCGAGGGCAGCCGCTCGGCCAGCTCGTTCAGCGCGTCCTCGATCGAGTGGCCGACGGCGAGCTTGTCCGCGACCTTGGCCAGCTCCTCGCCGGCGGGTGCCTCCATCTCGTCGGCCGCCAGCCCGAGCGCGGTGCGCAGGGCCAGCCCGGCCTGGGTGGCGTTGGCCAGGATGCGCGCGAGTTCGGGAAGCTGGCCGATGAACCGCTCGATGCGCTTCTGGCGTTGCCAGTTCAGGAAGGCGAACGCTCCCCACCCGGTGACGACCGCGGCGATGGGGCCGAAGAAGGTGGCCAGGGTCGCCTGGGCGATCAGCCACAGGCCGATCGCCGTTCCCGTGGTGTAGACGAGGAACTCACCCGGGGTCAGGTCGAGTCCGGTGGCCGTCAGGCGTTGTTCGACGGCGCGGCCCAGGCGCGTGCCGCGCAGTCTGCGGTCCACGCCGGCGAAGCGGCGCCCGCGCGCGGGGCCGGCCGCGCCCTCGGTCTCCGCGAGCCGCTGGACCAGCGACTGGTGCCGGGCCCGGCCACTCGCGTACGCCTGGACGCCGGCGACGGCCAGCGCCCCGCACAGCAGGGTCGCGCCGACCGTCAGCGTGGCCAGGTCGCTCATCGGTCCCCCCGCGAGCCGGGTGCCTGGCGGGTCAGGAGCTGGGCCGGGAAGGCGGCGACGCCGAAGGCGGGCGGCACGGCCTCGTTGGCCAGTCGCAGCCGCTCCGCGACGCGTTCGGGCACCGGCCCGTACCCGAACCGGCCGCGCACCACCCGGTCGGCGCCCATCGGGTCGGCGTCGAACCGGCAGACGGTGGTGATCCGGTAGTCCTCGTGGCCGTGCGAGTCCAGCAGCGCGATCTCGCTGACCCGGCGGGAGCCGTCGGCGTTGCGGACGAGCTGCACGATGCAGTCCACGGCGCTGTTGATCTGGTCGTGCAGCGCCTCGTAGGGGATGGCCACGTCCGACATGGACGCCAGGGTCTGGAGGCGCATCAGCGCGTCCTCGGCGCTGTTGGCGTGCACGGTGGCCAGCGAGCCGTCGTGGCCGGTGGACATGGCCTGGAGCATGTCCAGGGTCTCGCCGCCACGGACCTCGCCGACGATGATGCGGTCGGGCCGCATCCGCAGCGAGTTGCGGACCAGGTCGCGGATGGTGATCTGGCCGTTGCCCTCGACGTTGGGCGGCCGGGACTCCAGACGGATCACGTGGGTCTGCTGGAGCTGGAGTTCGGCCGCGTCCTCGACGGTGATGATGCGCTCGCCGTCGGGGATCAGCCCGGACAGGGCGTTGAGCAGCGTGGTCTTGCCGGAGCCGGTGGGCCCGGAGACCACCACGTTGAACTTGGCCCGCACCAGCGCCGCGAGCAGCATCAGCATGTGCTCGTCGAGGGTGCCCATGCCGATCAGCTCGTGCAGGGTGTAGGCGCGCGGGAAGCGGCGGATGGTGAGGGTGGCGCCGTCGAGCGCGAGCGGCGGGATGATCACGTTGACCCGCTCACCGGACGGCAGCCGGGCGTCGACCATCGGGTTGGACTCGTCCACGCGGCGGTTGACGGTGGAGACGATGCGCTCGATGGTCTGCATGAGCTGCTCGTGTGAGACGAACCGTACGGGCACCCGCTCGACCCGCCCGGAGCGCTCGACGAAGATCTGGTCGGGCCCGTTGACCATGATCTCGGTGATCGAGGCGTCCTCCAGGAGGGGTTCCAGCACGCCCAGGCCCAGCGCCTCGTCCACCACGCGGCGGATGAGCTGGGCGCGTTCGGCGGTGGACAGGACCGGGCCCTCGCGGCTGATGATGTGGCCCAGCACGCGTTCGAGGCGGGAGCGCCGCTCGCCGGCGGCCAGCGCCGACATCTCGGCGAGGTCGATCTCCTCCAGGAGTTTGGTGCGGTAGCTGGTGACCAGGTGGCCGTTCTCCCGCTGTTCGCCGGCCGGTTCGGGGGCGGCGACGCGTGCCCGCAGGCTCATGGGGTGCTCCTCGGACGTGGGGGGAGGGTGGGCCCGCTCCCGGGGCGGCTACTCATCGGCCGGTGCCGGGCGGCGCATGGTCGCGCCGCGGGTGGCGCTGCCGAGGTCCACGCCCGGGATGACCGAGGGGATCTCGATGGTGGCCGTGGCGTGTGCGGAGGTGCCACCGCTCACCGAGATCCGGGCACCGTCCGCGAGCCACCCGCTGATCGCGGCCCGGCCCGCCTCCTCGGGGCTGGCCCGTGGGTCGTCCACGGTGGCCGTGCGGGCGGCGGCGCGGGCCGCGGTGCCCGCCTGTTGCACGGTGTACGCGGCGAGTCCGAGCTGGACCACCGCGAGTCCGACGGCGAGCAGGATCGGCAGGAAGCCGAGGAACTCGATGGCCACCGACCCCGCGTCGCGCTCCGCCGCCCGTCGCCGCCCCGGCTCGCCCGCGCGTCGGAGGGCGCGCCGCCCGGTGGTGGGCCGCCCGGTGGTGGGCCGCCGAGTGGTGGGCCGCCGGCCCGGCCGCCGCGTGGTGAGCCCCGGCGCGTCCTCGACTCGGTGCGCGGCGCCACCGTGCCGGCCCACGCCGCCGCGCCGGTCCGTGTCACCGTGCCGGCCCGCGCCGCCGCGCCGGCCCGCGTCGCCGTGCTCCCGGTTCGCCGCGCCCCCGCCGTCACCCCGGGCCGCGCCGTCGCGGCGGCGCTCCCCGCCAGGCCCGCGCCCCGGCCCGCCGTGCCGCGTGAGGCGGCGTACCGCCCGCCGCTCGCCCTCCCGGCGCCCGCGCCGGCCGCGCCCGTCCTCGCTCCGGGCCCTGTCCGTGTCCCACTCGCCGCGCATCGCTCAGCTCACTCCTCCGCCGCCGCGCCCGCCGTTCCCGTGACGGTCCAGGGGAAGTCCCCCGCGCCGGGGAAGAGCACCGGGACCTTGATCTTGACGGTGGCCCTGACCAGGCCGCCCGAGGTGGGGCAGGCCACCGAGGCCGACGCGCGCCAGGAGCCGGGCAGGTCGCGCAGCGCCGCCTGTTGGCACGCCCCGGCGCCCCCGCTCTCGCGGGCCGCCGCCGCGCGGGCGCCCCGGTCGGCGGAGTTGCCGGCCAGCGAGTACGTGTAGCCGATGAGCGCGCACTGCCACAGCACGGCCAGCACGATGAGGATGAGCGGGACCATGCCGAGGAACTCGACGGTCACCTGGCCCCGGTCGCCCCCGCCGCGCCGGCGGAAGCGGCTGGTGGGGACCTGGGTCAGCGCCTCGGGCCCGGTGCCGTCCGGGCCGGGGTCGTGGTCTGGGTCGCCGCTCGCGTGGCCGGCGCCGCCCCGGCCGCCGTCCGTGAGCGCCCGGCGCCGGCGCAGCCCGCCCGGGGACCGTTCGGCGTGGCCGCCCCGGCCGCGCTGCGGGCGGCCGGTCTCGGTCGGGGTGCCGGTGAGGCCGAGTTCGCCGGCCAGGGTCCACAGCGCCTGGCGGACCGTGGACCTGGCGTCCAGGTCCTGCATCCGGCCGGAGTCGACGGCCGGCTGGAGCTCCTTGAACGCGGCGGGCACGGTGGTGCGCGCCGCGCGGGTGCCCGTCGCCCGCTCGACCAGGCTCGGCTGGATCTCGCCGCCGCGCGTGTGCCGGTTGACGACGGCGGTGGTCTCCTCGGCCTTGCGGATCTGGAGCCGGTCCCACAGGCGGGCCATGCGCTTGGCGGCGCGTACCGCGACCACGTCCGGCGTGGTGACCAGCAGCGCGCTGTCGGCCATCTCGATCGCGGCGCTGTTGGCGGCGGTCATCTGGGTCCCGCAGTCGACGACGACCAGGTCGTAGCGCGAGCGCAGGGCGGTCACGGCCTGCCGGGCGACCAGGTCGGTGACCTCCTCGCCGCGCTCGCCCTCGCCGGGGGCCAGCAGCACTCCCAGCCCGCTGGGGTGCGGGAAGACCGCTTCCTGGAGGACGCGGGGGGTGATGTCGCTGATCTGGGCGAGGTCGGCGATGGAACGGCGGAACTGGACGTCCAGGTAGGAGGCCACGTCGCCGGCCTGGAGGTCCAGGTCGACCAGGACCACGCGCCGGCCGCTGGCCTGCGCGGCCAGCGCGAGCTGCACGGCCGTCAGGGTGGTGCCCACCCCGCCCTTGGCGCCGGCGACGGTCACCAGGCGCCCGCTGGGCCCGGCGGCCAGGGCCTGTCCCCCGCCGCCCAGGTGGCGGCGGACGCCCAGCGCCCACTGGGCGGCGGACTGGGCGCGGGTGGCGAGTTCGTCGTAGGAGGGGGGCAGGGCGCAGATGCCCCGGGCGCCGGCGTCCATGGCCGCCGAGTACAGCGCCGGGCCGGCGTCGGCGGTCACCAGGACCACGCCCACGGCGGGGAAGCGCAGCGCGACCTCGCGGACCAGTTCCAGGGCGGGCACCGGGCCGATGTGCTCGTGGACCAGGACGACCTCGGGCAGTTCGTCGACGGCCGCGCCGGCCAGCGCGGCCAGGGTCTCCAGGAGCGCGGTGGAGTCGCCGAGCGCGGGGAAGGGCTCGACGCCCGGGAGCTGGCTGAGCAGCCCGCCCAGCGTTCGGGCCAGATCCGCGTCCCCGACCGTCGGGAGGATTCTGATCGTCATCGAGTCACCGCCTCCTGCTTCTTCCGGCTGTCGTGGCACCGCTACCGGTCGCCGTCGAGGGTGTACGTGCGCTCGTCCGGCGCGATGTCGGGTGCGCTGCCGGGCGCGATGAGGGCCAGGCGTACGTGGGAGGCGAAGGACTCCGCGTACGCCACCCGCTGGGCGTCCTGGGTGCCCAGCGCGAAGGTGATGGGTACGGCCTCGCGCTCGCGGCGCTTGCGGTCGCGCTCGTCGCCGTCCGGGTCCAGGGCGGTGAGCTTGCCGACGTCGATGACGCGGGCGCCGGCGACGATCACCTTGGAGACGGGCTTGGCGCCCTCGCGCTCGCCGTCGAAGGTGGCGTAGATGTTCACCCGGGCCCCCGGGTTGATCTTCCCGGCGACACCGGTGGCCGCGTCGATCATGATGGCGATCTCCTGTTGGCCGGGCTGGAGCGCGGGCCGGGCCACGATCATGTCGGTCTGGAGCAGCGAGCCTTGGCGCAGCGGGGTCACGGCGATCTTGCCGCGCAGGTCGCCAAGGTCGGTGACGGCGGTGTCGGGCAGCCACCGCTCGGGCATGGAGATCTTCTCGAACGAGCCCGTGTCCAGCGCCTGGTAGGCCGGCACGTCGGAGGTCAGGCGGTACGCGGTGGTCTCCGGGCCGACCTTGGACTCCACGTCGTTGATGACGGAGAGCACTCCGACGAACGCGCCGACGGCGCACAGGACCGACAGGACCAGGAGGATCACTCCGCGGCGCTGGCGTGCATTCATGACGACCTGGGACCTCGTTCGGGGGCGGGGTGGCGGGGGCCGGAGCGGGTGGGCGGGCCCGGTCTGGGCGGCCTTCGGCGCGCGGGGGCGGGGCGGGCGGGGGCCCGGCGGTGGGCCGTGGGGCTCAACGTGCCGCCAGCGCGGGCCGGGTGGGCGCGGTCAGGGCGCGCGGCTCCTCGGGGCGCAGCAGCGGCGCGGAACAGAACGCGCACCGGTCACCGATGAGTTCGAGCCCGCACCAGTGACACTCCTCCCGGCGGACGGAGGCCACCAGTTGGTAGAGCACCGAGGGGTCGGGGATGGCGGCGGCGAACTCGGTGACCCGGGCGGTGCCCCACCAGCGGGCCGACTCGGTGGGCAGCGGCACCTCCTGGACGCCGCTGACCTGCCAGGCGGTGGCCAGCGTGGAGGTGATCCACTCGGCGTGCGGCTGGCCCCGGGCGATGGTGAGCTGGGTGCTGAAGCCGGGGGCCGGGGGCTGGGCGTCGCGGCCGACGGCGGTCAGGTGCGGCGTGGGGTGGGTCACCACGCCGAACTGCGCGCCGGGCACCCAGGAGCGCAGGTGGGCGCCCATGCCGACCGGCACCTTCGCCAGCCGCGCGACGCTGCCGAGTTGGGCGCCGGCGTAGACGTAGTGCGCCAGCAGGCGGGCGGCGCAGGCCAGGACGCCGGGGCTGAAGTCGGCCAGGGAGAGCTGGCGTAGTTGGCGGGCCAGCACGGCCACGGCCAGCGGCGGCAGGTCGATGGGGAGCAGCGCGAGACGGTCGCTCTCCAGCACGGAACGCACCGTGTGCAGGCGGCGGACCAAGGCGGGCGGGGAGGCGGCCGGGTAGAGCGCGACGAGGTAGCCCCGCTGGTCCAGCAGGGCGGCGGTGTCGCTGACGGCCTCTTCGAGCGGCTGGATCTCGGGGGCCTTCAGGACGACGGCCGACGGGGTCTGGCCGTCGGGTGGCGGAAGGACCAACTCGGGGCTGGTGAGGGCGATCGCGCAGGTCACGTCAGCTCCCGTCCACTCCGGGCCCCCGCCCGTCCCCGTCGCGCGCCGTGCCGGGCGCGGCGCTGTCGTCACGGACCGGAACCGTCCGCTGCTTCCCCGTAGAGATGCCCCCGCACTTTATCCACGAATGCGGCGGCTGAGAACAGTTCACCGGGGTTATCCGGGGCCTTGGCACCGGGAGTTCACGTGGGGCCGGCGCCCGCGTCACGGGCCGGCCGCGTCCGCCCGCCCTGTCACCCGGCACCGGGCGCGCTCCCGCACCGCGTCCGCCGCGTCCCGTCCGTCGCACTCCCCCACCCCTTCCGTCGCGCGCCGCGCCCTCCCGTACGCGGTCCCCGCCTCTCCCGCGCCGTACTCCTTCTGTCCGCCCCGCTCCGTTCGTACTCCGCCCGTGCGCCCGCGGCGTGCTCCCGGTGGTACGCGGCCGGGGCGGCGGCGCGCCCCCGCCCGCGCGCGACGGAGGGGGGACGCGCGCGCCGGTCGGCGCGCGGAGCCGGCGTGGTGAAAGGGGGTCAGGGCGCCGCGTGGGAGGTCGCGTCGCTGCGTAGACCCTTGACAAGGCCATTGGTCTGGACCAGTCTCACGCCCAGCGGTGGCCACCGTCCCCAAGCCCCTCCTCCCACACTTCCCCACGGAGGCAGTCGTGGACCGTGCACTACGCAGCAGGTACACCAGAGGCAGACGGTGGCCGGCCGGCCGCCGACGGACGAGTCGGGGGGTGGCGTCCGCCGCCGCCACCGCGCTCGCCGCCTCGGCGCTCGTCGCCCTCGGCGGCGGTGGCGCGCAGGCCGCCGCGGAGCCCAACCTCATCCAGAACCCGGGCTTCGAGTCCGGCCTGAACTACTGGACGTGTTCGGGTGGCAGCGGCAGCGCCACCTCCAGCCCGGTGCACGCCGGCACCGGCGCCCTGAAGGCGACGCCGGCCGGCGCCGACAACGCCCGGTGCTCGCAGACCGTGAGCGTCCAGCCCAACTCGGCGTACGAACTGAGCGGGTGGGTGCAGGGCGGCTACGTCTACCTGGGCGCCAGCGGCACCGGCATCACGGACGTCTCCACCTGGAGCCAGGCGGCGACCGACTGGAAGCAGCTCTCCACCAAGTTCACCACCGGCCCGAACACCACCTCGGTGACGGTCTACACGCACGGCTGGTACGGCCAGCCGGCCTACCACGCCGACGACCTGACGCTGACCGGCCCCGGCGGCGGCACCCCGGGCGAGGAGGTCCCGGCGGCGCCGGCCGGCCTGGCCGCGTCCGCGCCCACCTCCTCCTCGCTGACGCTGAGCTGGACCCCGACCAAGGGCGCCACCGGCTACAACGTCTACCAGGACGGCAGGAAGGTGCAGGCGGTGAACGCCGCCTCGGCCACCGTGACCGGGCTCGCCCCCTCCACCTCGTACAAGTTCCAGGTCACCGCCACCAACACGGCCGGTGAGTCGCCGAAGTCGGCCGAGGTCACGGCGCGGACGACCGAGGGCGGCGGGGACGGTGGCACCGTGCCCAAGCACGCGGTGACCGGCTACTGGCAGAACTTCAACAACGGCGCGACCGTGCAGAAGATCAGCGACGTGCAGAGCCAGTACGACATCATCGCCGTCGCCTTCGCCGACGCGACGAGCACCCCGGGCGCGGTCGACTTCAACCTCGACCCGGCGCTGAACTACTCCGAGGCCCAGTTCAAGGCCGACATCAAGGCCAAGCAGGCGGCCGGCAAGTCGGTCATCCTCTCGGTCGGCGGCGAGAAGGGCACCGTCTCGGTGGGCAGCGCGACCGCGGCCACCAACTTCGCCAACTCGCTGTACGCGCAGATGCAGGAGTTCGGCTTCGACGGCGTGGACATCGACCTGGAGAACGGTCTCAACCCCACGTACATGACCCAGGCGCTGCGCGCGCTGGCGGCCAAGGCCGGCCCCGACCTGGTCATCACGATGGCACCGCAGACCATCGACATGCAGTCGACCTCCGGTGGCTACTTCCAGACGGCGCTGAACATCAAGGACATCCTGACCGTCGTCAACATGCAGTACTACAACAGCGGTTCGATGCTGGGCTGTGACGGCAACGTCTACTCGCAGGGCACGGTGGACTTCCTCACCGCGCTGGCCTGCATCCAGCTCCAGGGCGGCCTCAAGCCCTCGCAGGTGGGCCTCGGCCTGCCGGCCTCGCCGCGCGGCGCCGGTGGCGGCTACGTCTCGCCGTCCGTCGTCAACAACGCGCTGGACTGCCTGGCCAAGGGCACGAACTGCGGCCGGTTCAAGCCCTCCACCACCTACCCGGACATCCGGGGCGCGATGACCTGGTCCACCAACTGGGACGCGCTGGCCGGCAACGCCTGGTCCAACGCGGTCGGCCCGCACGTGCACAACCTGCCGTAACCGGCCCGGGTCGACGCACCGCACCACGACCCACCGCACCACCGCACCACCCACCGGCCGTGTCGCCCCCGCCGCTCACCGTGGCGGGGCGGCGCGGCCGTCGGCGTGCGGCGCCCGCCGGGCGGCCACGCTCACCAGGGCAGCTCGCGCACCTGCTGGACGCACAGCACCAGGAAGAGCAGTCCGGCGGCGACCAGCATGACGTTGCTGAGTGGGCCGTTGCGCCACCGCGCGGGGGTGCGGGAGGAGTTGAGCAGCCACAGCAGGGTCAGGGCGAGGAAGGGCATGAAGAACGCGCCGAGCACGCCGTAGACGATCACCAGGCCGAAGGGCTGGTCCAGGAAGAGCAGGCTGATCGGCGGGAACGTCAGCCACAGCAGGTAGAGCCGGAAGGGCAACGAGCGCTCGTGTCGACCGATGGCACGCGGGCCGGCGTCGGGGGCGACCTGGGCCGGCTCCACGCCGCCGGCGGCGGCCTCGGCGCCCGCCCGGTGGTGCGCGACGAAGTCGGCGACCATCACGCTCACCCCGTGCCACACGCCGATCAGCGAGGAGAAGGAGGTGGCGAAGAAGCCGACCAGGAACAGCTTGGCGGTGCCGGCGCCGTAGCGGTCCTCCAGTACGTCGCCGAGGTCGAGCAGCCCCTTGTCGCCCTTGGTCAGCGCGACGTCGGCCGAGTGCAGCAGTTCGGCGCCGACGATCAGCATGGCGACGACGAAGATGCCGGTGGTGACGTAGGCGACGCGGTTGTCCAGCCGCATGGTGCGCATCCAGGTGCTGTCGGTCCAGCCCTTGGCGTTGACCCAGTAGCCGTACGCGGCCATGGTGATGGTGCCGCCGACGCCGCCGATGAGGCCCAGCGTGTAGAGCAGCGAGCCGTCCGGCAGGGTGGGGGCCAGCCCCGCGAAGGAGTCCCAGGCGTTCGGCCCGACCCGCGCGGCGACGTAGACCACCACCACGAACATGACGCCGACCAGCACCGTCATGGCCTTCTCGAAGACCGCGTAGCGGCCCCACCACACGAACGCCAGCCCCACCAGGCCGGTGATCACCCCCCAGGTCTTCAGGCCCAGGAAGTCGGGGAAGAGCGCCACCAGCGGCAGGGCGCTGGCGGACATGGCGGTGGCGCCGTAGACGAAGCCCCAGACGACGACGTAGCCGACGAAGTACCAGGTGGTCCACGGGCCCAGGGTGCGCCAACCGTGGAAGAGGGTGTGTCCGGTGGCCAGGTGCCAGCGGCCGACGGCCTCGGCCAGGGAGATCTTGACCAGGCAGCCGATGACGGCGGCCCACAGCAGCGTGTAGCCGAACTCGCTGCCCGCGATCAGCGTCGCCACCAGGTCACCGGCGCCCACACCGGTGGCCGCGACCACGATGCCGGGCCCGATCGAGCGCCAGCGCGCGGCCGTTGGGCGCGCTGGCGTGGAGCGCTCGTCCCGGTCACTGGTCTGCGTCATGCACGGCCTCCGCGCTCGCCCCGGTGGTGTGCCGATCAGGACACCGCCCGACACCGGATCGCACAAGAGGGCGCGCGACGGGTTGACATCCGCAATGGTCTGGACCACCTTGTACCGGAAGCTCAGGGGCCCCTGAACGCGCACGCACCCGCACCACTTCCCCCCATCTCTCTCCCCCCACGGAGGCAGTCGTGGTACGCGCACGATCAGGCATCACCCGCGGCGGGCTGCTCGGCTCGCTCGCGGCGGCGGCGCTGGTGACGGCCGGTTTCGTCGGCCCGACCCAGGCCAGCGCGGCCGAACCCGCTCCCACCGGCCAGCCCGGCCCGGCCGCCACGGCGCGGGCGGCGGTGCCCCAGCACGCGATCACCGGCTACTGGCAGAACTTCAACAACGGCGCGACCGTGCAGAAGCTCAGCGACGTGCCGGCTCAGTACGACATCATCGCCGTCGCTTTCGCGGACGCCACGGGCAAGCCCGGCGAGGTGGACTTCACCCTGGACCCGGCGCTGAACTACACCGACGCGCAGTTCCGGGCCGACATCAAGGCCAAGCAGGCCGCCGGCAAGTCCGTCATCATCTCGGTCGGCGGCGAGAAGGGCACCGTCTCGGTCGCCGACGACGCCTCGGCCAACGCCTTCGCCGCCTCCCTCTCGTCCCTGATGAAGGACTACGGCTTCGACGGGGTCGACATCGACCTGGAGAACGGGCTCAACGCGACGTACATGACCAAGGCGCTGCGCGCGCTCCACGCCCAGCACAGCGGTCTGGTGGTGACGATGGCGCCGCAGACGCTGGACATGCAGTCGCCGCAGAGCCAGTACTTCAAGACCGCGGTGGGCATCAAGGACTTCCTGACGGTCGTCAACACGCAGTACTACAACAGCGGCGCGATGCTCGGCTGTGACGGCAAGGTCTACTCCCAGGGCACGGTCGACTTCCTGACCGGCCTGGCCTGCATCCAGCTGGAGAACGGGCTCGACCCCTCCCAGGTCGGCCTCGGGGTGCCCGCCTCCACGCGCGCGGCCGGCGGCGGGTACGCGGCGCCCAGCGTGGTCAACGCCGCGCTGGACTGCCTGACCAAGGGCACCAGCTGTGGCACGTTCAAGCCCGAGAAGACCTACCCGGGCCTGCGCGGCGCGATGACGTGGTCCACCAACTGGGACGCCAGCAACGGCAACCAGTTCGCCACCCAGGTGGGCGAGCACGTGCACGGCCTGCCGTAAGCCGTCGGCCGGGTGCGCGGTCACCCGGGCGGACGCGCACCCGGCCGCCGCACCACCGGCGCCGCCACGGCCTCCCCCGGGCGGCGCCGAGGCGCGCGGGGGCTCAGCCGACCCCGGACCCGCCGCGTCCGCGTTCCCGTCGGCGGACGACGAGGTCCGCCAGCAGCGAGCCCACCACGAGCGGCCCGGCGACCCAGCGCACCACGTCCATCGGCCAGCGCTGCCACCCGCCGGCCAGCCGGATCACCGACTCCGCCACCAGCGCGGCCCCCAGCACCAGGTAGCCCAGCCCCCAGGCGCGGGCCACCCACCTCGGCCGCCGGGCGGGCCCGGTCACCCGGCGCGGCCACAGCGCGGGGCGCCACCCCAGCCACCCGCAGCCCACGCCCACGGCCAGCAGGAACAGGTCCAGGACCCGGTCCGTCGCCCCGGTCGCACTCGTGACCATCCGTGCCCCGCCTCTCCCACCGCCGCTGGCCCCGTGCCGTCGGGCCCACTCCGACCAGCCATGATGGCCAACCGGAGGCGGCTCTTCACGCCCCGGGCGGGGCAGTGTGCGGCGTGGGTGGCTGCCGGCGCCCGGCAAGGTGGCGGCGGGCCGAGCCGCGGACCGGGCCGCGGACCGGGCCCGGCGCGTGGGCGCGGCCTCAGCCGGCCGTCAGGGTGCGCCGCAGGAGCGGCAGCAGGCGGTCCCAGTGGCGCTGGAGCCCGTCGGCGTGGAAGGCGTCGGTGTCGGACATGGTGAAGCCGTGCTGGGTGCCGGGGTAGGTCTCGGTGGTGTAGGCGACCCCGGTGGCGTCCAGCCCTTGGCGCAGCTCGGCCAGCTCCCCGGGGGTCAGGTCGCCCTCGGCCAGGCCCAGATGGACCTCGGCGGTGAGGGTGGACAGCAGCCGGTGCGGACTGTCGTCCTGGTCGGTGACCACCAGGCCCGGGTGGAACCCGGCGACGGCGGCGACCCGGTCGGGGTGGGCCAGCGCGGTGCGCAGCGCCAGGGCGGCGCCCATGCAGTAGCCCACCGCGCCGACCGGCCCGGGGCCGACCTCGGGCCGGGTGGTGAGGAAGTCCAGGTAGGCGTCGGCGTCGCGCAGGACGCGGTCGGCGGTGTGCGCCCGCACCAGGGGCGCGATCCGCCCGAAGACCACCGGCCGGTCCTCCTGGCTGATGTGCGCGGGGAGGTCGAAGACGGGTGCGGCCCCGTGGCGGTAGTAGACGTTGGGGACGAGCACGTAGTAGCCGTGCGCGGCCAGTTCGCGGGCCTTGTCCTCCAGTTCGGCCCGCAGGCCGAGGGCGTCCATGTAGAGCAGTACGCCCGGGTGCCGGCCGCCCTGGTCGGGGGAGGCGGCGAAGGCGTCGGCCTGGCCGTCCTCGGTGGGGATGTACACGGTCGTGGTGGGCACGGTGGTCTCCTGTCGTGGTCGATACGTCGAAAGCCCTGTGATCGACACGACGGGGGCGGGGCGCGCGCGGCGACGCCGGGCCCCCGCTCGCACAGCGGGCACGGCGCGGCCCGCTCGGCGCTCAGGAGAGCACCGGGTAGCCGATCCGTGTGTGGCGCGAAGCCGTCCCGGTAGTCATCGCCACGCAGCGTAACCCATCGGCCAAGGCGGCGTACGGCGAACGCGGGGTCCGGCGCCGGCCGCCGACACGCGGCGGGACCCGCACGCCGCCGGTTGGTCGGGGGCCGGCCTGTACGGCGTGCGTCGGGGTGGCCGGTTGGGCTGGTCGGTAGGGGTTGATCGGGCCGGCTCGTCGGGCCCGGTGGCCGCGTGGTCAGGCGGGGCGGGCCGGTTGGGCTGGCCCGCTGACGCGCTCGGCCCGAGACAGCCGGGGCGGGCCTCCTCGCGCGCCGGGGGCCACTCCGTCAGGAGCCCGCGCCACCGACGCGGTGGGCCTCCTCCCGCCCCTGGCGGCGCACCCCGCCAGGGGCCCAGTGCCACCGTCGAGGCGGGGCCTACCGCCACCTCCCGTCGGTGGTCCGCCGGATGGGCCACGGGAGGCGTCGGCGGCCATCCTGTGCGCACCGGGTCGTCGCCCGTCCGAGGCGGGCGGCGGCCACCGTCGGTGTCACGAGGGGGAACAGTGGATCGTCACGAAGAACGCGCTCTGGCACGCCGCACGTTGCTGGCCGGCAGCGCCGTGGCCGGCGCGGGGCTGGCGTGGACGGCGGCGGGCGGGGCTGGCGCCGCCGGGCGGGGGCCGGGGCTGTCGCAGAGGGTGGTGGACGGTGAGGTGGCGCTCATCGAGGGGGAGTTGATTACGCTGCGCCGGGACCTGCACCGGCATCCGGAGGCGCCGGGGTGCGAGCGGCGCACCGCCGGCGTGGTGGCCCGCGAGCTGCGGGCGGCCGGACTGACCGTCACCACCGGGGTGGGCGGCCACGGCGTGGTGGGCGTCCTGCGGGGCGCGCGGCCGGGCCGGACCGTGGCGTACCGGGCGGACATGGACGCGGTCCCGCCGCAGGACATCATCGGCGAGGCCACGGCCCCCGCCCACCTGTGCGGCCACGACCTGCACACCACCATGGGCGTCGGGATCGCCCGGGTGCTGGCCCGCCACCGGCGCCACCTGGGCGGCACCCTCGTCCTCCTCTTCCAGCCCGCCGAGGAGTCCCTGTCCGGGGCCGGCGAGGTGATCGAAACGGGCGTGCTCGACCGGCTGGGCGTCCAGGAGATCCACGCGCTGCACTGCGGGCCCTTCCCGGTCGGCCGGTTCGCCACGACGGCGGGGTTCGGGATGCCGGGGCAGGACAAGGCGGAGCTGACGCTGTCCGGCCCGGACGGCCCCGAGGCCGCCCAGCGGTTGGCGGCCGAACTCGGCGCGCTGGCCACGGTCGCCACGCCCCGGGGCGACGCCGACCTGGAGCGCGTGGTGGCCGACTCGCTGGTGCCGGACGGGCCGCTGGCCCGGTTCGTCGCCCTCCAGGCCAGGGCGCGTGCGGCGACGGTGAGCGTGTCGTACCGCTGCTGGCCACCGGAGCGGCACGCGGAGGTGCGCGAGGACATTCGCCGCGCCGCCGCCCGCTTCGAGGGGGCGCGGGTGCGGTTCCCCGGCGACCCGTTCCCGGCCCTGGTGTGCCCGGAGCCCGAGGGCCGGGCCCTGGCCCGCCACCTGCGGCGCACGCTGGGCCGGGGCGCGGTGACCCCGCTGCGTACGGCGTTCCCGCCGTTCAGCGGCGAGGACTTCGCGCTCTTCCTGAACCGGATGCCCGGCACCTTCACCTACCTGGGCGTCCGCACTCCGGGCACCCCGATCACCGCCAGCTACCCGCACTTCCCCACCTTCGTCCCCGACGAGCGGGCCATCGGCATCGGCGTACGGGCCATGGCGGGCTGGCTCGCGCGGCGGGGCGAGGGGGCGTAACCAGCGCCGGGCGGGCCGGGCCCGCCGCGCCCACCGGGCCCCGCGCGACCTCTCCCGCACGCCCCCGGGCGGGCCGGCCGGGCGAACCTCCCACGCCCGTCGCCCGGTTCGGTCGGCCGGCTCCCCTTGCCACCCCTAGCAGATAGTGGCACTATCGAAATATGGATAGCGACGCTATTCATCGACGACTGGGGGCACGACATGGGTACGGCACCGATCACGGCGCGGGTCACGGCGGCGACCGAGGGGGACGTGGTGGTGTTCCTCATCGGGATGCGGATCAACCGGTGGCGGGCGGTGCGCCACTGGCCGGCCGTCTTCGCGGCCATGCCCCGCATGCTGCGGGAGCTCGCCCGCGACCAGGACAGCGGGCTGCTGGGCTTCCGCAGCTACCTGGGCGGGCCGCGCACCTTCACGGTCGTCCAGTACTGGGAGTCGCACGAGAAGCTGCTGGCCTACGCCTCCGCGCCCGACCGGAAGCACCACCCCGCGTGGGCGGCGTTCCACCGTGGCGCGCGAGACGCCGCCGGCAGCGTGGGCATCTGGCACGAGACCTACCTCGTGCCGGCCGGCTCGTACGAGACGATCTACCACGCCATGCCGCCGATGGGACTCGGCCAGGCGTACGGCGTCGAGCCGGTGGGGCGGCGCGGCGAGCGGGCCGCGCAACGGCTGGGCCGCTGACACCGCACGCCCCCGGGGCCCCGCACGCGGCTCCCGGCCGGACCGCGTCCAGCCGGGACCACGCCCAGCGGGACCGTCTCCGGCCGGGACCGCTCCCGGCTCCCGGCCGGCCCGGGCGGGGCTCCGCCCGGGCCGGCCGGGTCACGCCCGCGTCACGGCTTGGGCAGCGTGCACTCCGGCAGGCTCAGGTTCACCTTGTTGCCGGCGGCCAGGCAGCGGGTGATCTGGTAGGTCTGCTGCCCGTAGTTGATGCCCCGGCGGACGGTGATCTTGCCGTTCTCGTCCACCTCGCACGGGTTGTTGTCCGTGCAGCGCCCGCCGGACTCGTTGCCGGTGTTGTTCACCGCGATCACGGCGCCGGTCGCGGTGTCCACCACGGGTGAGCCGGAGGTGCCGCCGATGGTCTGGCACTGCGGGGTGTAACGCACCGAGTCCTTCCAGGTCCACCGCCCCTCGCGCAGTTCGTGCACGAAGCCGTCGACGGAGCAGGTGTACTGCTTCTTCCAGTAGCCCGAGACCACGCTGATGGCGGTGCCGGCCCTGGGATGCGTGGCCGAGAGCGCCAGCGGCCGGACGCCGAACCGCTGCCTGATGTCGGCGTACGTCGCGTTCACCTGGTACAGCGACACGTCGGTGTCCGTCATCGTGGCGTACGCGATCTTCGTCGCCCGCACCGTCCCCAGGTCGCGGGCCTGCGCGTCCAGGATCGTGAAGTCCCGGCTCGACGGCCGGTCCACGACGACCTCGCCCGGGGCGGGGAACCCGCCCTCCAGGCAGTGGCCGTTGGACATGACCAGGGCGGGGTCCCGGTCGGTGGCGTTCGGCGGCTTGACCACGGAGCCGGAGCAGTTGCTGAGCGCCACGGCGCCCTCGAAGGTGACGGCCTTGGCGCGCGGCGCGAGCCGGGTGGCGCTCGCGACGGCGTCGGCGCTCGCGGCCGAGCGCGCCACGGGGGCGGCGGGGGCCGGTCGCGCGTCGGCGGTCGGCGGCGCGTCGTGGGTCTGGACCGCCGTCGCCGGACTCGCGCCCAGCAGGGCCCCGCCGCTCAGGGCCAGGGCCGCGAGCGCGCCTGTGAGGTTCCTCTTCATGTGGGGGGTTCCTCCGACCTTTCCGTGGAGTCGCCAGGGAATTGACATGGGCATTGTTAGGC
Organism: Streptomyces sp. NPDC057702; assembly: GCF_042799315.1. NCBI lineage: Bacteria > Bacillati > Actinomycetota > Actinomycetes > Kitasatosporales > Streptomycetaceae > Streptomyces > Streptomyces sp. NPDC057702. Next base: position 60,469 of record NZ_JBHVJC010000024.1, on the reverse strand, counting down.
TTGCCGGTTCGCCACGGCAACGCTCCGGACGGCGTACACGCGCCACGGGCGGCAATCCGCCACCACCCCCACCCTCTTGACCGGGACATGACGCGCCTCAACGATGGGGCCCAACGCCCGCGCACGCCACGGGCACCACCCCCACCCGTCGCACTGGACATCAGGAGCCCACCTTGCGACTGCGTACCCGCGGCCGGCGGACCTCCGCCATCGCCGCCCTCATCGCCCTGGCCCTGGCGGCCCCGATCGCCGCCCAGGCCCAGGAGCCGGACACCCCGCGCGACCCGGCGACCACCCGGGCCGCCGACGCCATCCCCCGGCAGTACGAGGTGCGCGGCGCCGACACGGCCGCCCAGCGCACCCTGCTCGCGGGCACCGGCGCCGCCGTGGACGAGGCCCGCCCGCATTCCACGGTCATCACCGCCCACCCGGACCAGCTCCAGCGGGTACGCCAACTCGGTTACGACGTACGCGAGTTGGCGGGCCCACCGAAGCGCGGCGGCCCGGCGGCCCGGGCCGACACCCGGGACTTCCCGTCCCAGGACGCGGGCTACCACAACTACAAGGAGGCGCGCGCCGAGATCGACGCCGCCGTCGCCCGGCACTCGGGCATCATGTCCCAGCGGGTCATCGGCACCTCCCCCGAGGGCCGCCAGGTCATCGCCGTGAAGATCAGCGACAACGTCGGTACCGACGAGGCCGAGCCGGAGGTGCTGTTCACCGCGCACCAGCACGCGCGCGAACACCTCACCGTCGAGATGGCGCTCTACCTGGTCCGCGAGTTCGGCGACAAGTACGGCAAGGACGACCGGATCACCAAGGCCGTGGACGGCCGCGAGATCTGGATCGTGCCGGACGTGAACCCGGACGGCGGCGAGTACGACATCACCGGCGGCCAGTACCGGATGTGGCGCAAGAACCGCCAGCCCAACAAGGGCACGACCGCCGTCGGCACCGACCTGAACCGCAACTGGGCCTACAAGTGGGCCTGCTGCAACGGCTCCAGCCCCCGCCCGGCCGACGAGGACTACCGGGGCACGGCCGCCGAGTCCGCCCCCGAGGTGAAGATCGTCGCCGACTTCGTCCGTAGCCGGGCCGTCGGCGGAAAGCAGCAGATCAAGGCCGCCATCGACTTCCACACCTACGGTGAACTGGTGCTCTGGCCCTACGGCTACACCAGCGCCGACACCGCCCAGGGCATGACCCGCGACGACCACGACGTGTTCGAGAAGGTCGGCCGGGAGATGGCCGCCACCAACAACTACACCCCCGAGCAGGCCAGCGACCTCTACGTCACCGACGGCTCGGCGGACGACTGGATGTGGGGCGCCCACAAGATCTTCACGTACACCTTCGAGATGTACGGCGGCAGCGGCGGCTTCTACCCGCCCGACGAGGTCATAGGCCGCGAGACCGCCCGCAACCGCGAGGCGGTCCTGAAGCTGACGGAGACGGCGGACTGCATGTACCGCGCGATCGGCAAGGAACAGCAGTACTGCGCCAACGGGTAGTCGCCTCGCGGCGGGCACACCCGATCGGGGTGGGCCCGCCGGGCCATCTCGCGGGCCGGCCGGGCGGGCCCCCTGGACGGGCCGGCCCGCTCCGGCGACACGGCGGGCCTCCCCGCGAGGCCGCGGGCCCGCCCACGGCGGTTCGGTGGCGGAGTGGACCGCCGGGCCGGGCCACACCCCGGCCGCCGGGCGGCTCCCCAACAGGGGCCGCCCGATACGACGTTGAGGCGGGAATGGCGGGCCGGACACGAAGGTAGCCGCCGGGCCGGGCCACGCCCCGGCCATCGGGCGACTCCCCAACGGGGGCCGCCCGAGGCGGTGTTGAGGCGGGGGTGGCAGGCCGGACACGAAGGTGACCACCGGGCCGGGCCACGCCCCGACCATCGGCCGGCTCCCCAACGGGGGCTGTCCGAGGCGGTGTTGAGGCGGGGATGGCATACCGGAGGCGGCGGGCCGGACACGAAGGTGACCACCGGGCCGGGCCACGCTCCGACCATCGGGCGGCTCCCCAACGGGGGCCGTCCGACGCGGTGTTGACGCGGAATAGGCGCCGCGTACTCCGTGGTCGGCGCGCCACGGGGGCGCACGCCCAGCCACCCGCGCGCCCGGCGGCGACCCGTCGCGGGGCCGTCCACCGTCGTCGGCCCGCCTGTCAGTGCCCCCTTGTAGCCTCCGGGCATGACGACCGAACTCGCTCACGATCCGCGCCCGACCTTCGCCAGGGCCCTTGACCAGGCCGGGCGGCAGATCGCCGAGGTCCGCCCCGACGAGTTGGCCGGCCGCACCCCCTGCACCGACTACGACGTACGTGCCCTGCTCGGACACCTGCTCTCCGTGCTGCGCAAGCTCTCCCTCGTCGGCGCCGGCGAGGACGTGCGCGACTACCCCGACGTCGTCGACGACGTGGCCGACGACGGCTGGGCCAGCGCGTTCGCCCAGGCCCGCGCCGAGGCCGAGCGGGTGTGGGCCGACGACGAGAAGCTTGACCGGCTGTTCGAACTCCCGTGGGCCACGCTGCCCGGCCGCGTCACCCTGGACGCCTACACCCACGAGTTCACGGCCCACTCCTGGGACCTCGCCCACGCCACCCGGCGCCTCGCCGATCTCGATCCCGACCTCGCCGAACGGGCCCTCGCGGCGTACCCCACGTTCGCGCCGCCCGAGGCACGCGGCGAGGAGAGCATGTTCAGCCCGGCCCTGCCCGCCCCCGAGGACGCCGACGCCTACACCCGGCTCGCCGCCTACCTGGGACGCCACACATGAGGCCAGCCGGGAGCGGCGGGCAGGCATCAGGTGGTGGGGGTCGGCACGGGGGGGCCGGCCACTCCCCGGCCCTGAGGTCCTCCCGCCTCGGGGTGGACGGCATCACCACGGTCGAGGTGGACCCGGGGTGTCGGCCCGCGCGGACGCCGCGCCGCGAGCGGCCGGCTCTCGACACGGGCCGTCACCGTGGGCGGCCCTCTCGGCCACCCCGCCGCGCACCGTACGGCCGCGTCACCGCCCTCCGCACGGACCCGCGCTCGGGCGGGCCGCCCGGACCCGCGCCGAGGGTGACGTGGCCCCGGCGGCGAGGCGCCCCGTACGGCTGCCGGTGACCGCGTGCCCGGGCGGGGTCCGACTCAGTCGGCGGCACGGGCGGGACGGGCCGTCCACACCTGGGTCATCAGGACGGCACCCGCGCCGAACAGCGCCACCCCGAGGGGCACATGGAGGGCGACATCACCGTTGCCACCGGCCACGAACTGGACACTGGTCAGCACGAGGAGCACGAGGGTGACGACCAGGTACCGCACGGTCCGGCGGTCCGCCCGCCAGACCAGGACGGCGGCGAGCGTCTGGAGTACCAGCGCGGCGGTGACGAGGGGGCCCGTGGCGTGGTGCAGGCTCTTGCCGTCCGCGCTGGACATGAGTTGACCCGCGGTGATGCCCTGCACCAGCAGACTGGTGGCCAGGAACGCCGTGGTCGCCTTCATCAGGCCGAAGAACCGGGGGGCCCGGCCCGGCCCCGGGCGGGCCGGGGCGGGCGGCGTGGTCGGTGATGACATGGACTGCTCCGTGAGAACTCGTGCGTACGGGGTGGGCGAGGCGGTGGCGGTCCCGCGGGGCCTTCGGCCGCCGAGCCACGGGTGCCCGGCGGCCGGGGCCCGCGACGCGGCTACCCGGGCTGGGCGTCGAGCCACTCCCGGAAGGTGGGGCCCGCCAGTCGGGCGTGCGGGCCGGGCAGGAAGGCGCCGGCCGCCGCGAGCTCCGCGTCGGGCAGGCCGGCACCGTCCACCTCGACGACCTTGACGCCGCGCCGCGCGCCGAGGAGCCCGACCGCCTCGGACATCAGCTCCCTGCGCGGCCCGGCGATCTCGGGAATCGGCGTTCCGGGCTCGGCCTGGGCGGGCACGTCCGGGTCGATGGCCAGGTCGACCAGCGTCTCGGCCACGGTGCGACAGGCCACGAGCTGGGTGGGCAGGGCCGGGGCGTAGGCGACGTCGCCCTGCCGCCAGTCCAGGAGCTGGCCGACGAACTCGTGGAACTGCGCGGCCCGTAGGAGGCGCGCGGGCAGCGGGCCGGACAGGTGGGCCTCCTCGTGCGCCTGCTGGGCGACGACGAACCCGGCGGTGGCCCGGTCGGCGCCGATGATGGACACGGCGGCGATCCGGGCGACCCCCGCCCGCCGGCCGACCTCGTGCAGGTTGCGGGTTGCGGTGCGGAAGAAGTCCGTGGCCGCCGCCTGGTCCGAGGCGTGCCAGGACGCGACGTCGAGGACGACGTCGACTCCGTCGAGCGCCTCCGCCAGTCCCTGACCGGTGATGATGTCCACACCGGTGGACCGGGACATGGGCACGGCCCGGTGTCCCCGTTCCGTGAGGACCTCGACGACGTGGCGTCCCAGTCGCCCGGTCGCTCCCGCGACGGCGAAGGTGTGGGTGGGTGTGTTCATGTGCTGGGCCTCTCTTCTGGCGGGGTGGCACGTACGGGTCGGCGTGAGGGGTACGGGGGCGGGCCGCTCCCGTGGACCGGGGGCGGCGCCAGCCGTCGGGCCGCGCCCCACCGGATCGCGGGCCGGCCGGCGCGGGCGGCGTCCGCCACCCCCGGACTCGACGTCCCGACGCACACGAGACGTCGCCGCCGAGCCGTCCGTAACGGTCGCGATCATGTGACGTAGGCCACCGGGAAGGCGTGTTACGCGAGCGGGCTGGCCGGCGTCTCGTGCGAGGAAGCGGGCTGAGTACGCACAGACAGGAGCCCCCTATGGAAGAGCGCGACGAACGGACCGCGAGCCCGGGCGCGTCACCGGACCACGCCGACCGGACACGGTCGGTGGACACCGCCACCGAGGTGTTCGTCGCCCACCGCAACCTGCTGTTCACCGTCGCCTACGAGATGCTCGGTTCGGCCGCCGACGCCGAGGACGTCCTCCAGGAGACCTGGCTGCGCTGGGTGGGTGTGGACCCGGCCACCGTGCGCGAGCGGCGCGCGTACCTGGTGCGGATCGTCACCCGGCAGTCGCTGGACCGGATGCGCGCGCTCGGCCGGCGCAAGGAGTCCTACGTCGGCCCGTGGCTGCCCGAACCGCTGCTCACCACGCCGGACGTCGCCGACGACGTGGAACTGGCCGACAGCGTCTCGATGGCGATGCTGCTCGTGTTGGAGACGCTCGCGCCGGTCGAGCGGGCGGTGTTCGTGTTGCGCGAGGTGTTCGACCTCGGATACGAGGAGATCGCCGAGGCCGTCGGCCGGAGCCCGGCGGCGGTGCGCCAACTCGCCTACCGGGCCCGGGCGCACGTCGCCGCGCGACGCCCGCGCGGCGCCGTGTCCCCGGCCCAGACCCGGGCCGCCCTCGGGGCCTTCCAACGCGCCGTGGAGACCGGTGAGCTGCAGGACCTGATCGACGTGCTCGCCCCGGGCGTGGTCGCCCTCAGCGACGGGGGCGGGGTCCGGCACGCCCTGCCACGCCCCATCGTGGGCGCCGACAAGGTGGCCCGCCTGTTGGCCGGCGGCTGGTGGCGCCGCGACGCGACACGGTCGGTCGAGCTGGTCCAGATCAACGGCGGCCCCGGCCTCCTGGTCCGGGTCGACGGGCGGATCGACGGCGTGGTGGCGGTCCGCGTCGAGGACGGCTACGTCACCGGGGCCTACCACGTCCGCAACCCCGAGAAGCTGTCGCGGGTGGCGCGGGAGACCACGGTCAGTCGCTGAGCCCCCGGCGCGGGGCGGCCCGGCGTCGTCCGCCACCAGGAGCCGGGGCGGCACCCCACGGCGGCGGGCCGGCGCCCGCCCGCGAGCGCCGCCCCGCCCGCGACACCACCCCCACCGGCGCGCCTCAGCCGCCCCGGCCCGGCCGCGTGCCACCATCCCCGCCGACCGGGCCACTCGGCTCGCCCCGGCCGACCATCAGCGCCGGAGCGACACCCACGGCGGCGCCGAGTCCCACCGCCAGGGCCGCGTCCGTGCCACACGCCTCCTCGGCGGTGACCCAGCGGCGGCGGTGCTGGCAGCCGCGCTCATGGGCGCACGGGCACGGTGGCACCTCGACGGCGTCGGCGTCCGTGCACCAGCCCCCGTCCACCAGCAGAACGGTCTCGGCGGGCAGGCCGGGCGCGGCCGGGCGTTCGTCCAAGGCCAGGACGCGGCGCACGTTCGGCAACACGATGCCCAGCGCGTCCGCGACGCGCGCCGCGGCCGCCGACACCGGCTCCCCCGGCCGTACGACCACGCCGGGCGGCTCCCACCGGGTCGCGTCGTCCGAGAGCTGCACCTGGAGGACGTACGGCAGGCCGGCCGTGGTCACGTCGCCCGGGTCGCTCTCGACGCGCGGCTTCCACAGCAGCAGCACCACGCGCAGCCGGTGCGCCGCGCTCACGCCGGGCCCCCGTGGTCGTCCCACAGGCGCCGCAGGCCGAGGCCGCACGCGTCGGGTGTCTGGCCGTTGGTGGTCATCACGCCCGAGTGCGCCTCCCCGTCCGACCAGAAGTAGCCGCCGGGCCCGGCGAGGGCGTCCAGCGCGACCTGGACGTGGCGGCTGTTGGCCCGCAGGTCGCCGCGTTCCATCGCCTCCCGGTCGAACAGGGAGTTCTCGTAGGCGTGTTGGAAGTCCCAGTCCAGCGCGGGCCGCCACACGCAGGCCGGATCGGACAGGTCCACGTCGGCGAGGAAGAACCGCAGCACGGCACCGGAGGCGGTCCGCACCTCGTGGTGGCCGGTCAGCACGTACCGCAGGTACGCGCCGCTCACCGGTCCGCCTCCACGCGGTGGCGCGGGCACCGGCACGGACCCCAGTCGGCGGACAGGAGTTGGGCCAGCAACCCACGGTCGGCGAAGGCGTCCGGTTCGACACGGACGGTGGTGACGGGCGTGAGCGGGGTCGGCTCGCCGCCTGGGCGCAGGCGGTAGACCCGGAGGGTCATCGTGTGGGGCATGGTGTCGGGTCCTTGACGTATCGGTCGACTGCTGCGCTCAGACAACTGCGGCATGCCTCGGTGCGGACCGGACTCTTTGAGGGCAGTAACCAACCAGTACCCGGACAGTTTTACTCACCAGTGGGGTGCGACGGAGCTGCCGTCGGCGTACACCGAGCACATGGGGGCGTCTGTTGGCCAGGACACGGAACCGGACGTTGGAAGCGCTACTGCGCGAGTACGGCTACACTCGCGATTCACTCGCGGCCGAGGTGAACCGGGTCGCTGAGCAGGTACTAGGCAAGCCGTCCGCCTGCACTGACAGACACGTGCGACGATGGCTAAGTGGCCAAGTGCGCTGGCCGTGGACGCGCTACCTTCTCCCTCTCCAAGAGATTTTCGGCCGCCCTCCAGAGGCCCTCGGCTTCGTCCCACGCAGCGCGTCCTCGGCCGCGCCCGCGCCGCCACAGCAACGCCTCTCTAAAGGCAGGGAGAACGGCCCCGAAGGCCAGCGTTCGTTCCTGGCCGACTCCGTCGTCGCTGTCTTGGGCCTGGACCAGCTTCCCGAGCACGGTCGGATCGGCGCAAGCGACATCGCTCGTATCGATAGCGCCCTCGCCCGGCTTGACAGCCACTTCAACGGCCTTGGGGGTGGTGCTGTCAGCGAGGCGGCAAGCGAACTCCTTATCCGGCTCCGTCGTACCGCCGCAGACTGCACCTACAGCTCCCGGATCGAAGCCGAGCTATACCGAACGATGAGCGCCGCCGCAGCCTGTGGCGGCTGGTCCTCGCACGACTGCGGCCGTCCCGAACGGGCCGCCCGCCTGCGTCACGATGCGCTCCAGGCCGCGCTGCTCTCGCGCGACCCCGCCGCAGTGACTCGGGCCTGGTCCGATCTCGCTGTCCAGGCCGAGCAGGAGCAACGCCCACGCGAGGCCGCCCGGATTGTCCAAACCGCGTTGGACGAGCGCCACCTGCGCCACGCACCCCAGCTCGCCGCGCTGCTGCACGCGCGACTCGCCGACTACCTCGCCGCTGATGACCCACGCGGCATGGGCCGTCACTTAGCTGCCGCCGACCGTGCCTACGATCGCGTCTCCGCTGCTGACGCAGCAAGCTGGCTGGCCTTCCTCACCCCCGCCGAGCTGCGCGGTCTAGGCGCTCTCGCGCACCAGAGCGCAGGCCAGTACGGACGCGCCGAGGCACTCACCGCCGAGGCAAGAGGCCTGCTGGGCAGCGGGTTTCCACGCAATCACGCGTACTACACGGTGCTACTGGGCGAGCTGCAACTCGCCCAGGGCAAACGAGATGCCGCCAAGGCCACCGCAGCGACGCTGCACTCCGCGCCCATCGACAGTGTCCGTATCACTAGTCGGCTCCACCAGCTGACCGCCGCGCTCGGCCAACCGCCAGGAGACATGCGATGAACGCCGCGCCGGCGATCCAGCACCACACCGCCGACCGCGCCGCGACCATCCGTGAGGAACTGCTCGACCTGCACGACGCGGTGTACGAGGGCAGCGGCGACCCTCTCGCCGCCCGGGACGCGTTCGCACCCTTCCTCGACCACTGGCTCGCCGCGCGCGACTTCGTCTGCACCGTGGCCCGCACTCCGAACGGCACGTTGGTCGGCTACGCCTACGGCGCTCCCCTCACGGCCCATACGAGTTGGTGGGACGGGGTCACCCCGCCCCTGGACACAGCGGCGACCGCCGAGAACGGCACACGCACCTTCGCGCTGTCCGAGCTGCTGGTCGGCAGGCGATGGCGCGGCACCGGCACCGCACGGCGCCTGCACGACGCGCTACTTCACGGCCGACCCGAGAGCCGGGTCACCCTGCTGACCCCCGCCGACCACGCGAAGGTCGTCGACCTGTACGAGAGTTGGGGATACCAGCGCGTGGGCGCGTGCGTCCCGTTCCCGGGAGCGCCCCGGCTGGCCGCCATGCTGCGGGAGCTGTCCGGCCCTACGCCCGCGCCCGCGTAGCGACGGGCGCGCCCGCGCCGCCGGGCGACTCGGCATCACGGTCTACGCTGGGATCTACGGCCACCGCGTGATCCTCGGTCGTCACCCACCGGCGATCGATGGTGGCCGCCCCCGTTTCCACAGCGCTCTCACCGCAGGCCGGGCCAGGAGGACACATGCGACACGGCGAAGTCTGGTGGGTCGAGTTCGACGAGCGACGGCCGGTCGTGCTGCTGTCGGGGGACGAGACGTCCGGGCTCCGGGCGATGCAGGTCGTCGCTCCGGCGGGCGTCGACATCAGCGGTCTGGCCATCGAGGTGACCGTGGGCGCCACGGAGGGACTGCCCTTCGACGGCGTGCTGCGGTTCGCGTTCCCGCGTCCGGGCCTCACCCCGTGCACGTGGCTGACCACCCTGTCCCGGGACGACCTGATCGAGCGGGCGGGCGTGCTGTCCGCCGCGAAGCTCAGCGAGATCGAGGACGCCCTCCGTGTCGCCGAACAGCCACGGGAGTGGACCGAGACGACAGCCGCGAAGCTCAGCGAGATGAGGGATGCCCTCCGCCTCGGTGGACCGGAGTAGCCGGACCCGGGGCGAACGCCACCGCCGGTGTGGGCGATCCCGTTACGATCACCACCGCCGGCCCTGTCCCCGGCGCCCCCACCAGCGGGGTCACGGTCTGCGGACGCGGCCACCACTGCCGTGTCGGAGCCGGTTGCGGAGGTGGCCGGCCGTTCCGGGGTGATGCGCCGGCCGACCCGGGGTGATGCGCCGGCCGTCCCGGGGCGATGTGCCGGACGTTTCGTCACCGCAGCCGGGTGCGTGGGGCGCGGCGCGGCTGCGGGGTGCCGGCGACAACCTGGCCGGCATCGCCCCCTTCCGTCGGCGGAGCGCACTACTGTGCCGGGGTACGCGGCCGACGGAGTGTGGGGAAGCGCGATGGACGAGGAGTCGCTGTCGGACTGGGCGGAGCGCCGGGACGCGAGGGTCGGGCGCCTTCGGGCGGTCCCGTTGGTGTCCGGTGGCAAGCCGAAGGGCTCGCACCTCAACCCGGACGCGCCCCGCGTCATCCAGCGGTGGAACGGCCACACATGGGAGCCCCACCTGATGGCGGCGAACCTCGCCGAGGCCCGGCAGCTCCTCTACCCGCCGGACTCGTCCCCGCCGGCGGCGCCCCCTCCGCCTCCGCTCGGCACGGGTCGGGGCAGGCACCGTAAGCCCGACCCCGACGGGTGAGGCCCCCGCCGCTCGGGCGAGCCGCCCCCGCACACCGGCGCCCCGCCGCGCGGCCGGGCGCGGGCTCATGCCGCCCTCGCTGGAGGTGAGTTGCCCGGCGGCGCGTAGCCAGGGGTTCGACTGCCGCGCGCGGGTTCCGGGGCCGGGCCCCGCACGCTGCCCGGGGGGTAACCCGACCATCGATCCGGATGATCACCCCAGCGCGCGGGCGCGTACCCGGCGGGCACAGTGGAGGCACGAGGCAGCGGGGCAGGAGACCGTGCGGCACCACACACCGCGGCCATGGCTTTCACACTGAGGACGTAGACGTGACGAAGCACAAGCGCGCGCTGGTCGGGGCACTCACACTCGCCGTGGCGATCGGGGTGGCGGGGGCCGCGCTGCCGGCCAGCGCCGCCACGACCAGCACGGCGCGCGCCACGGAGCGCGCGGCGGCCGACCACACCGGGGTGCGGGAGTACCTCCAGCGCTTGACCAGCGTCGACGGCGTACCCGGCGCACTGGCCGAGGTGCGGGACCGGCGCGGCAGCACGGTGTTGACCAGCGGCGTCGCGAACGTGACCAGCCGGGCCCCGGTGCATCGCGACAGCAGGTTCCGGATCGGCAGCATGACCAAGATGTTCACGGCGACCACCGTGCTGCAACTGGTGGAAGAGCGCCGCGTCGCACTGGACGCCCCGGTGGAGCGCTACCTGCCCGGCGTCGTCCGGGGGAACGGCAACGACGGGCGGAAGATCACCGTCCGCCAGCTGCTCCAGCACACCAGCCGGCTGCCCGACTTCCTCGACTACCTCAAGCCGCAGGACATCGTGGCCAACCCGCTGGTCCGCCACGACCCCCGCGACCTGGTGGCCCTCGCGCTCCAGCACCCCCCGGTGGTCAAGCCGGACACCGACTGGGACTACTCCAACACGAACTACCTGCTCGCCGGCATGATCATCGAGAGGGTGACCGGCCACACGTACGCCGACGAGGTCCGCGAGCGCATCATCAAACCCCTGCACCTGCACGAGACCTCCGTACCGAGCAGGACCACGATCCCGGGCCCGCACCCGCGCGGGTACGCGCAACCCGGCAAGGACGCGCCGCTGTTGGACATCACGGAGATCGACCCCTCCATCGGCGGCGCGGCCGGCGGAATGATCTCCAGCGGCACCGACCTCAACACGTTCCTGAAGGCCCTCCTGGGCGGCAAGCTGCTGGAACCGGCCGAACTCCGGGAGATGAAGCGCACCCAGCCCACCGGCGGCAGCGACGACCGCGCGTACGGCCTCGGCCTGGAGAGCAGGTCCCTACCGGGCGGCGGCGGCCTCTACTGGGGACACTCCGGTGACTTCCTGGGCTTCGAGACGATGGCCGGCGCCACGGTCGACGGCCGACAGGCGACGGTCATGGCGAACCTCGGCCCGGGGAGCTCGGACGCCCAGAGCGACGACATCAAGGCGGCCATCGAGACAGCACTGACCGGGGCCCGCCCCTCGACCCGCCCGTAGGCACGGCTCGCGTCCGCGAGCCCCCGCCACCACCGAACGCGCCGGGGCGCGACCCCGAACGAGGGTCGCGCCCCGATCACCGCGCCGCCACCACCCAAGCCAGGCCCCACGACACGCCCACCCCACACGGGCGCGTCCCCACCCCGCCCCGGCCCCACCCCCACCCGGCCACGGCGGGCCCGGCCGCGCGGCCCCCTGGTCTCACCCGGGGGCAGGGCGGCGAGGTGCGAGAGGTCAGCTCGCCGGGCCCGACCGCTTCCCGGCACGCCGGTACCAGGCGGCGATGGAACGCTTGTAACCGTCGGGCATCGTCAGCTCGGGCACCTCGTCGGCCGTGAACAGGCCGACCTCCTGGTGTTCGTGGCTCAGGACGGGCTCGGTGTCAGGCGTCAGGACGTCGCAGCCGTAGGTCACGATGACGACGCGGCGCTCCGGCAGGGTCGTGGGAAGCGGCTGGTAGATCCATACGTCCAGCAGCGGGCCGACCCGCACACTCCATCCCGCCTCCTCGCTGATCTCCCGGGCGACCGTGGCCTCGGGCGTGGGGTCGTCAGGCTCCAGTCGGCCGCCGGGCAGTTCCCATTCCGCGCGGTCGTTCCTGAGCAGCAGGACCCTGCCCCGTCCGTCGAGCGTGACGCCCTTGACAGAGACGGGCCAGGTGGGGGGCGTGTAGGCCATCGCGGTGCCTTCGCATATCGCAGCGGGTCGTCAGCGCCGGGACGCTAGCACGCCGTCACACGGCCCCTGGCTCGTCTCAGCCTGCCAGGCCGGGCGGCCAGCTGTCGCTCCGCCACCCCGCCGCACGCTGGCGCCGTGGCCGTGCCGCGCCCCCACAACGCCCCCCGCACGACCCGGATTCGGGGGCGTACGGGGGGCGGGGGGCGTGTCGGGGCGGAGGTGGTGCGGGGCGGCGCGTTGGGCCGTGGTGGGCGGACGCGCTGACGCGAGGGGGCTGAGCCCGTCGTCACCGGGTGGCGAGCGGTCCCGGCGCGGTGGTGGTGGCCAGCCGGTCCGTGGCGCCCGCGTGGGCCGCGCGGGGCTTGGGGAGGGTGCAGCCGGGGAGGTTCAGGTCGACCTTGTTGCCGGCCCCGACGCAGCGGGTGATCTGGTAGGTCTGCTGCGCGTAGCCGATGCCACGGCGGACGGTGACCTGGCCGTTCTCGTCCACCTCGCACGGGTTGTTCATCGTGCAGCGCTGGCCGGACTCGTTGATGGTGTTGTTGACGGCCACGACCTTGCCGCTGGTGGCGTCGATGACCGGCGAGCCGGACGTACCGCCGATGACGTTGCACGGCGAGGTGTAGCGGACCGAGTCCTTCCAGGTCCAGCTCCCCTCCTTGAGCTGCGGCACGAAGCCGTTCACGTTGCAGGTGTAGGTGCGCTTCCAGTAGCCGGAGACGACCTTGATGCTGGAGCCGCTGGTGGGCCGCTCGGCGGACAGGGCCAGCGCGTTGACGTTGTAGCGCTGCTTGATCTGCGCGTAGGTGGCGTTGACCTGGTACAGCGCCGCGTCCGTGTCGGTCATCGTGCCGTAGGCGAGCTTGGTGGCCCGCACCGTTCCCGCCGTGCCCGCGCTCGCGTTCAGCAGGGTGAAGCTCCGGCTGGAGGGCTGGTCCACGAACACCTGTCCCGCGCCCGGCATGCCGCCTTCCAGGCAGTGGCCGTTGGTCAGCACCAGGGCCGGGTCCTGGTCGGTGGAGCTGGGCAACTTCACGATCGAGCCCGAGCAGTTGCTGAGCGCCACCGTGCCCTCGTACGTCACGGCCTTGACCTTCGGCGACGTCACGCCGGCGGTGGTTCTGTCGGCGTCGGCCGCGCCCGTGTCGTGGGCGGCGGCGGAGGTGGCGGCGAGGCCGGTGACCAGCGAGCCGCTCAGAGCGAGGGCCGAGAGCGCGCCTATGACGGTTCGGTTCACGTGGGGGAGTCCTTCCCTCCGGATGTGCAGCGGATTTGTCATGCGCATTCTGAGCGCATCAACCCCTCTGGGCAATCAAGGAATCGGAAACCCCAAAAAATGGCGGGTTCACACCAGCTCCACATGTTGACCCGGGCATGCCAGAACCCAAGACTGTCCCCGGCACCCGCGCCGTACGCCGCGGCGGGCCCCGTGCCCACCCGAACCCCCGGAGGCACGGCCTTCGCACGTCGCACCTACTGGACTCACCCCCACCAGGAGATCGCATGCGACTTCGAACCAGGGGCAGGCGGACCACCGTCATCGCCGCCCTGCTCACCCTCGCCCTGTCCGCGCCGTTGGCGGCCAACGCCGACGACACGGGCTCCGGCGCCCGCGACGCCACCCCCACCACCGCCGAGTCCGCCGACACCGCCCGACAGTACGACGTCAGCGGCCCGAAGACCGTGGCCCAGCGCTCGGAGATCGCCGCCACCGGGGCCGCCATCGACGCGGTCCGCGAGGACGCGGTGACCATCACCGCGACCCCGGCCGAACTGCGGCGGGTCCGCGCGCTCGGGTACGAGGTCACGGCGCTGGCCGGGCCGCCCGCGCGCACCGGCGACCGGGAGGCCACCCCGCGCGACTTCCCACCGGCCGACTCGCGCTACCACAACTACGCCGAGGCCACGGCCGAGATCAACGACCGGGTCGCCAAGAACGCGAACATCATGAGCAAGCGCGTCATCGGCAAGTCCTACGAGGGCCGGGACATCGTCGCGATCAAGATCAGCGACAACGTCGGCACCGACGAGGACGAGCCGGAGGTGCTGTTCACCGCGCACCAGCACGCGCGCGAGCACCTGACCGTGGAGATGGCGCTGTACCTGCTGCGCGAGTTCGGCGACAAGTACGCCAGCGACGCGCGGCTCAAGAAGCTCATCGACAGCCGCGAGATCTGGATCGTGCCGGACGTCAACCCGGACGGCGGCGAGTACGACATCGCCACCGGCTCGTACCGCAGCTGGCGCAAGAACCGGCAGCCGGGCGCCGGCGCCACGGGCACCGACCTGAACCGCAACTGGAACTTCAAGTGGGGCTGCTGTGGCGGCTCCTCCGGCAGCCCGACCTCCGACACCTACCGTGGCCCGCGCGCCGAGTCCGGCCCCGAGGTCAAGGTCGTCGCCGACTTCGTCCGCAGCCGGGTCGTCGGCGGCAAGCAGCAGATCAAGTCGAACATCGACTTCCACACCTACAGCCAGCTCATCCTGTGGCCCTACGGCTACACCACCGCGGACACCGCGGCCGGCCTGACCCAGGACGACCGGGACGCGTTCGCCACGATCGGCCGCAAGATGGCCGGCACCAACGGGTACACGCCCGAGCAGTCCAGCGACCTGTACGTCACCGACGGGTCGATCGGTGACTGGCTGTGGGGCAACCAGAAGATCTTCAGCTACACCTTCGAGATGTACCCGGGCCCCGGTGGCGGTGGCGGCGGCTTCTACCCGCCCGACGAGGTCATCGAGCGCGAGACCAGCCGCAACCGCGAGGCCGTGCTGATCCTGCTGGAGAACTCCGACTGCATGTACCGCTCCATCGGCAAGGAGCAGCAGTACTGCGCCACGAGCTGACGCACCGCGCCCGGCCGTGACCGGGGCGCCGGCACGCCCCGTACGAGGGGTGTCGCCGGCGGGCTCCGTACGACGTCGGGCGTCCGTGCGCCCGGGCGAGACCCCGGGTGGCGGCCGCCGGGTGGGTGGCCGCCCCATCCGGCGACCGCCACCGGCCGCCGGCCCCCCGGGTCGGCCCCGGGCGGTCGGGTCGCGGCGGCGCCTCGACCGCCCGTACGCCCACAGCACGACCCCGTACACCCACAGCGCGACCCCGCGCACCCGGCCGGCCCCCACCCCGACCGACAGCCCGCCTCGCCCATCCGGCCCGACTCACCCGACCCACGCGGCTGGCTGGCTGGCGCAACGCGGGTTCCTGGCCCCGGTGTTCGGCTTCGCGTCGAGCGCCGGGGCCGGTGCGTTGGACCGGGGCGACGGCGCGGGGCGGGCCCGTCACCGGGCGGGTCAGGGGGCGGCGGCCCGCGCCCAGCGGTGGGCCAGCCGCGCGAAGGCGGCCCGGAGTTCGGGCGGGCCGACGACCTCGACATCCGCGTCGAACTGGCCGACCGCGCAGGCCAGGGCGGTCCAGGACCAGGAGCCGAGGACGAGGCGACAGCGGCCCGGGCCCTCCTCCGCCACCAGGGCGTCGACCGCGTACGGGGCGACGTCGGCGGCGGGCAGGTCGAGCAGCACCTCACCGCGACAGGGCCAGTCGGACCCACCGGCCGCGCCCCGGAAGCGCCCCGCGACGAACCCGGCCACGTCTCCCCCGGGCAGCTCGCGCGGGGTGAACCGGGGACCGGTGGGCACACGCGGGATGAGGCGGTCCACGCGGAACGTACGCCAGTCGGCACGGTCCAGGTCCCAGGCCAACAGGTACCAGCGCCCGCCCCAGGTGACCAGGTGGTGGGGCTGCGCCCGCCGCCGCGCGGGGTCGGTGCCGCCACCCGGCGGCGGGGCGTAGTCGAAGCGCAGCTCCTCGCGGGCACGGACGGCCTCGCCCAGGGTCGCGAGCACGCGGGCGTCCACCGGCCCGTGCTGAGGGGGCCTCGGGCCGGCCGGGGTGACCCGCAGGGTGTCGACGCGGTGGCGCAGCCGCGCGGGCATGAGCTGGCGCACCGTGTGCAGGGCGCGCGCGGCGGCCTCGCCGACGCCGGGCCCGGTGGCGGCCCGCAGGGCCACGGCGAGCGCGACGGCCTGGTCGTCGTCGAAGAGGAGCGGGGGCAGTCGCGATCCGGCGTCGAGCCGGTAGCCGCCGTCGGGGCCCAGCGTCGCCGCGACCGGGTAGCCGAGTTCGCGCAGCCGGTCCACGTCGCGGCGCACGGTGCGCGTGCTGACCGCGAGCCGCTCGGCCAGTTCCGCGCCCGGCCAGTCGCGGCGGGCCTGGAGCAGGGACAGGAGCGCCAGCAGGCGCGCGGAGGTCTTCGGCACGTCCCCATCCTGCCGGTGGTGGCGGACACACCCTGTCCGCCACCCCTGGAACGGTCGTCCCCGAGCCCGGGACGCGGCGGCCCCACCCGGCCACCGCGCCCGCCGACCGACGCGACGTACCGCGTCCCCGTGCGCCGGCCGGCGCCCACGGGGCGGGCCCGGCGCTCGACCAGGAACCGACGGCAGGGAGCCGACCGTGACCCTCACGACCACCGCCCATCTCACCTTCCGTGGCGACGCCCGCCGGGCGCTCGACTTCTACCGGTCCGTCTTCGGCGGGCACACCACCGCCGTCACGTACGCGGACGCCGGCGCCGCCTCGGGGGCGGCCGAGGCCGACTGGCTGATGTGGGGCGAGGTCGTCACCGACGACGGTTTCCACGTCATGGCCTACGACGTGCCCTCGCACCTGCCCTGGGAGCGGGGCGAGAACTCCTTTCTCGTCTCGGTGCGCGGTGCCGACGTGGCGGAGGTCGGCGACCGGTGGCAGCGGTTGGCGGCCGGCGCGAGCGTGCTGCGCCCGCTGGAGCCGGCGCCGTGGGCCACGGCGTACGGCATGCTGCGGGACCGGTTCGGCGTGACCTGGGTGCTGGACGTCGTGGGAGGGTGAGCGCACGCCTCGGGGGCGGGCGCGGGGCCGGGGCCACCGGCCCACGGGGTACGCGCCCGCCCCCGCCGGGGCGCCGGGCTAGATCACCAGGCTGAGCAGGGCCGCCATCACGAAGCCGACCACCGAGAGGACCGTCTCCAGGACCGTCCAGGACTTGAGGGTGTCGCGCTCGGAGATGCCGAAGTACTTGGCCACCATCCAGAACCCGCCGTCGTTGACGTGCGAGGCGAAGATGGAGCCCGCCGAGATCGCCATGATCACCAGGGCGAGGTGGGCCTGCGAGTAGTCGCCGTCGGCCAGCAGGGGCGAGACGATGCCGGCGGTGGTGACGATGGCCACCGTCGCCGAGCCCTGCGCGACCCGCAGCACCACCGAGATCAGCCAGGCCAGCACGATGACCGGCAGGCCGGCGCTGTCGAAGGCGTCGGCCAGCGCCTGGGCGACGCCGCTGCCCTTGAGCACGGCACCGAACACGCCGCCCGCGCCGACCACCAGCAGGATGTTGCCGACCGGCTTGAGCGAGGCGGTCGAGACGGTCTCCAGCGACTTGCGCGACCAGCCGCGCCGCAGCCCCAGCACGTAGTAGGCCAGCAGCAGCGCGATGGTCAGCGCCACGAAGGGGTGGCCGAAGAACTCCACGACCGAGCGGCCCGTGCTGGGGTCGAAGGCGATGGAGGAGAACGTCGCGCACAGGATGAGCAGCAGCGGGGTGCCGATGATGGCGAGCACCGTACCGACCGAGACGGGTGCCTCGGCGGCGCCCGAACCCTCCGCGCCGCCCTGGCCGTCGGCGCCGCCGGCGCCCTTGGCCGCCCCGCCCTTGCCGGCCGTGCCGCCGCTGACACGCCGCTCGGCCTCGACGGCGGCCCGGGCCTCCTCGGCGGCCTCGACCATGTCCTGCGGGACGGGGACGAAGACGCGGTGTCCGATCCACGCGGCGTACGCCCAGGCGGCGAGCACCGCGGGTATCCCGCAGACCACGCCCATCAGGATGACCCAGCCCAGGTCGACGTCGAGCAGCCCGGCCGCGGCCACCGGTCCCGGGTGCGGCGGCAGGAACGCGTGCGTCATGGACAGGCCGGCCAGCAGCGGCATGCAGTACAGCAGGATGGACTTGCCGCTGCGCTTGGCGGCGGCGTAGACGATCGGCGCGAGCACGAAGATGCCGACGTCGAAGAAGACCGGGATGCCGAAGATCAGGCCGGTCAGGCCCATCGCCAGCGGGGCCCGGCGCTCGCCGAAGAGGGTGAGCAGCCGCGTGCTGAGGGCCTCGGCGCCGCCGGAGACCTCCAGGATCGCGCCGAGCATGGTGCCCAGCCCGATGATGATGGCGATGTGGCCGAGGATGCCGCCCATGCCGGACTCGATGAGCGAGACGGCGTCGGACTTCTGCACGGTGCCGAAGAGTTCGGTGACCGAGAGGCCGGCGGCCAGGCCCACCGCGATGGAGACCGCGAGCAGCGCCACGAACGGCTGCAACCGCACCTTGATGATCAGGAAGAGCAGGAGGGCGATGCCCAGGGCGGCGACGGTCAGCAGGCCGGCGGTGCCGTCGATGAGCAGCAGGAGGCCACCGGTGTGCGGTGGCGTCTCGGCCGCGGGGGCCGCTGCGAGCAACATGGGAACTCCGTTGTTTCCAGGGGTCGGTGGGTAGGGCGGACCACGGCACGGCGGCTGCGCGGCACGTGCCGGGAACGGTGGGACGGGGGACGGGGAACGCGAGGTGTGGGGCATCACGTGCCGTGGGGTGGAGCGGTGAGGTGGTGCGCGGCGGCCGGAGCGGCGACGCGCGGGTGGCGGTGCGGTACGGAGGGCGCCGGGGCGCGCCGCGCGGGCGCTCGACGGCGGACGCGGAGCCGCCGGTCGGACGCCGCCGGGTGCCGCGCTCACCGGCGCGGGGCGGGGGTGCCTACGGGTACGCGGCGGACCCGCCAGGCGCGGCGTACGCGGGGGCTCGCGGCTGGGCGGGCCGTCCGGGTAGGTGGTCCCGTACGGGGCGAAGTCCCTTGCCCCACAGGGGAGTTGTGCGGCTGCGCCGCGCCCGCGCGCGTCGTCCGGTGGCGCGTGGGGTGCGGCTGGGGTGCGGGGTGGGGCGCGGCGGTGGTGGTGCCTCGCCGCCCGCGTGCGCTCCGGGTGCCGGGGCCGGTCGGGCGGTGGCGGCGGAGCCTGGTGGGCGCGCACGCCCGGGGCGAGTGGGCGGTCGCGTACGGGCGCGGGGCCCGGGGTGGCCGTGGGCGGCCCCGCCCCGGGTGGTGGTGGGGCGGGCCGGGGCGGCGGGCCCTGCGGCGGGGGTGGTGCCGGAGGGCCCGCAGCGCCGGGATCAGCCCAGTACGGCGAGCGCGTCGATCTCGATGAGCAGCCCGGCCGGCAGGCCGACGTAGACCGTCGTGCGGGCGGCCGGGGCCTCCGTGAGGTCCGCGAAGTACTCGTTGTAGATCTCGTTCATCTCGGCGAACTGGTCCACGTCGGTGAGGTAGACGCGCAGCATCAGCACGTCCTCCCAGCGCGCGCCGCCCTCCTCCAGGATGGCCTTGACGTTGGCCAGCGTCTGGAGGGTCTGCTCGCGCAGCGTCGGCCCGGCCGGCGTCGGGGCCTGCCCGGGGACGGCGGGCAGGAAGCCGACCTGGCCCGCGACCTGGAGGATGTTGCCCTTGCGCACGCCGTGCGAGAACTTGGCCGGCGGCGCGGTGTGGGTGGCGGGGGTGATGGCCGTCTTCTGGAGCTTGTCGCTCATGTGAGGGTTCCTCTGCTTCCGGGCTTGCGCACGGGCGGGCGGCCGACGGGCCGGGCCCGTCCGGCGGTCCGCCCTGCGGGTCTGGTCGGTGGTGCGGGTGGTGCCTGGTGGCGCTGGCGCGCCGGCCGACGCCCCGGGCGACGCTGGGTGGTGCGGTCGCGTCGCCGGGTGGCGCCGGATGGATTCCGGTGGTTCGGGTGGTGCCGGTAGGTCAGGGTCTGGGACGCGGTAAGGCGTTGGCGTACGGACTCGGGGCGCGTGGTGTCGCGTCCGGGCGCCCGTCGGACGTCCTCGCGCACGGGCGCGGGTCGGCCGGCCCGGCGTGCGCTCCCGGCCGGCTCGGCCCGGTGTGCGCGCGAGGCGTCGGCGGTGTGCGGCGGGGGGCGTTCACTGGTGGCGTCCGGAGTACTCGCGGGTGATGGCGTCGGCGGTGGTGCGCACCAGCGGGAGCAGGGTCAGCAACTCCTCGGCGGTGACCACGACGTTGGGCGCCGAGACCGAGCACGCGGCGACCACCCGCCCGTCGGCGCCCCGGATCGGCGCGCCCACACAGTTGATGGACTCCTCGTGGCCGCCCAGGTCACTGGCCCAGCCCTGCTCGCGCACCTTGGCCAGTTCGGCCAGGAAGGCGGCCGGGCCGGGGGTCGAACGGGAGGTGTAGAGCGGGTAGTCCAGCCGTTCGGCGATGACCCGCCGCTCGGGCTCGGGCAGGTCGGCCAGGAGCAGCTTGGCCACGGCGGCCACGGTGATCGCCACCGGTTTGCCGATCCGCGAGTACATCCGTACCGGGTAGCGGCTCTCCACCTTGTCGATGTAGAGCACCTCGTTCTCCTCGTACACCGCCAGGTGCACGGTGTGTCCGCACTTCTCGTTGAGTGAGACCAGGTGGCGGTGGGCGATCTCGCGCACGTCCAGGTTCTCGACGGCCTCCTGCGCGAGCGCGAACAGCCGCGCCCCGAGCCGGTAGCGCTGGTCCTGCTGGCGGTAGACCATGCCGTGTTCGTGCAGCGTGCGCAGCAGTCGCAGGGCGGTGGACTTGTGGACGCCGAGCCGGCCCGCGACCTGCTCCAGGTTGGCCGGGCCCTCCGCGAGCAACGGCAGGATGCTCAGCGCACGGTCGACGGTCTGACTCATCGGTTGGGTACCTCCGCGTTGGTTCCCCCTACGGTAGGTACCTCCGGGCCGGTGGTGTCCCCCGCCCAGCCGGCGGACAGGCGCAACGCGCCCCAGGCGTCCGCGTCGAGCGCGGCCAGCCGGTCCGCCCGGGCCCGGCTCGGCGGGCTGCCGAGGTCGCCGGGGACGGTGAGGGCGGCGGCGGCCATCAGGTGGCCGTGTCGCACGCGGGCGAAGACCGGCAGGCCGCGCAGGGTCGCCGAGAGGAAGCCGGCGGCGAAGGCGTCACCGGCGCCGACGGGCGCCACCACGTCCACGCGCAGCGCGGGCGCGTACGTCACGGTGTCCCCCGCGAGCCCCCGGGCACCCGGCGCGGGCGCGGCCCCGGCTCCACCGGCCGGGTCGGGCCCGCCCGCCGCGAGCGCCTCACCCATCGCGTCCGGGTCGGACCTCGGGGCGGGCGTCGTGGCGGGCGCGGGTGTGTCGCCCTCGCGGGCGAAGACCGTGACGCCGTCCGCGCCGTGCTTGACCACGAGGACGGCGGGCTCGGGCAGCGCGGCCCGGATGGCGGTGGGACCGCCGAGGCCCCAGGCCGCCTCCGCCTCGTCCTCGCCGACGAAGACCAGGTCACAGCCGCGCGCGAGGTCGGCGAGCACCTCGGGGCCCACCTGGTCGGCGCCGGCGCGGGCCCGCCAGAGGCCGACGCGGTAGTTGACGTCGAAGGAGAGCAGCGGGCGGCCGGCGGCCGGCGCGGTGAGCTCGCGCATCAGGGCCAGGCAGTCGGCGGAGAGCGCGGCGGTGATGCCCGACAGGTGCAGCACCCGCCCGCTCCACAGCGTCGCCCGGTCGAAGGCGCCGGGCGCCATCGCGGCGGCGGCCGAGCCCGCGCGGTAGTAGACGACCTCGGAGCCGCCGGCGGGCGCGGCGGCGGCTACCGCGCGCTCCCCCGCCGTGCGGAAGTAGATGCCGGTGGGCCGGAGCGCGTCGTACTGGACCGCCGAGGTGTCCACGCCGGTCGCCGCGATGGCCGCGACCAGGTGGTCGCCGAAGCCGTCCGCGCCGACCCGGCTCACCCAGCGCGCGGGGTGGCCCGCGCGGGCCAGCGAGCAGGCGACGTTGGACTCGGCGCCACCGATCCCCCGGTCGAAGGTGGGGACGTCGGCGAGTCGGCCCGGCCGGCGGGGAACGAAGGTGACCATGGACTCGCCGAGGCACACGACATCGACGTCCGGGCTGCTCGGGGCTGCGGTCACGATCGCTCTCGCTCCTGTCACGCGGTCTTCTACCGGCTCTGCGGGTCCGCCCGGGGCCGGGGCCCGGGCGGGCGGGGCGCCCAGGTCGCGGCCGGTCGTCTCGCGACCGGCCCCGCACGGAGCCCCGCACGCCCGCCGGGACCCGGTTCGCGCCCCGCGCGCCGGGGTCGGGACCGGCGGGGGGCCGTCCCGGGTTTCGGCGGACGGTTCGCACCGTTGACCCGGTGCTTGCCGGGATGTTAGACAGCAGTAAGCGATATACGCAATGGATGTTGCAGTATATGCAACAAGATCTTTGGGGGGCTCCATGGCCACCGAGAACACCAGGGGTGCGGACCCACGGACCGTACCGACGACGCGCCCCGACGCCGGGACGCACCCCGAAGCCGCGCGCCCGGCACCGCACCAGCGGCCGGCGGCCGCCGCCGAGGGCGCGCGCCACGCCACACCCGACAACGCCGCCCCGACCGCGCACGCCGGCGCCACCCCGCCCACGGACGGGGGCACCGAGGGCGCCGCGTACGGCCACCCCGCGCCCACCTCGCCCGCCGCCGACGCCGCGGCCGGCCGGCTGCGGCGGGTGCGCGAGGCGGTGGCGCCGCTGGCCGGCGAGCGGGTGGACCACCGGTTCAAGGGGCTGCCGCCGGACGCCGACGGCACCACCGTGGGCGACCTCGCCGCCGAGCGCAGGTCGCTGTTCACCGGCGGCTTCACCACCCCCGTCCTCGCCCTGTCGGCCGACTCCCTCGCGCACAACCTCGCGCTCATGGAGACCTACGCCGACCGCCACCAGCTCGCCTTCGCGCCGCACGGCAAGACGTCGATGGCGCCCCAGCTCTTCGAGCGGCAACTGGCCCACGGCGCCTGGGGCATCACCGCCGCCCTCCCCTCACACGTCCGCGTCTACCGCGCCTTCGGCATCCAGCGGATCTTCCTGGCCAACGAGGTCGTGGACGCGGCCTCGCTGCGCTGGCTGGCCGGCGAGCTCACCGCCGACCCGGACTTCCGCCTCATCTGCTACGTGGACTCGGTGCGCGGCGTGCGCCTGATGGACCAGGCGCTGCGCGCGGCCGGCGCCGCCCGTCCCGTCGACGTGGTGGTGGAACTGGGCGCCGGCCCGGGGGCGCGCACCGGCGCGCGCAGCGCCGCCGAATGCGAGCTGATCGCGGACGCGGTCGCCGAGGTGGGCACCCTGCGCCTGGTCGGCGTCGCCGGCTACGAGGGCGAGGTGCCCCAGGCGGACGACGCGTCCGTACGCGCCTGGCTGCGTCAACTGGTCGCGCTGCTGGCCGAGTTCGACCGGGCCGGGCGTTTCGGGGCCGACCCGGCGGAGATCGTGGTCAGCGCGGGCGGCAGCGCGTGGTTCGACGCGGTGGCCGAGGTCTTCGCCGAGGTGCCGCCGCTGTCGGGCCCGGTGCTCAAGCTGCTGCGCTCGGGGGCGTACGTCTCGCACGACGACGGCCACTACCGCGAACTGACCCCCTTCAACCGGGTCCCGGAAGAAGGCGCGCTGCACTCCGCGTTCCGGCTGTGGGCCCAGGTGATCTCGCGGCCCAACGCCGAGCAGGCGTTCCTGAACGCGGGCAAGCGCGACGCCGCCTACGACCTGCACCTGCCGGTGCCGCAGGTGGTGCGCGACGGGGAGAGCGGCGAGCTGCGACCGGCCGACGGGGTCACCCTGACCGGCCTGTCCGACCAGCACGGCTGGCTACGCACCGAGCCGGGCACCCGCCTGGAGGTGGGCGACTGGGTGGGTCTCGGCCTGTCCCACCCCTGCACCTCCTTCGACAAGTGGCAGCTCATCCCGCTGGTCGAGGCCGACGGCACGGTCAGCGACCTGGTCCGCACCTTCTTCTAGGCCCGCTCGCGGGCCCGCCCCACCGGGCCCGCCACCAGCGCCCCCGTGGCCCGCCACCAGCAGCCCCCGCGCGTCGCGACCAGCAACCCCCGTGGCCCGGCCGCCCGCACCTACCGGGTGGCCGTCACCCACCGCCCACCGCGCCGACCCCGCGCGCGGACCGCCCCGATCCCCCACCCACCACCACCCCACCCCGCCCGCGAGGAGCCCCCATGGACCTGGTCATCCGCGACGTCCGCGTCATCGACGGCACCGGGGGTGCCTCCTACCGGGCGGACGTCGCCCTCGACGCGGGGCGCGTCGCCGCGATCCACCGCGCCAGCGACGGCGGGCCGCGCCCCAGCGCGCGCGCCACCCTGGACGCGCACGGCCTGGCCCTGTCCCCGGGCTTCATCGACATGCACGCCCACAGCGACCTGGCCCTGCTGCGCGACCCCGCGCACGAGGCCAAGACCGCGCAGGGGGTGACCCTGGAGGTCCTCGGGCAGGACGGCCTGTCGTACGCGCCGGTGGACGAGGCCACCCTGGCCCAGGTGCGCGCCCAGATCGCCGGCTGGAACGGCGGCGGGCCCGGCACCGACGACGTCGACTTCACCTGGCGGACCGTCGGCGAGTACCTGGACCGGCTGGACAGCGGCTTCGACGGGCAGGGCATCGCGGTCAACGCGGCCTACCTCATCCCGCAGGGCACCGTGCGGATGCTCGCCGTCGGCTGGGACGACCGGCCGGCCAGCGCCGCCGAACAGACCCGGATGCGCGAACTGGTCGCCACCGGCCTGGCCGAGGGCGCCGTGGGAATGTCCTCCGGGCTCACCTACACGCCGGGCATGTACGCCTCCGACGCCGAGCTGACCGAGCTGTGCCGGGTGGTCGCCGCGTACGGGGGCTACTACTGCCCGCACCACCGCTCCTACGGGGCGGGCGCGCTCCAGGCGTACGCGGAGATGGTCACCCTCACCCGGGAGGCGGGCTGCGCCCTGCACCTGGCGCACGCCACCATGAACTTCGGCGTCAACGAGGGCCGCGCACCCGAGCTGCTGGCCCTGCTCGACCGGGCCCTGTCCGACGGCGCCGACATCAGCCTGGACACCTATCCCTACACCCCCGGCGCCACCACGCTGGTCGCGATGTTGCCGAGCTGGGCCAGCGAGGGCGGGCCCGCCGCGACCCTGGAGCGGCTGCGCGACGCGGAGGTCACCGCGCGCATCCGGCACGTGATGGAGGTCGAGGGCGCCGACGGCTGTCACGGTGTGCCCATGGACTGGCGCACCATCGAGATCTCCGGCGTCACCCGTCCGGAGCTGGCCCCCTACGTCGGAAAGACCGTCGCGGACAGCGCCGCCGAGCGCGGCGAGGAGCCGTTCACCACGGCCCGCCGGCTGCTGCTGGAGGACGGGCTGGGCACCACGATCCTCCAGCACGTCGGCCACGAGGAGAACGTCCGGACGATCATGCGCCACCCCGTCCACACCGGCGGCAGCGACGGCATCCTCCAGGGCGACAAGCCCCACCCCCGGGCGTACGGCACCTTCCCGCACTACCTGGGGCGGTACGCGCGCGAGCTCGGCGTGCTCCCGTTGGAGGAGTGCGTGGCGCATCTCACCTCGCGCCCCGCGGCCCGTCTCAGGCTCCCCGACCGGGGCCTGGTCCAGCCCGGATACCGCGCCGACCTGGTGCTCTTCGATCCGGACACGGTCGCCGCCGGTTCGACATTCGAAGCCCCGCGCACCCTTCCGACCGGCATTCCGCATGTGTTGATCGATGGCCGCTTCGTCATCCAAGACGGCCGCCGGACCGACGTCCTCGCGGGCCGCTCCGTGCGGCGCACCCCCACCACCTGACGGGGCCCCACCACGCGCCCGCTCCCCCGCCCGAACGTGGTGAGAAACACCGAGCGGGTCCCGAAATGCGCCCGTATGGTGGCCCGCATGCAGGTGATCCAGTCAACCAAGCTCGCAAACGTCTGCTACGAGATTCGTGGCCCGGTCCTTGAGGAGGCCATGCGGCTTGAGGCGGCAGGGCATCGCGTCCTCAAGCTCAACACCGGGAATCCGGCGCTCTTCGGCTTCGAGTGCCCGCCGGAGATCCTGGAGGACATGCTGCGCTCCCTCGGCACCTCGCACGGGTACGGCGACGCCAAGGGTCTGCCGGCCGCCCGCCGCGCGATCGTGCAGCACTACGAGACGCGGGGTATCGACCTCGACGTGGAGGACGTCTACCTGGGCAACGGCGTCTCCGAGCTCATCCAGATGGCCATGCAGGCCCTGCTGGACGACGGCGACGAGGTGCTGGTGCCGGCGCCGGACTACCCGCTGTGGACGGCCGCCGTCTCGCTGTCGGGCGGCACGGCCGTGCACTACCGGTGTGACGAGCAGGCGGACTGGATGCCCGACCTGGCCGACATCGAGGCCAAGATCACCGACCGCACCAAGGCACTGGTCGTGATCAACCCGAACAACCCCACGGGCGCCGTCTACGACGACGAGATGCTCCGTGGCCTGACCGACATCGCCCGCCGGCACCAGCTCATGGTCTGCTCCGACGAGATCTACGACAAGATCGTCTACGACGGCGTGACCCACACGCCGACCGCGGCCATCGCCCCCGACCTGCTCACCCTCACCTTCAACGGCCTCTCCAAGAACTACCGCGTCGCCGGCTACCGCAGCGGCTGGATGACGGTCTGCGGCCCCAAGGCCCACGCGGCCAGCTACATCGAGGGCCTGACCATCCTGGCCAACATGCGCCTGTGCGCCAACATGCCCGCCCAACACGCGGTGGCCGCCGCCCTCGGCGGCCGACAGACCGTCAACGAACTGGTCCGCCCCGGCGGCAGACTGCTCGAACAACGCGACGTGGCGTACGAGACGCTCACCCAGATCCCGGGCGTGACCTGCGTCAAGCCCAAGGGCGCGCTGTACGCCTTCCCCCGGCTCGACCCCAAGGTCTACAAGATCAAGGACGACCGGCAGATGGTGCTCGACCTGCTGCGGGCCGAGCAGATCATGATCGTGCACGGTACGGGCTTCAACTGGCCCGAACCCGACCACTTCCGCCTGGTCACACTGCCCAACGCGAAGGACCTGGCCGACGCGGTCGCCCGCATCGGCGACTTCCTCGCCGGCTACGCCCAGCCGTGACCGACGCCGGGCCGCGACCGACCCCGGTCCGGCCCCGGCCCGGCCGGCCCACACCGGCGTAGCCACCGACGACGCGGCCCCGGCGCGGCCCACCGACACCGACGCGCGCCCACCCGAGGCCACCCGCGCCCGCCCCACACGGCCCGTGACCAACCCCGCTGACGCACGGGTCGGTTGACGTACTGCGATACCCCCTTCACCCCCCATTCACCGAGCGCGGCCCGGAATGTGGGTTTCCGGAGCGATGCTTCACCCCTGGCTTACGCACCGCACACCGGGCGGTGCCACGGGGGGAGTGAGGCGCGTGAAACGCATCCTCGGCATCGTGTTGGCGTTCGTCCTGATCGGCGGCGTCATCACGGCGGTCGTCCTGGGACGGGACGACGACTCCGAGGCGAGCGACACGACGACGATTCGGGGCGTCATCGGGTCGGAGAAGGCCGAGTTCTTCGACGACCCCACGGTGCGCGAGGCCCTCGCCGACCAGGGATTCGTCGTGGAGACCGAGTCCTCCGGCTCCTGGGACATGCAGGGCCTGGACCTCAAGGGCGAGGACTTCGCCTTCCCCGGCAGCTCCGCCCCCGCCGACGCGCTGCGCCGCGCGCACGCCTCCAGCGGCGCGCCGCTGCGCCCCTTCTACTCGCCGCTGGTGGTCCTCGCCCGCCGCCCCGCCGCCGAGACGCTCGCCGGCGCCGGCTATGTCAAGCTCACCGGCCCGGTCGGCCGCGAGGGCAGCGGCACCCTGCGCATGGAACGGTTCCTGGACGCGGTCAAGAAGGACACCGTCTGGCAGGACCTACGGGGCAGCGGCGAGTACGCCGAGCTCAAGGGGCGCCTGAGCATCACCAGCACCGACCCGCTCGCCTCCAACTCCGGCGCCCTCTACCTGGCCACCGCCGCCTACGTCGCCGCCGGCAACCGGCTGGTCAGCGACGACAAGGGGATCGCGGCCGTCCTCCCGCTCACCCGCAAGCTGATGGCCGACCAGGGCCGCCAACAGGTCAACAGCGACGCCCCGTTCAACGACTTCACCACCGGCGTCGGCACCCCGCTGGTGCTGGCCTACGAGTCGCAGATCGCCTCGCTCCTCCTCCGTGGCGACACCGTCGAGGACCTCGTGGTGCTCTACCCCGACACCACCGTCTTCAGCGACCACTCGCTGGTGCCGCTGACCGACCGGGGCCGGAAGTTCGGCGAACTGCTGCAACGCGACCCCAAGCTGCGCCAACTCGCCGTCCGGCACGGGTTCCGGCCCTCCGGTGACGTCTCCGAGTTCGCCGCCGCGACCGCCAAACACGGCGCGCACCTGCGCCAGAAGCTCACCGGAACGGTCCAGCAGGCCCCGGTTCCCACCGCCGAGGTGATGCGCGAGATCGCCCGCCGTTCCCGTGCCGAGAAGTGAGGGACGCCCCGTCATGCAGCCACTGTCACCGCCCGACCCGCGCCTGGAATCCCCGCTGGTCCTGACCCCGCCCGAGCCGGTGGCGGCCGTCCCCCGGGAGTCCGCCATCGGCCTGGTGCCCCTCGGGGACTCCGTGGCCGCCGAGATGGCGGCACGGGCCACCGAGTACGTCGACTCGCTCGCCGACCTCGACGCCCGCTCCCCCGAGTTCGCCGGCCGCGTCAACGAGATCACCGAACTCGGCGCCGGCGAGATCCGCTCCGCCGCCGGGCAGTCCAACCGCATGCTGGAGCGCACCGTACGCGCCCTGTCCGACGGCAGGGGCGGCCCCGGCGGCCAGGGCGGCGACGCCCAGGGCCGGGTCTCCAGCAGCCTGGTCGAGCTGCGCCGCACGGTGGAGGACCTCGACCCGCGCGAGCGCCCCGGCCGGGGCGCGCAGCGCCTGCTGGCCAAGCTGCCCGGCGGCAACAAGCTGCGCGACCACGTCGCCCGGTACGCCTCCGCCCAGGGCACCCTCAACAGGATCGTCGGCAGCCTGCGGTCAGGCCAGGACGAACTGCGCCGCGACAACGCCTCGCTGCACACCGAGCGGGTCCGGCTCTGGGAGACGATGGGCAAGCTCCAGGAGTACACGGTCCTGACCGACGCGCTGGACCAGGCCGTCACCCGCCGGGTCGCCGACGCCGAGGCCACCGACCCGGGCCGGGCCGAGGCACTGCGCGCCGACGTCCTCTTCCCCGTCCGGCAAAAACACCAGGACCTGCTGACCCAGATCGCCGTCTGCGCCCAGGGCTACCTGGCCATGGACGTCGTCCGGCGCAACAACGACGAGCTGATCAAGGGCGTGGAGCGGGCCGCCACCACCACCGTCTCCGCGCTGCGGATCGCCGTCATGCTCTCCGCCGCGCTGGAGAACCAGCGCAAGGTCGTCGAGCAGGTCAACGCGCTGCGCGGGACGACCGAGGAACTGATCCGGGCCAACGCGGAGATGCTCGCCACCCAGAGCGGGGAGATCCAGCGCATCGCGGCCGACCCGGCGGTGGGCGCGGAGACGCTGCGCGGGGCGTTCCAGCAGATCTACCAGACGCTGGACACGATCGACACGTACAAGGCCCGCGCGACCGACGCGATGGCCGCCACCATCGAGTCACTGACCAACGAGCTCCAACAGGCCAGCGCGCACATGGAGCGCGCCCGCACCAAGCCCGAGCTGGGCGGAGACATCCGATGAGACGCACCCGTCCCCTGACCACCCGCGCCGCGCGAGCGCGCGCCGCCGTCACCGCCGCCGTCCTCGCGCTCGCGCTGACCGCCGGCTGCTCCGGTGCGGGCGACGACGACACCGACGGCGAGGACGGCCGGCGCGGCTCCCCCGGCACCCTGCGCGTGCTGGCCAGCAGCGAACTCGCCGACCTGTCACACGTGTTGGAGGAGGCCGAGAAGGCCACCGGCGTAAAGATCGAACCGACCTGGACCGGCACCCTGGACGGCGCGCAGACCGTCGCGTCCGGCCGGGCCGACGGCAGGTACGACGCGGTCTGGCTGGCCTCCAACGACTACCTGCGGCTGCTCACCGGCGAGCACAAGAAGATCAGGACGGAGACCCCCATCGTCTCCTCTCCGGTGGCGCTCGGCGTGCGCGCCGCCGCCGTCAGCCGGCTGGGCTGGAACCCCCAGCAGGTGACCTGGGCCGACGTGCACCGCGCGGTCACCGACGGCAAGCTCACCTACGGCATGACCGACCCGGTCCGCTCCAACTCCGGCTACTCCGCGCTGATCGCCCTCACCTCGGCGCTGTCCCAGGCCCAGTCCGCGCTGACCGACGCCGACGTGCGGGCCGCCTCGCCCAAGCTGCGGGAGTTCTTCGCCGGACAGAAGCTGACCTCGGGCTCCTCGGGCTGGCTCGCGGAGGCGTTCGCCCGCCGCGCCAGTCAGCGGCCCCAGGTCGACGCGCTGATCAACTACGAGTCCGTGCTGCTCTCGCTCCAGCACGGCAAGCTGCTCAGCCACGACGGGCGGCGGGGCTCCGAGGCCGACGGGAACAGCGGCGAGGCCGTCAAGGGCATCTCCGACCTGACCGTCATCCGCCCCACCGACGGCGTGGTCACCGCGGACTACCCGCTCAGCCTGCTCACCTCGGCCGACCAGAACGCCCGCGACGCCTACGCCACCCTCTCCCGACACCTGCGCTCCCCCGCCGCCCAGCGGGCGCTGACCACGGAGACCTTCCGCCGCCCCACGGTCTCCTCGGTGCCGCCCGCGCCCGGCATCGCCCGCCAGCCGCGCCGCGAACTGCCCTTCCCCGGCACCCGCGCGGTCGCCGACGGGCTGCTGGACTCGTACGAGAACGAGCTGCGCCGCCCCTCGCGCACGGTCTACGTGCTGGACACCTCAGGTTCGATGAACGAGGAGCGGCTCGGGCGGCTCAAGGCGGCGCTGCGCAAGCTGACCGGCTCTGACGACTCGGCCACCGGCAAGCGCTTCCGCGACCGCGAGGAGGTGACGTTGATGCCCTTCTCCGACCAGGTCAAGGAGGTCAACACGCACACCGTCCCGGAGAAGGAGCCGGCCCAGGCGCTCGACCTGATCCGCGCGGACGTGGACGGCCTGGCCGCCGGCGGCGACACGGCGATCTACAGCAGCCTGCGGGAGGCGTACCGGCACCTGGGGCAGCGGGCGTCCAGGACCGGCGACGACCGGTTCACCTCGATCGTGCTGATGACGGACGGCGAGAACACGACCGGGGACGGGGCGCGGCAGTTCGAGGCGTTCTACCGGGGCCTGTCCGACCCGCAGAAGACCATCCCCGTCTTCCCGATCCTCTTCGGCGACTCGGACCGGGTCGAGCTCGAACACATCGCGGACCTCACCGGCGGCCAGCTCTTCGACGCGGTACAGGGCTCGTTGGACGGGGCGTTCGAGGAGATCCGTGGCTACCAGTGAGGGCGCCGGCCACCGCCCGGCCGCCCTGCGTTACCTGGAGTCCCGCAAGAACCTGGCGGGCTGCGCGCTCGGCCTGGCGGGGCTTGGGCTGTACGCGGCGGGGGTGGCCGGCGCGTACTGGCCGGTCGTGGTCGCCGGCCTGTACGGGGCCGGAGCCCTGCTCGCCCCGCCCGAGCGCGTCGCCTCGCCGGCCTTCCCCGGGCCGGGCGAGCAGGTGGAGGCACTGCGCGCGGACCTGGAGACGCTGCGGGCCTACCTGTCGGGCGTACGCACCCGTGACCGGCTGCCCGACGCCGCCGAGCGGCGACTCGACGACCTGGTCGAGCTGTTGTCCGCGCTGCTGGACCCGGAGCGGGGCGCGGGCGAGGCGCTGGCCGGCGACGGCGAGACGCTGCACCGGCTGACCCGCGTCATCCGCCAGGACACCCCGGAGAGCGTGGACGCCTACCTGCGCACCCGCTGGTGGTCCCGCCTGACGCCCGGCAGCCCGTCCCCGGACGAGGAACTGGGCCGCCAGCTGGGCCTGTTGGTGGACGAGGCGTCGAAGGTGGCCACCGAACTCCGCGACGCGCAGGCGTGGCGCCAGCGGGCTCTGACCCGCTACTACCAGGACCGGGCCACCCCGGACCTCCCCGGCACCACCGACCGGGACCGGCCCCGCGACCCGGCCGAGGCGACCGGCACGACGGGGGCGGTCGACGTGACCGGGACGGTCGATGTGACCGGGGCGGTCGATGCGACCGAGGCGACCAGCGCGACGGGGGTGACCGGTGCGGCCGGCGGGTCCGGTGCGGGTGGCGCGCGGCGCGGGCCGGTGGCCGGGGACCCGCGCGCGGGGGAACCCTTTGCCGAGGGCGCGCGCGAGACGCGGCCCGACGAGGGGGCACGGTAGCGCGGGCGGCGCGGGGTGCGGGGTGCGGGAGCGCGGAAGGCGCGGGAGCGCGAGGCCCGTAGCGCGGGCGGCGGGAGCGCGGAGGGCGCGGCAGCCCCGGCGGCGGTAGCGCGTGGCGGGCCCGGAGGCGAGCCCGAGCCGGGGTGCGGCGCACGCGAGGTGGCGTCCGCGCGGGGGGGCCGGCGGCGGGCGCCGGGGGTTTCGCCCGGGGACGCCCTCGCGCGCGAGGGCGTCCCCCTGTCTCAGCCGAGCCGTTCCACCAGCGCCCGGTACTCGTCCCACAGCTCCTTCGGGGTGTGGTCCCCGAAGGTGTTCAGGTGCTCGGGCACCAGGGCCGCCTCCTCACGCCATACCTCGCGGTCGACGGTGAGCAGGAAGTCCAGGTCCTCGGCGGACAGGTCGAGCCCGTCGGTGTCCAGCGCGTCCGGCGTCGGGAGGATGCCGATGGGGGTCTCGACGCCCTCGGCCCGGCCCTCCAGCCGCTCCACGATCCACTTGAGCACGCGGCTGTTCTCGCCGAAGCCCGGCCACACGAACCGGCCCGCCGCGTCCTTGCGGAACCAGTTCACGTAGTAGATCTTCGGCAGCTTGGCCTGGTCGGCGTCGCGGCCGACGCGGACCCAGTGCCCCATGTAGTCGCCCATGTTGTAGCCGCAGAAGGGCAGCATGGCGAACGGGTCCCGACGCAGCTCACCGACCTTGCCCTCGGCCGCCGCCGTCTTCTCGGAGGCGACGTTGGCGCCGAGGAAGACGCCGTGCTGCCAGGAGAGCGACTCGGTGACCAGCGGTACGGCGCTGGCCCGGCGACCGCCGAAGAGGATGGCCGAGATCGGCACGCCCTTCGGGTCCTCCCACTCCGGCGCGATGATCGGGCACTGCCCGGCCGGCACGGTGAAGCGGGCGTTGGGGTGCGCGGCCGGCGTCCCGCTCTCCGGCGTCCAGTCGTTGCCCTTCCAGTCGGTCAGGTGCGCGGGGGCCTCCTCGGTCATGCCCTCCCACCACACGTCGCCGTCGTCGGTGAGCGCGACGTTGGTGAAGACCGAGTTGCCCCACAGGGTCTTCATCGCGTTGGCGTTGGTGTGCTCGCCGGTGCCCGGCGCGACGCCGAAGAACCCGGCCTCCGGGTTGATCGCGTAGAGTTGGCCGTCCTCGCCGAAACGCATCCACGCGATGTCGTCGCCGATGGTCTCCACCGTCCACCCCGGGACGGTGGGCTCCAGCATGGCCAGGTTGGTCTTGCCGCAGGCCGAGGGGAACGCGGCGGCCACGTACTTCGCCTCGCCCCGGGGCGGGGTCAGCTTCAGGATCAGCATGTGCTCGGCGAGCCAGCCCTCGTCGCGGGCCATGACGGAGGCGATACGCAGCGCGTAGCACTTCTTGCCGAGCAGCGCGTTGCCGCCGTAGCCCGAACCGTACGACCAGATCTCGCGGCTCTCGGGGAAGTGCGAGATGTACTTCGTGGAGTTGCACGGCCACGGCACGTCGGCCTGACCCGGCTCCAGCGGGGCGCCCAGGGTGTGCACGGCCCGGACGAAGAACCCGTCGTCGCCCAGCTCGTCCAGGACGGGCTGGCCCATGCGCGTCATGGTGCGCATGGAGACGGCGACGTACGCGGAGTCGGTGATCTCGACGCCGATGGCGGACAGCGGCGAGCCGAGCGGGCCCATGCAGAACGGCACCACGTACATGGTGCGCCCGCGCATCGAACCTCGGAAGACGCCCTGTTCCCCGGCGAAGACCTCACGCATCTCGTCGGGGTGCTTCCAGTGGTTCGTCGGCCCCGCGTCCTCCTCGCGCGTCGAGCAGATGAAGGTGCGATCCTCGACCCGGGCCACGTCGGTGGGGTCGGAGGCGGCGTAGTACGAGTGCGGTCGCTTGATCGGGTCGAGCTTCCTGAACGTGCCCTTGGCGACGAGCTCCTCGGCCAGTCGCTCGTACTCGGCCTGCGAGCCGTCGCACCACACGATCTCGGCGGGCTCGGTCAGGGCGGCGATCTCGTGCACCCAGGAGACCAGTTCCTGGTGGTTCGTGGGGAGGGTGTTCTGAGCCACGGGGCTGAGAGCCCCGGAGGATTCAGCGCTGCGCGCCACGATCGCTCCGTTCCGCCGGAGCCCGACCGCTCCGGCGTCAAATTGAGGGTTTTGGGCGGACACAGACGTACACATCCGCTACGGATGCGCACATCCGCATATCCAGTGATGGAGACAGCTACCCCTTGGGGGCTGCGACCCGGATGCTCAGCTCATCCGGTGCCGACCGCGCTCATTTGATCATCCGACCCGTTCGCCCATCTGTCCAGAGGGCGCCTCCGTGACCATCACCACTCGACACCGGGACGTAACCTACGGTGGCGTAGGTAGCATGACGACATGACTGCCGCAGTGCCCGACGTCGTCGAGACCGCCAGCGAGCGGGAGACGGCGACGCTCCCGCCCCTGAAACCACGACTGCGCGGCTGGCTGCACGCCGGCATGTTCCCCGCGGTGCTGATCTCCGGCGTACTGCTCACCGCACTCGCCGACAGCGGTCGCGGGCGGCTGGCCTGCGCCATCTACACGTTGACGGCCTGCCTGCTGTTCGGCGTGAGCGCGCTCTACCACCGCGGCACCTGGGGCCCGCGCACCGAGGGCGTCCTACGCCGCCTCGACCACGCCAACATCTTCCTGATCATCGCCGGCACCTACACGCCGCTGACCCTGCTGCTCATCGAGGGCGGTCGCCAGCAGGTGCTGCTGTGGGGCATCTGGGCGGCGGCGCTGGCCGGCATCGCCTTCCGGGTCTTCTGGGTCGGCGCCCCGCGCTGGCTCTACACCCCCTGCTACATCGCCATGGGCTGGGCCGCCGTCTTCTTCCTGCCCGACTTCCTGCGCACCGGCGGCATCGCCGTCCTGGTCTGCGTCATCGTCGGCGGCGTCCTGTACAGCGCGGGCGGCGTGATCTACGGGATCAAGCGCCCCAACCCCTCGCCCCGCTGGTTCGGCTTCCACGAGGTCTTCCACTCGCTCACGCTCGCGGCCTTCGTCGTGCACTACGTCGGCATCTCGCTCGTCGCCTACCAGCACGGATAGCCCTCGCCCCACCCGCCCGAAGAGGCCGCGCCCCACCGAGGGGCGCGGCCTCTTCGGCGTACCCGCGCCGTAGCACCGGAGGGTGACGTACGGCGCGCGGGGGTGTACGCGGCGCGAGGGCGTACGCGATGCGAGGGCGTACGCGGTCGCGGGCCCCGCGCGGGGGCGGCGCTCACCTGAGCGGCGCGCGACGCCGCCTCACGCCGCGTCACGCCGCGTCACGCCGCCTCACAAAACCCTCACCAGGCGCAGATTGACAGCCAAAACTTTTTGAGAGTTACTTTCATTTGACTCTAACCCTCGGAGGCTGTCGTGACCGACCAACCCGATCCCCGTCGCTGGTGGGCCCTGGGCGCGCTGGTCGCCTGCATGCTCGTGCTCGGCTTCGACATGACGATCCTCAACGTGGCGCTGCCGACCATGGCGTCCCAGCTCGGCGCCGACACCGGGCAGCAGCAGTGGATCGCCGACTCGTACATCGTGGTGTTCGCGGCGACGATGCTGCCGGCCGGACTGCTCGGCGACCGCTTCGGCCGCCGGAGGATGCTCATCGCCGGACTGGCCGTCTTCCTCGTCGGCTCCCTGATCGGCACCGTCGTGGACACCCCGGGCTGGGTGATCGCGGCCCGCACCGTGATGGGCCTGGGCGCGGCCCTGATCATGCCGCTCGCGATCTCCGTCGTACCGACCCTGTTCAGCGAGGGCGAGCGGACCAAGGCCATCGGCGCCATCTCCGCCGCGTCCGCGCTCGGCATGCCGCTGGGCCCGATCATCGGCGGCTGGCTGCTCGATCACTTCTGGTGGGGTTCGGTCTTCTTCGTGAACGTGCCGCTGGTCGCGATCGGCATCGTCTCCTGCGCCCTGCTGCTGCCCGAGACCCGCGACCCCGCCGCACCCCCCGTGGACCTCGCCAGCACCGTGCTCGCCGCCTCCGGACTCGGCCTGCTGGTCTTCGGCGTCATCGAGGGCCCCGAGCGGGGCTGGAGCGATCCGCTGGTGCTGCTCACCCTGTTCAGCTCGGTGGCGCTGGTCGTGGGGCTGACCCTGCGCGAGCGGCGGCGGACGCGCCCCATGCTCGACCTCGGGCTGCTCGGCCAGCGGGGCTTCCTGTGGAACGCGGTCACCGCGACGCTGGTGACCCTGGTCCTGTCCGGACTGCTGTTCATCCTGCCCCAGTACCTCCAGGCCGTCCTCGGACACGACGCGCTCGGCACCGGCGTACGCCTGCTGCCGATGATGGCCGGACTCGTCGTCGCCGGCCGCACGGCCGGCCCCCTCGTCCAGCGGTTCGGCCCGCGCGTGGTCGTCCCCGCCGGACTGACCACGCTGGCCGGCGCGGCCTTCCTCGGCGCCACCACCGAGGTCGGCGACGGGTACGGGCACACCGCGCTGTGGCTGGTCATCGTCGGTTTCGGGTTCGGCTTCGCGATCGTGCCCGCCATGGACGCCGCCCTGGGCGCCCTCCCCCGCGACCGGGCCGGCAGCGGCTCCGGACTGCTCATGACGCTGCGGCAGTTCGGCGGCGCGATCGGCGTGGCCCTGCTCGGCAGCCTGCTCGCCGGCGCGTACGGCGACCGCCTGCGGACCGACGGCCTGCCGTCCGAGGCCGCCGACGCCGCCGGCGACTCGGTCGTCGCCGCCCACCTGGTCGCCGACGCCCTGCGCGACCCGCACCTGGCCGAGTCCGCGAACGCCGCGTACATCCACGGCATGGACGTCGTCCTGCTGGTCTGTGGCGCGACGGCCCTGGTCACCGCCCTGCTCAGCGCCCGCTTCCTGCCCGACTCGCGCACCGCTCCGGCCGCCGGCCCGGCCGCCGGCCCGGACCCGCGCCCGGCTGGCCTGCCCGCCCAGCCGGGCCCGGCCGACGTCCCGTCCGGGGCGCCGGGCGACACACCCGGCCCACGGCCCACTTCGGCGGCCCCACCGTCGTCCGTGGCCGGCGCCACGGACGATGACCGACAATAGGCGGCATGGCCTCAGCACGTACGACCTCCGCCGCGGCACCCGGGGCGGCCCCCGTCCTCGGCGCCGGGCGCGAGCGCAAGCTCGGGCTCCGCGAACGGAAGAAGATCCAGACCCGGCAGGCGATCCGGCACGCCGCCTACCGGCTCTTCGCCGAGCAGGGGTACGACGCCACTCCCGTCGACCAGATCGCCGAGGCGGCCGAGGTCTCCCCCAGCACCGTCTTCCGGTACTTCCCCACCAAGGAAGACATCGTTCTCACCGACGAGTACGACCCCGTCCTCGAGGAGGCCCTACGGGCCCGCCCGGTGGACGAGCACCCGGTGGAGTCCATCCGCCAGGTCCTGGCCGCCGCGTTGCGCGACCTCCTCCGTACCGACAGCGACAGCCTCGTCCTGCGCACCACCCTGATCCGCGACGTCCCCGCGATCCGTGGCCGCATGGCCGAGACCCAGTCGGAGTCCAGCCAGATCATCCGCTCCGTCCTCGCCGAACGCACCGGCAAGCCCGCCGACGACCTGGAACTGCGGGTCATCACCGCCGCCGTCACCGCCGCCCTGCACGAGTCGGTCATGCACTGGGTCGACACCGGCCAGACCGCCGACCTGGAAGAACTCCTGGACACCACGCTGGACCTCCTCGTCCGCGGCCTCACCCTCACCCCATCCGACGGGCCCCCGCCCGAGCGGGGACGCTAACGCGAGCACGGACGCCGCGCGTTGGCGGGGCCGCCGCGCGCGGCGCGGCGGGGGCCGGCGGCGGGAGTGCGGGTCGGTGGCCGGCGGGGGCCCGACGGGACGGGTGGGCCACGGTGACCGCCGGCCGACCGGCCTCCGCGCACCCGCCGACCGACCCGTCCCGCCGCTCTCCCGCTACAGCTCCACGATGACCGTGCCGATATGGCGGCCCTCGATCAGCTCCGCCAGCGCGCCCGGCGCCCGCTCCAGTCCGGTGAGTCGCACGTGCGGGAACGTGATCGCGCCGTCGGCTATGGCCCGGCCTATCTCGTGGGTCCAGCCCGGCACCTCGTCCAGGTGGTCGAGGAGGGTGATGCCGCGCAGTTCGATGCTGTTGGCCAGCAGGTGCAGGGTGTCGATCTCGACCGGCGCCCGGGTGCCGTCGCCCCCGAGCTGCCCGGACAGCGCGCCCACGATCGCGAACCTGGCCTTGCGGTTGGCCACCGCGAGCGCCGCCAGCAACTGCTCGCCGCCCACGTTGTCGAACATCACGTCCACCCCCTCGGGGGCCAGCTCCCGCAACTGGTCCTCGATCGGTCCGGCGCCCCTGATCACGGCGGCGTCGTAACCGAGTTCGCCCGTGAGGTAGTCCGCCTTGCGCCGGGAACCGGTGCTGCCGATGACCCGGCCCGCCCCGTGTAACCGGGCGATCTGCCCGGCCAGGCACCCCACGCCGCCGGCCGCCCCGCTGACGAACACCGTGTCGCCCGGCCGCACCTCGCACGCGCGCACCACACCGGCCCACGCGGTGAAGACCTGGGAGAGGTGGACGGCCGGGTCGGGCAGCGCCGCCAGGTCCAGCGGCGACGCGGACGCGGCGTCCACGACCGCGTACTCCCGCCAGGAGTCGTGGTGGCGCACCAGCGTGCCCGGCGCGAACCCGCTCCCCTCGGGAAGACCCGGCGCGGCGACGACCTCCCCGATCACCGGCCCCCACAGCGGCTGGTTCAGCTCGTACGCCGGCATCGGCAGATCAGCATCGGTCATCAACGTACGCATGACGGCGACCACGGTCATATACCGGTTGCGTACGAGCAGTTGGCCCGGCCCCGGCCGGGGGACCGGCGTCTCCACGATGGTGAAGTGCTCCTCGCTCAGCGCGGCCGTGGGCCGCTGGACGAGGCGCACCTCGCGGTGCGTCGCGGGTACGTCCACGGGCGAACCCGTGGCGTTGTCAGTGGTCATGGTGCTCCTTGGCACACGGGGCCACGCGCCGGGTCACCGCGCGCGGCCTACGGACATCACCCGGCCACGCTATGCCGCACCCGCACCCACCCAGCTCAACTGACGTCAGTGCGCGCTCACTTGCTACCCCGCCCCTTCCTCACACCCCCGTCAGGACCTCGCCGTCGCACCCTCGCCCGCACCCGGCCGCGACTCCCCTCACACCTCCTCGCCCGCGCCACGCAGCGCCGCTTCGAGGAGCTCCGGGTCGGTGGTCGGGGCGGCACAGGTGAAGTCGCGGCACACGTACGCCGCCGGGCGGCCGTCCACCAGCGGGCGGTTGGCCAGCAACGGCACCTCGTCGCCGCCCGGTTCGCCGACCGCGACCACCACTCCGGGCGCCGTGCCCAGCAGCGCGGCCCGGTGCAGCGCGCGCGTCGCCGGGTCGTCGGGGTGCCCGATGACGGCCACCTCGCGCGGCCCGTCCAGGAGGGCCTCGCCGGCGGCCAGCCCCCAGCCGATGAAGCGGGGGGCTCGCGCGGCGAGCGCCGTCACCACGCCCAGGGCTCGTTCGGCGGCCTCCCGGTGCCTACCGCTGCCGGTGGCGGCGGCGTAGCTGACGAGGGCGCCGGCGGCGGCTGTCCACCCGGAGGGCGCGGCGTTGTCCGTGGGGTCCTGTGGTCGCCTGATCAGCGATTCCGCGTCGTCGGACGTGTCGAAGAGGGTCCCGTCCGCACCCGTGAAGTGCCGCAGCACCGTGTCGAGCAGCAGACCGGCGAACTCCACCCACACGCCCTCGCCGGTCACCGCCGACAGCGTGAGGAAGCCCTCGGCGACGTCCGCGTAGTCCTCCAGGACGCCCGCGCTGGCGCCGGGCACTCCGTCGCGCGAGGTGCGGACCAGCCGCCCGTGGTAGTCCAGGTGGACGCGGACCAGCAGGTCGGCCGCCTCGACCGCCGCCGCCGTCAGGTCGGGCCGCTCGAAGTACGCCCCGGCCTCGGCGAGCGCGGCGATCGCCAGACCGTTCCAGGCGGCGACGATCTTGTCGTCCCGCTCGGGGCGCGGTCGCTCCTCGCGGGCGGTACGCAGCCGCTCCCGCACGGAGGCCAGCGTCCCCGCGTCCAGCAGGGGCCGCCCGTCGGGCAACCGCAACACGGAGGCGCCCTCCTCGAACGTCCCCTCCTCGGTCACCCCGAAGTACCCGGCCGCCAGCTCCCCGTCGGCGTCGCCGAGCACCTCGCGCAACTGACGCGGCGTCCACACGTAGAACGCGCCCTCGGCGTGCCCGGCGCTCTCCTCCCCGGGATCCGGGTCCGCGCCGCTGGCCACCGGGCTGTCGGCGTCGAGCGCCGACGCGAAGCCGCCCTGGTCGGTACGGAGCTCGCGCAGCAGGAAGTCGGCGGTCTCCAGGGCGACCCGACGCGCGAGATCCGAACCGGTGGCGCGCCACAGATGGGCGTACACGCGGCACAGCAGCGCGTTGTCGTACAGCATCTTCTCGAAATGCGGCACGATCCACTCGGCGTCCACGGAGTACCGCGCGAATCCGCCGCCGAGCTGGTCGTAGATTCCGCCCCGAGCCATCGCCTCACAGGTGGCCTGCGCCATCTGGAGCGCCGCTGTCGACCCCGTCCGCGCGTGGTGCCGGAGCAGGAACTCAAGCACCATCGACGGCGGAAACTTGGGCGCGCCGCCGAACCCACCCCGCACCGCGTCGAATTCCCGCGTCAGCCCGATCAGCGCCGCGTGCGATTCCCCGTCACCCGGAGGCCGCGGGGCGTCATAGGCGAGAGAACGCCCGGCCAGGTCCCGCACGATCCGCCCGGCCACCTCGCCCACCTCGGCCCGCCGATCCGCCCACGCACTGACCACCCCTTCGAGCACCTGCCGAAACCCGGGCATGCCGTGCCGAGGCGCGGGCGGAAAGTAGGTGCCGAAGTAGAACGGCTCGGCCTCCGGCGTGAGAAACACCGTCATCGGCCACCCGCCCTGCCCGGTGGCGGCCTGCACCGCCTCCATGTACACGGCATCGATATCGGGCCGCTCCTCCCGATCCACCTTGACCGAGACGAAGTGCTCGTTCAGATAAGCGGCCACCGCCTCGTCCTCGAACGACTCGTGCGCCATGACGTGGCACCAGTGGCACGCGGAGTAGCCGACCGACAGCAGAACGGGTACATCGCGCCGTTCTGCTTCCTCGAACGCCTCAGGTCCCCACGGCCACCAGTCGACCGGATTGTCAGCGTGCTGCAGCAGATAAGGCGAGGTCACACCAGCCAACCGGTTCATGCGACCCAGCCTCTCACGCCGACACGGCCCTACCGGTTCAGCCCGCGAGCCCCCGCCCTACTTGGCCGATTTGCACTCATGCGCCATCACATGGTGAATGCGTATCGCCCCTTTTGCACCCCGGTCATCCTGTGGACGCTAAAGGCTCCACCTCGGCCCAAAGCCGGTGTCCGACTGGGAGCGGGCAGTACGCTGAGTCGAGCAGCACCGCATCCTCGAAGGAGGTACACCATGACCGCCGAGATGGTGGCGCCCGCGTGGATGCACACGCAGATCAGCGCGGAGCAGTACGACTCCTGGTCCGAGGAGCAGTGCGCCGGCATCGAGATCGTGGACGGGATGGTCGTCGTGAGCCCGAGCGCCTCCAAGCGCCACAACCGGCTGGCCCGCATCCTGGCCAACGCCCTGGACGCCGCCGCGGGCCCGGACTGGAACGCTGATACGGACTTCGACGTCCGCCTGCAGGACGTTCCCCTCACCAACCGCCGCCCTGACGTCATCGTCTATCGGGCGGAGACCATCGACCTCACGCCCACCCGCCCCGAGCACGTGCTCCTGGTCGTCGAGGTGGTGTCGCCCGGCTCGGAGACCACCGACCGGATCGTGAAGGTCGACCAGTACGCCAAGGCCGGCATCCCCTTCTACTGGCGGGTTGAGCAGGCCGCCACCGGGGTTCCGCTCGTGTACACCTACGTCCTCGACCCCGCCACCAAGGCTTACCGGGACGGCGAAATGTTCACCGGCGCGATCAAGGCTGCTGCTCCCTTCTCCGTCGCTGTCGATCTGGGAGCCGTCTGACAGCGCTGGAAGATTCCTCATGCCTGAGCACAAGGGAAAGCGCAAATTCCGGGAGCACCTGGATGCTCTCTTCGCTGCCGCTGGCTCCCCTAAGCCAGCCGCCATCTGCTCTGCCAGCAGGGACCGCCTTGGGCGAAGTTCTCTGTCCGTACAGCGCATCAGCGATTGGCGAAGCGGGAAGCACACACCGACAAATAAGCTCTTCCGAGAGTTTCTCAGGGCGGTCGACAGCTTGGCTCGGCAGCGAAACACCGCTCTCCCTGCCGCACTCGCCGACCCGGCAGTTTGGGATCGCCTACTGCGCGCGGCGCGAGCAAAGACACCCACTCCGGCGCAGGGAGAATCGCGCCAGGTCACGGTAGGCGCCGTCCGGATCCCGATCCGCCCTGTGGCTGAGTCCGATCCTCTGGAACTGGGCGTACACCGAACAAGTCGCCTTGAGGGCGCTCCTCCACTGCCGACCTATGTACCACGGGACGCAGACAGGACAGTCTCGGCTCAGCTGGCAGAAGCAAGGGAGACTGGAGGTTTCGTCTTGTTGGTCGGCGAGTCCACAGCCGGAAAATCTCGGTGCGCTTTCGAGGCTGTACGACGCGAACTGTCCGATCACTGGATCGTTGCCCCACCTGCAGCCAGCGACCTGAGCCCCGTGCTAGCGCATGTATCCCTACCGAGGTCCGGCCACCGGAGGTGGGTGCTCTGGCTGGACGACCTCGACCGCTTCCTCCTCCCCGGCGGCCTCGATCAAGGCGTGTTGTCCGCGCTTATAGAGCAACGGGTTGTGGTCATGGCCACGATGCGTTCCGAGGTGTACGGCAATTACAGTGAGCGCGCGTTGCGAGGCATGGACGCTGACGTGGCATCTGTGCGCCGTCTTGGATCCCGGGTCTTGAACCTCATCGAGCCCCTCGTACTGGACCGGCAGTGGTCCGAGACGGAAATGGGTAGGCTCCACGCACACCTGGCGAACCCAAACTCCGACAGCCGCCTGGCTGACGCAGCCCACCACCACGGCGTTCACGGCGTCGCGGAATATCTGGCAGCCGGACCGAAGCTGCTCGAGGAATTTCTGACGACTCGACGCCAGCCGAAAGGCCATCCCCGTGGCGCTGCCCTGGTTCAGGCGGCGATCGATCTTGCGCGGGCAGGTATCTCCACCCCTCTGCCCGCCGAGACCCTGCTGGATTTGTCCACGTGCTATCTCAGTGCCGGGGACGCCTCACGCCTCCAAGCTGAGAGCCCCGAGCAGGCTCTAGTGTGGGCAACCGAGACCCAGTTCGGTGTGGCAGGAATGCTCGTTGCCACGGATACCACCGAGGCTTGGCGGCCATTCGACTACCTCGTGGACGCCGTTGCCAGTGCCGTCGAAGCTACGGCCATCCCCGACGAGGTTTGGGAAGCTGCGGTCACGCACGCGAATGGCGGTAGCGAGCTGCTACCTGTCGGACGGTCTGCCTTCCGCTTCGGTCGTCTGGTGCTCGCCGAGCGCTGCTTCTCTCCGCTGGCGGCCCGAGGTAACCACGTCGCAATGCACGACCTTGGGTTCGTACAACGCGAAAGACGGCCGGAACGCACCTGGCCCTCGTGGTACCGGACCGTATCTGAGACAGGAACTCCGTTGCAGGCACGCGCCCTTGGCGCCCTCCACGAAATTGAA
The DNA here is from genome assembly GCF_042799315.1 of Streptomyces sp. NPDC057702. Classification (NCBI taxonomy): domain Bacteria; kingdom Bacillati; phylum Actinomycetota; class Actinomycetes; order Kitasatosporales; family Streptomycetaceae; genus Streptomyces; species Streptomyces sp. NPDC057702. The sequence goes on along the minus strand of NZ_JBHVJC010000024.1, from coordinate 16,313 downwards.
GGGCGATGGGACGAAGCAGCAGCCTGCTACGAGAGGGCCGCCGGTCAGGGAGATGCTCTTGCCATGCGACTCCGGGGTGTAATCGCTCAGCGGCACAGGCAAAACGACGAAGCTCATAATTGGTACGTCCGCGCTGCAGAAGGCGGAGATGCGGTTGCAATCGCGTTCTTCAATCAACCGGGAATCTACCGGCCCGAAATGGGACACGAGCTGGGTTCGGAAACCTGGGACCCGAACGTCGAATGGGATGAGGAGGACGAAGAGCCGTGGCAGATGACGGCCCGCACATCACGCATCCTCAGCTGCAATCTGGAGATCCTCGCCGATATGGCTCACGCCGAGTTGAACGAACTGGGTGATCAGCCAATCTCTCCGAACAGCTTCGGGATCTTCTTTGCACTTTTACCAGCCTCCACATGGAACCAGCCACGATATTGGCGGCGCAGGGTGCTAAGAGCCCTGGATGATCTCAACGAGGACATCACTATCGGCCGCTCTCCCCAACCACGCTGCGCGGCGGAGGAACTGGCGCTCCACTTCGCTCTTGAAAGCGCTTCGGCGATGACATGCGATGAGCCGGATCTGGTGGTTGAGTTCACACAAGGGCTCCCCGAACAGCAGGGCGACTACGACTGGGACGTTTGTTCGGATCTGCTCTTCCAGGACCACGATGTGCTTTTCCTCTACGACCCGATGATGCAAGGACTGGAGCACCCCGACAACCCGCTCAACCAACGTATGGGCATTGGAGACCTGCGGCCAGAAGGATGGTTCGAGGAGTTCGGAAACGTGTCACCTCGCGACCCATCCCGAGGATTCACACATTGACGTGATCCCGCTGAATCGCTTACAGCGTGCCGATCCTTAGCGATGGATCATGATCGAGCATTACGTCATCATGGGCTAGATAATCGTTCGATATCAAGTGGACATTCTCCCAGCAACTGCCTTCCGGAACCTACGACGTCGGCAACGGTATGACGGCCGGAACGCGCCGAATGGAATTGCCTGAAAATCCCCACCAATACGGCTTGGGTGGAAGGCACCCAAGCCGTCTGCATACCCGTTCCGCCAGAAGGCCAAGGACTACGTCTCCGAGCAGCTGCTCCAGGGTGGATCCGGTCCCGCTACATCGACTGACTAGGGTCCGGTGAACTCCACCCTTGTAGCAGCTCACCAGCATGCCGCCGGGCATCGAGAGAGGGTCTCCACGGCCTGGCGCTCGGCTGCTTTCCGGAGAATCGACCGCCAGGATGTACCTGGCCTACGGCGCGCTGGGCCGTTGGCCCTCCTGGGTGTCGCAGTCCGGAACACCAACGACTGCATGCGGTTCACGCGGCGATGGACGCGAGAGGGGCCTTGGGCGCGGCTGAAGCACCAAGGGCTGCACCCTCCGGAGCAGTCCGGACCTGGCTGCGACACCAGGGATCCCGCGCATGTTCCCGAGCGGGCTGACCAAATCCGCAAGCGGCTCCGGCGCGGCAGCAAAGGCGGCCGTCCGCCTCAGCCTCGACAAAGGAACCGACTTTACAGGCAGCCGCCGCTGTCCCTTCGACCCAGATGTGAACACCAGGCATGACGACAACTCCTGGTAGACGATCCGGACCGGAAGTCCGGACATTGTCGGCTCGACCAGGGACTTTGAGCGTCTTGGCACGCAACGCGCCTCGGAATCCAGGCACCGCGCAGCCTTGTATGAGGTCAGCGCACCGGGCGGTGCGCCGTCGACCCGAAAGGATTCACATCGTGACCGTGGCACTGCTGTCTACCGTGATCTGCGCTGGTGCACTCACTCTCCAGCGCGCCATCTACCCCCTGGCCCTTCTGGTCGGTTTCTTGTGCGCGCTACGCGGCCTTGGTGCCCCCGAGCGGGTCTTGACCTTCCGTACCTTCGCCCGAGCAGTTGCCGACGTGGGCAGCCACCCCACACGCAGTTCGACGTGATCACCCCTCCGCTCCTCTTCCGCTCACCCACATTGATGAGACGTTGAAGTGACGGGCGCGAGGTCAGATGTAGCAGCGCCAAGGAACCTCACCGTCAGGAAAGTCGGTTCACTCGACCGGTCGGCGGCACCACTCTGTGGAACTGCAACACCCCGTGAGCCAGTGCGCTTCCGCGCTGTCTGCTGCCAGAAGACCATGGGTTCGCCGTACTCGTTCCGTCCGCCATGTCAGCCCAGCAGCCGCCCCCTTGACGTTCCCACGCCAGCATTCACGGCCATATGCCCAACGCGCCGACTCTGAGGCACCTTCGGCATCCTGCTCCCACCCCTTTGCGCTGCGGGGCCAGGCTAGAACAAGCAGCAACGCACTAGCACTACTAGGTACGGACAGCATGTCCAGGCGCGACCACCCCCGGTACGAGGAGGCTTGTGCGTCTATCTCGGCAAACCTGCGATCACGGTTCCATGCCCACCACTCCGCGCTCAGAAAGAAACGAGGTTGACGGGCGGGCAGGTCATCTCAAACAGGCCTGTCGCGAGGAGGGGTGTTCGGCGTGCTGGAGGAGGTACGGGGAGGTGGTCTGCGCAAGTCGGTTGGCCATACACCCCATCCTCGCGCACCGGTCCCCGCGACGCGGCTGCGCCACGGGGCGGGGCACGAAGGGGCAGGCGGGGCGGGCCTGGCCAGGCACCGGGAGAGCGGGGACGCGCACGGCGAGGCGTGGTCGTGTGGGGAGCTCGCGGTGATCGACGCCGGCAACGGCAGGGCTGGCAGGCGCTGGAGCTCGTGGACGAGGCGGCGAGCCTGTTCCGGGGGTACGGGGAGCGCCACGGACCGGACGCCGCCAGCGGCGGGCCCGCGCCGTGGGCGAGGGGCGAGGGGCGGCGCACGACAGGAGGTGGTGGGTGCGGGGCGGCACGAGGGAGCGGGCCGCGCTGTGGCGCGTCCGTGTCGGTGGACGGCGCGACCGTGCCCGGTGAGGGGCGGCGGGCACGCGGAGAGCCGGGGGGCCGTCGGTGGCCGGGGGCTTCGCGGCAGGGGTGGCGTGGCGAGGGTGGCCGGCTCGGGGGGCGGCGGCCTCGCCGTGTGCTCGGCGCTGGGGTCGGTCAGCGGCCTGGGCGTGTGCTCGGCGCCGGGGTGGGCCGGAGTCAGGCGCGGGCGGGCGACCTCGGCGTACGGCCGTCGTGGGCGACGCGGGACGCGGTGGATCGCGGGTGGGGCGGGGTGGGGGCGACGGAGAAGGCGATCACGGTGAGCGCGCCCCGCTCGCCGCTGGAACACCCTCGTGTCCGCTGGGCGACGGCGCGCTCACCATCGTCCTCTATCGGCTTGACTCTGCGCCTTTGCGCTGGTCAGAGCCTTTTTCCGCGGCGATGGGCGCTTCCTCGAAGTCGACCATCTTCATGTGCTTGTTCATGGATTTCATCAGCATCCACACGGCGACGCCGATGACCGCGAAGACGATGAAGCCGAGTACGCCAGGGGTGACCTTGTTGTTGTCCACTTCCTTGGCGAGCTCGAACACCGGAGACGCGTGGGTCAGGGCGAGGGTGCTAGTCGCGGTCATCATGCCGTCAATTGTTGCGGATGCCCGCGAAGAGGTCGTCCTCGGGGAGGGATGTCGCCACGTGGGACTTGGCGAGCTCGTACTCCTCCGTGGGCCAGACCTCCTTCTGGATCTCCATCGGGACCCGGAACCAGCCACCGTCGGGGTCGATCTGGGTACGGTGGGCGATCAGCGCCTTGTCCCGGATCTCGAAGAACTCGCCGCAGGGTACGTAGGTGGTCAGTTCGCGCTCGCGCTTCTGGAACTCCTTCCAGCGCTCCAGCCAGTCCCCGTACGGCGACTCCAGGCCACGCGCCAGGAGGGCCTCGTGCAGCGCGACGGTGCGCGGGCGGTTGAAGCCCTGGTTGTAGTAGAGCTTCAGGGGCTGCCAGGGCTCGCCCGCCTCCGGGTACCGGGAGGGGTCGCCCGCCGCCTCGAACGCCACCATGCTGATCTTGTGGGTCATGATGTGGTCCGGGTGCGGATAGCCGCCGTTCTCGTCGTAGGTGGTGATCACCTGCGGCTTGAACGAACGGATGAGCCTGACCAGCGTGCCGGCCGCCTCGTCGACGTCCTGGAGCGCGAAGCAGCCCTCGGGCAGCGGGGGCAGCGGGTCGCCCTCGGGCAGCCCGGAGTCCACGAAACCGAGCCACTCCTGCTTGACGCCCAGGATCTCGCGCGCCTCGTCCATCTCCTTGGCGCGCACCTCGTGGATGTTCGCCTCGATATAGGGGTCGCCCTGGAGCTTCGGGTTGAGGATGGAGCCGCGCTCACCACCCGTGCAGGTGGCGACCAGCACGTCCACCCCCTCGGATACGTACTTGGCCATGGTGGCCGCGCCCTTGCTCGACTCGTCGTCGGGGTGAGCGTGAACGGCCATCATTCGTAGCTGCTCAGTCAAGACTCGATCCTCAGTCCTTGGTCAAAGAAGACGCCTCCTATAGTGACCCAAGCTGGCCGGGAATAATTCCGAGATTTCCAACCGGCGGCCTGACCAGGAGGAATGATCATGGCAACGGTGCGCGACGCACGGCCGGACGGGCGCTACGGACGCTCCGCTGACGAGCGCGCGGACCGGAAGTTGAAGATCGTCGGGGCGGTGCTCGGGGCCGGGTTGCTCGGTGTGGTGGCCTGGTTCGGGTTCAGTTACGTCTCCGAGCAGGACGTCAACGGCCGGGTGATCGCGTTCAAGGCGGTGTCGGACCAGGCCATCGAGGTTCACCTGGAAGTGCGCAAGGACCGGGACAGCACGGGGGTGTGCACCGTGCGTTCGCAGGCCGAGGACGGTTCCGAGGTCGGCCGCAAGGACTTCCGGTTCGAGCAGCGGCAGGAGCAGGTGGACGAGGTGATCACGCTGCGTACGACGAAGCGGGCGACCACCGCGACCGTGGTCGACTGCGAGGCGACCGACAGCTGACCCGTCGCCCGAGCCGACACCGCGTGGTCGCGGTGCGCTCGGAGCCGGACCGCGAGCGGACCCGACGGCGTACGGGGCGGTGCGCTCAGGGCGGGGCCACGCGTGAGACGTCACCGCGCACGGGGCGGGGCGGCGTACGGGTTCGGGCGCGGTGACGGGTACGTGGTGCGGGCGCGGGGCGCCGTACGGGGGCGGCCGTGTGGGGACGGGGTCGCGCGGGGGTCGGCGCGGCGGGCCGGCGTGCGGTCGACGGGCGACCTCACCCACCCACGCGCCCGGGGAGAGCCCGCTTCCGCGCTGGTCAGGGGCCTCTCAGCAGGTCAGACGCACCCCGACCGTCCCCCTTTCTGACGTGTTTCCTACACATTCAGGCCCTTCACTCCTCCCCGTTTCCCTGCGGAATTGTTAGGCTCGTGGTTTCGCCCACCTTTGAAGGTGCACCCTTTGGAGGAGGGCGTTCATTTGTATCCCCCCAGCACCGACGAGGAGCACCTGTGACCCAGACCAGCGACAACGTCACCTGGCTGACCCAGGAGGCGTACAACCAGCTCAAGGCCGAGCTGGAGTACCTGTCGGGTCCCGCACGTGTCGAGATCGCGAAGAAGATCGAGGCCGCCCGCGAAGAGGGTGACCTGCGGGAGAACGGCGGGTACCACGCCGCCAAGGAAGAGCAGGGCAAGCAGGAGCTCCGCGTACGCCAGCTCACTCAGCTCCTGCAGCAGGCGAAGGTGGGTGAGGCCCCCGCGGACGACGGCGTGGTCGAGCCCGGCATGGTCGTCACCATCGCCTTCGACGGCGACCCCGACGACACGCTGACCTTCCTGATGGCCTCGCGCGAGTACGCGAGCGCGGACATCGAGACGTACTCGCCCCAGTCCCCCCTCGGCACGGGCGTGACCGGCAAGAAGGTGGGCGACGAGGCGCAGTACGAGCTGCCCAACGGTCGCACCGCGTCCGTGAAGATCCTCGCGGCCAAGCCCTACCAGGGCTGAGCCACCGCGACGGGCCCGCGCACCGGGAGTACCGGGCCGGGCCCCGAGGGCCACAGCCACGGACCGAACAGGCCCGGCGCCCCCACCCGTGGCGGCCCTGACGACGAAGCCCCCGACTGTTGGTGTCGGGGGCTCGGTCGTTCCCGGCCCGGACGCGGCGGGGCCGGGAGCGTGGCGGGGTCAGGCCGTCGCCGAGCGGTACTTGCGGACGGCCAGGGTCCGGAAGAGCGCGATGATCGCGATCGACCACAGCACCGAGGCCCACACCGGGTGTTCCATCGGCCAGGCGTCCGAGGGCAGTCCGTCCGGGTTGCCGAACAGCTGGCGACAGGCGAGCACGGTGGCGCTGAACGGGTTCCAGTCCGCCACGTGCTGGAGGAAGGTCGGCATGTTGTCCGTCGGCACGAAGGCGTTCGACACGAACGTGAGCGGGAACAGCCAGATCAGGCCACCGGAGGTGGCGGCCTCCGGGGTGCGTACGGACAGGCCGATCAGCGCGCCGATCCACGAGAAGGCGTAGCCGAGGAGGAGCAACAGACCGATCGCGGCGAGGGCCTTGGGTATGCCGTGGTGCGCCCGCCAGCCGATGATCAGCGCGACGACGACCAGCACGACGACCGTGAGCGTGGTCTGGACGAGGTCGGCGAGGGTGCGTCCGGTCAGGACCGCGCCGCGCGACATGGGCAGCGAGCGGAACCGGTCGACCAGGCCCTTGTGCATGTCCTCCGCGATGCCGGCGCCCGCGCCCGCCGTGGCGAACGTGACGGTCTGCGCGAAGATGCCCGCCATCAGGTACTCGCGGTAGTCGGCGGCGTCGTTGCCGGGCTCACCGGGCACGGGGATCGCGCCGCCGAAGACGTACGCGAACAGCACGACGAACATCACCGGCTGGATCAGCCCGAACAGGACGATCTCCGGAATCCGGATCATGCGGATCAGGTTGCGCTTGGCGACGACCAGGGAGTCGCGTGCCGACTGGACCAATCCGCCGTGGGCGCGTGGCGGCACGGCCTTGCGGATGGTGGTGGGGGTCGTGGTGCTCACTTCGTACCCTCCTCGGCCACGGGGCTCGCCTCGGGCCCGTTGGCTGGTTCCGACTCGGCCGCGTGGCCGGTCAGCGAGATGAAGACGTCATCGAGCGTGGGGCGGCGCAGGCCGATGTCGTCGATCTCGATGCCGCGGGCGTCCAGTTCGCGGATGACCTCGGCCAGCAGTTTGGCGCCGCCGGTCACCGGGACGGTGATCCTGCGGGTGTGGTTCTCGACGCTGGTGTCGCCCTTGCCGAAGCCGCGCAGCACGCCGGTGGCCTCCTCGACGCGCTGCCGGTCGTGGACGACGACCTCGACGCGCTCGCCGCCGGTCTGGGCCTTGAGTTCGTCGGAGGTGCCGCGCGCGATGACCCGGCCGTGGTCCACGACGCAGATGTCGTGCGCCAGTTGGTCGGCCTCCTCCAGGTACTGCGTGGTCAGCAGTAGGGTGGTGCCACCGGCCACCAGGTCCTGCATGATGCCCCACAGGGCCTGCCGGTTGCGGGGGTCGAGCCCGGTGGTCGGCTCGTCCATGAACATCACGGGCGGGCTGACGACGAGGGCGGCGGCCAGGTCCAGGCGCCGGCGCATGCCGCCCGAGTAGGTCTTGGCGGTACGGTCGGCGGCCTCGCTGAGGTTGAAGCGCTCCAGCAGTTCGGCCGCGCGCGCCTTCGCCTCGCGGGCGCTCAACTGGTAGAGCTGGCCGACCATGACGAGGTTCTCGCGGCCCGTCAGGTACTCGTCGACGGCGGCGAACTGGCCGGAGAGGCCGATCACGTGCCGTACGTCGTTGGGGTGCTTGAGCACGTCGATGCCCGCGACGACGGCCCGGCCGCTGTCGGGGCGCAACAGGGTGGTGAGCACGCGGACGGCGGTGGTCTTGCCCGCGCCGTTGGGGCCGAGCAGGCCGAGCACGGTTCCTTCGGGGACGTCGAGGTCGACGCCGTCCAGAGCCCTGACCTTGCCGAAGGTCTTGACCAGTCCTTCGGCGTAGATGGCGCCTGGCATGAGGTTCTCCCAGGGTGGCTGGTTCGTGGGTCGGTGACGGTGGTTGCGGGCGCGGGCCGGCGGCACGCGCGGCGCGGGTGGCCGTCCGCACCCGAGTCGACCTGCCGACATGGCCGGCCCATGACACGCGTGACGCGCCCGGTGTGCCGCGAGGGAGGTCGAGCGCTCACCGTTATAGCGATACGCGATATATCGCGTCAACCCTTGCGACAGTGTCGCGTTGAAGGCCCACGCTACGTCCGCCACGGCCGCCACGCACGCCGTACCGCGTCGGGCGGTCCCGCCGCCGGGCGGGCGGGCACCCCGCCCGGCCCCGCGCGACGCCCCGCCGACCCCGCTCCCGGCCGTACGCTCGCGCGCACCGTCGCCCGTGCCGTCGCCACCTCGCGCACCGACCGTCATCCGGGCCGGGTTCCCCCCTCGCGCGACGATTCACCTCCCGCCTCACACACCACGCCGCACCACCCCCGCGCCACGCGACGCGGGCCCCGCGCGACCACCCCGGCCCGGCGCGGCCCCACGCGACGCGGACCCCTCCAACGCCACCCCGGCCCCACGCGACCCCACGCGGCGCCGCGCGACACGGCCCGCTAGGCCCGCACCCTGTAGCCCGCCGCGCGGAGTGCCGTCGCGACCTCGGCGCAGTGGTCGGGGCCCTTCGTCTCCAGGTGCAGTTCCACCTCCACCTCGGTGAGCCCGAGCCGTGGATCGGTGCGTACGTGGCTCACGTCGAGCACGTTGGCGTCCGCCGTCGACAGCACCCGCAGGAGCGAGGCGAGGGCGCCGGGATGGTCGGTCAGGCGCACCCGCAGCGAGAGGTAGCGGCCCGCGGCGGCCATGCCGTGCCGCAGGATTCGCTGGAGCAGCAGCGGGTCCACGTTGCCGCCGGACAACACCGCCACCACCGGCCCCGTGAACGACTGCGGCTCGGCGAGCAGGGCGGCGACGGGACTCGCGCCGGCCGGTTCCACCACGAGCTTGGCCCGCTCCAGGCAGAGCAGGACGGCGCTGGAGAGCGCGTCCTCGGAGACCGTACGGATCTCGTCGACGAGTTCGCCGACGATGCGCAGCGTCGTCTCGCCGGGGCGGCCCACCCTGATGCCGTCGGCCATCGTGGCGGGCGCGGCCAGCGCGACCGGGTGCCCGGCCGCGAGCGAGGGCGGGAACGCGGCGGCCCCCTCGGCCTGCACACCCACGATCCGCACGTCCGGGCGTAGCGACTTCACGGCGACCGCGATGCCCGCCGCGAGCCCGCCACCGCCGATGCCGACGACGATCGTCCGTACCTCCGGGCACTGTTCCAGGATCTCCAGGCCCACCGTGCCCTGGCCGGCGATGATGTCGGGGTGGTCGAAGGGGTGGATGAAGACCGCGCCGCTCTCGCGCGCGTACGCGCGCGCCGCGCGCATCGTCTCGTCCACGACGGCGCCGCTCGTGCGCACCCGGGCCCCGTAGTCCCGGGTCGCCGCGATCTTGGGGAGCGGCGCGCCCTCGGGCATGAACACGGTCGAGCGCACGTCGAGGAGCGAGGCGGCGAGCGCGACGCCCTGCGCGTGGTTGCCGGCGCTGGCCGCGACCACTCCGGCGGCCCGCTGGGCCGGGGAGAGGCCGGCGATACGCACGTATCCGCCCCGGACCTTGAAGGACCCGGTGCGCTGGAGGTTCTCGCACTTGAGGTGGACCGGCGCGGCCAGCAGCTCGGTCAGGAACCGGCTGCCCTCAAGCGCGGTGACCCGGGCGACGCCGGACAGGGTCCGCCGCGCCTCGCGTACGGCCGCCAGAGTGACGGCACGGGCCACGGGGGGAGCGTCGGCCGCGTCCGCGCGGGCCACGTCCGCGCCGTGCGGCCCGCCCGCGACACCGGGAACGACACCGACATCGGCCCCATCCGGAGCGCCGGCCCCCTCCGAATCACCGGCCCCACCCGGAGCGTCGGCCCCGGTCGGACCGCCCGCCTCACCCGCGTCGTCGGCCTCACCCGCGCCGGGGGCGTGGGCGTGTTCGGGGCGCTCGGCGGGGGAGGGCGCATCGGTGGGCCCGTCCCCGCCGGCGGCGCGTACGGCCATGGTTCCAGTCTTCCAGCGTCGCCCCGTTCCCGCCGTCGCTGGCCACCCCACCCGGCACAGTGAGCCCCCTTCGCACTGCTTTACGCAGGGCAGGTACGAGGGGCGCCGGGGCCGCGTACTCTGTCCCCCATCCTTCAGACCACCGCACGAAGTGAGCCCCAGGCCATGCCCACCCATTCGGACATGACGACTGCGACTGCGGCCCGGGGGACAACCCCCGGGCCAGCGCCGGAGGAGACCGGCGTCCTCGACTCTCTCCAACACCAGGTGGCGGTCTTCGCCCGACGCGCGGAACAGACCCGTCTCGGCGGCGTCGGACAGGCCCGCAACTCGATGGACCGCGCCGCCTATCTCCTACTCAACCGGCTTGACCAGGAAGGAGAGATGGGCGTCAAGAAGCTGGCGCTCAGCATGGGCATCGACTCGTCCACCGTCACCCGACAGGTCGCGCCCCTCGTCGACACCGGCATGGTCAAGCGCACCTCACACCCCGAGGACGGCCGCGCCGTCGTCCTCCAACTCTCGCCACGCGGCAAGGCCCGCCTGGAAGAGGTGCGTTCGTCCCGCCGTGAGTTGATGGCGATCGCGACCGAGGACTGGACGACGGACGAACGCGACCAGTTCTGCACGCTGTTGACCCGTTTCAACGCCGCGCTCTCGGTGATCCACACCGCACCGCAGTTGGCGACGCCCTCCTGATCAGCCCGCGTACCGGCCAGTGCCGGGGCTTGGACCGACCGACGCCCTGACCTTCGGGTCCGTGGCCTGCGGCCCACCTCACCCCGAGGGTCGTACGGCGTGCGTCGGCACCCCCACCGGGGGAGCCGCCATCCGGTCTCCTCCGCTCCGCGCCCCCCGGCGAACCACCGGCCACGCTCGACCGCGCGCCGGCACCGTGACGGCCTACGCCTCGGCCGCGCCCACGCCGCCCCCACCGCGCGTCCGGCCCTCGTTCGGCTGTACCGCCCGCGCCTCGCCCACCTCGTTCGGGTTCCCCGGGTCGTCCGGGCCCGCTCGTACGGCACGGCGACGCCCGGTCACGCGGCGCCGGTACGTCGTCGGCGCCGCCCGGCACGGTGGGCAGCGCGTCGCGCCGGGGTCGCGTGCCACGGCCGACGAGTCACCACCTCGGTCAACAAGACCGCGCCCATGCTCTTGGCATATGCCATGGTCTCATTCGCCGGACGCCTGTTGGCCGTTGTCTCACGATGCGAGCGACCACGGAAGAGACCTCGCCCACACCGGCGTTCCCACCCGTCCCCGTCGGCCACCACGGGTACGCCTCCCACCCGCGCGGGGCCGGTCGCGGTGCCCCGCTACGCCCGACCGGCGCCGGCCGGGCCCGCGACGGAGCCCACCGGGTCGCCACCGGGCCCTTGACCGGGCGGCCCGGCTGGCGTGTCCTGAAGAGGTCGTGTTCTCGCGAACACGGGAGGCATCGTGGGCAGACGTCGAGCGGCGCGGGACGCGCGCCGGGCCCGGGAGTTCGAGGCGTTCGTCGCGGGCGCGGGCGGTCGGCTGCTGCACGCGGCCACGCTGCTCACGGCCGAGCCACCCCAGGACCGCGCCGTGGCCGAACGCCTGCTGACGGCCGCGCTGGCGGACACGTACGCGCGGTGGGACCAACTCCGAGGCGAGGACCCCTACGCGCGCACCCGTCAGGAACTGGCCACCCGCTTCGCGCACACGGCCTGGCGGCACCGCCACCCCGACTCCCCCGCGCGCGGCCCGCTGGCCGCGCTGACGCCGCAGGAGCGGCTGGTACTGGTGTTGCGGCTGCATGAGGGCGTGGCCGAGGAGGTGGTCGCGGCGGCGCTCGGGTTGCCCGCCGACCGGGTGCGCGCGATCTGCGCCCGCGCCGTCGCGGCCGTACGCGCAACGCCCCGCTCCCCCGCCCCCGACCAGCGGCCCGACCACGAACCCGACCCTCGGGCCGTCGACCCCGGCGCTCCCACCGCGAACGCCACGGACGGCACAGACGGCACGGGTGTCGCGGACGCCACCGGCGGCACGCGGCCGACCGGGAGCGCGGGCGGCGGGTGGGCGCCGTGAGCCGGTGGGACCGCAAGGAGGACGAGGTGCGGCATCTGTTGGAGACGCAACCACAGCCCCCGGTGCCGTGGGACCTGGCCGCGCGGGCGGCGGCGCGCGGCCGACGGGCGCTGCGCCGCCGACAGGTCGGGTACCTGGTGGTGTGGACCGTGCTGCTGGCCGGGCTGTTCGCCGTCACCGTATGGGCGGCGGTCACCGAGCCGTGGGCCACCCCGCCCCGCTCGACGACCCCGTCCTTCGACGGCCGGTAGCCCACACCGGGCGCCACCGACACCGAAAGGGGGGCGCGACCGACACCAGCGGGCCGGCTCCGCCACGCCCCACCACGACGGCCCCGCACGACCGCCGCGCCCGCGCCCGCGCCCGCGCCCGCCGGAACGATGCCCCCTACGTCGGTCGGAGCCCCGCCCCGTACCGCCGCCGGACAGCGCCCCGTACGCCGCGCGCACGGCGCCCCGTACGCCGCCGGAGCACACCGGCATACGCCCCCGTCGCCCCGGCGGGCGGGCGGCGACGGGGCGGTCCGCTTCCCGGCGGTCGCGCGCCCGGGCGGCGGCCGATCGGCCGGGCGGGCCGGGCGCGCGGGAGGGGTTAGCCCAGGGCCTGGTTGAGGTCCGCGATCAGGTCGTCGGCGGACTCGATGCCCACCGAGAGGCGGATCAGGTCGGCGGGGACCTCCAGGGCGGAACCGGCCGCCGAGGCGTGCGTCATCCGGCCCGGGTGCTCGATCAGCGACTCGACGCCGCCCAGCGACTCGCCCAGGGTGAACAGCTCGGCCCGGTCGCAGATGTCGATCGCGGCCTGCTCGCCGCCGGCGGCGCGGAAGGAGACCATGCCGCCGAAGGAACGCATCTGCTTGGCCGCGATCTCGTGCCCCGGGTGCTCCGGCAGACCCGGGTAGTAGACCTGGGCGACCTTCGGGTGGGAGGTGAGCAGTTCGGCCACCCGGGTGGCGTTCTCGCTGTGTCGGTCCATGCGCACGGCCAGCGTCTTGGTGCCGCGCATGACCAGCCAGGCGTCGAACGGGCCGGCGACCGCGCCCATCGCGTTCTGGTGGTACGCCAGTTCCTCGCCCAGGCCGCTGTCGGCGGTGACGAGCGCGCCGCCGACGACGTCCGAGTGGCCGCCCATGTACTTGGTGGTCGAGTGGACGACGATGTCGGCGCCGAGCGCCAGCGGCTGCTGGAGGTAGGGGCTGGCGAAGGTGTTGTCCACGACCAGCCGGACGCCGGCGGTGCGGGCGATGTCGGCGATGACCGCGATGTCGGTGATGCCGAGCAGCGGGTTGGTGGGGGTCTCGACCCAGATCAGCTTGGTGTTCGGGCGGATCTCGGCGCGTACCGACTCCGGGGCGGAGGTGTCGGCGACCGACCACTGCACCCCCCAGCGCTCGATGACCTTGGAGATCAGCCGGAACGTGCCGCCGTAGGCGTCGTTCGGGATGACGATGTGGTCACCGGGCACGAGCAGGGCGCGCAGCAGCGTGTCCTCGGCCGCGAGCCCGGAGGCGAAGGCCAGGCCCCGGCTGCCGCCCTCCAGCGCCGCCAGGTTCTCCTCCAGCGCGGTGCGGGTCGGGTTGGCGGACCGGCTGTACTCGTAGCCGCCGCGCAGCCCGCCCACCCCGTCCTGCTTGTAGGTGGACACCTGGTAGATGGGCGGGACGACAGCGCCGGTGGCCGGGTCCGCGGCCTGCCCCGCGTGGATGGCGAGCGTCTCGAAGCTCTGGGAGGTGTGCTGGTGAGGGTGCTGGTCAGTCATGGGCCCGAGGGTAGTGCTCCCCACCCGGCCCGCGCCGCCCGCGCGGGTGAACGGCGCGCTTAGGCTGTAGGGCGAAGGCCGTTTCGCGGGTCCGTGCCGCCCACGGGGCGCCGCCGGCGTACGCCCCGTACGGCGCCGGACGCTCCCCGGGGACGTGGCGCGGGCGGCGGTCGGGACAGCGCGACGGGCCGTGCCGGTTTCGGTGCGGCTCCCACGACAGCACACGGGACAGCATCATGGAGTTTCTGTTCATCCTCATGGGCCTGCTCATGGTCGGCGCGGTGATCGTGCCGATGCTGCGCCGACGGCGCGGCGGCCGGGACGCGGTGGCCGGCGCCCAGCGGGCCACCGACCCCGGGGAGTACGGCTTCCTGCCCGTGGAGCGGCTCGACGTACGGCTGCCGGGGCGCGACGACGAGCTGGCCGAGACGCTGGCCGAGGTGGCGCGCGACCAGGACTGGCGGCCGGCCTCCCGGCTGCTCGCGCACACCGACGCCACCTCGGAGCTGCGCTGGCAGCGGGTGCAGACGCTGGCCGGGGCGGCCGTGCACGAGCTCGCGAGCACGCCGGGGCAGGGCGGTGTCTGGCTGCGCACCTGGCGGGTCGAGGCGCCCAAGGACCCGGGCGGCGCGGCGGTGCACGCGGAGTTCCTGGTGCGCCAGGCGCTGCGGGACTCCGGTTCCGAGGACTTCACGATGATCCTGGAGGAGGCGCGCACGGTCTGCGGGGAGGCTGCCCTGCTGGCCCCCGGCGACCCCGTCCCCTACCTCGTCGAGCTGGGCATCGCCCGTGGCCTCGGCTACCGGCAGGCGGACTTCGAGGAGCTGTGGGCCAAGGTCCGCGACCGGTCCCCGGCGCACATGGGCGCGCACCTGGCCGCGCTGCACTACTGGTGCGAGAAGTGGCACGGCTCCAAGGACCTCGCGGACGCCTTCGCGCGACAGGCGGCCGGCACGGCCCCGGACCGGAGCCTGCTGCCCGCGCTGCCCCTGTTCGCGGTCTTCGAGCACCTCCCGGAGGCCAACCTGGTGCAGGGCCTGTACCGGAGCGTCGTGGTCAGCCAGGCCATCGAGGGCGCCCAGTTCGCGCTGCGGCAGGCGCCGGCGGACCACCCGGTGGCCCCGCACGTACGCCATCTGCTGATCTGGTTCCTGGTCCGCGCGGAGCGGTACGCGGAGGCCATCGTCCAGCTACGGCTGGTGGACGGCCACGTCGGCGCGATCCCGTGGTCGTACGGCCCGGACCCGGCCGTGGCGTACGCCAGCTACCGCGCGATGGCGGTCACCGGCTGGGAGGGCGCGGGCGGCACGCCCGCTACGCTGCCCCAGTAGGCGGCCGCGACGCCGACACGCGCCCCGTGCCCGCGCCTGGCGCCGCCACGCCCGCCCGCGACCGACCCCCGTGGCCGGCCGCACCCGCCCGTCACCGCCTCCGTGCCCCGTGCCCCGCCGCCCGGTCCGCACGCGGTCTCCGTGTCCGTCCGTGTCCGCTTCGTGTTCGCTCGTCTCGCCGTGCGACGGAATGGATACGGGGCGCGAGGCGTTATGTCACTGGCCGATCGTCCGCTCGTCTGGAGAGACCATGCTGTTCAGTCGTTTCAAGAACCAGCTCCCGTCCGCCGAAGAGACGCTTAAGGGCCGTCCCGAGCGGCCGTACACCGTCCCCGAGCGCCACACGGTGCTCGGTAACGCACTGCTCGGCCCCTACCCGGAGGGCCTGGTCGTCGCCGACTTCGGGCTCGGCTGCTTCTGGGGTGCCGAGCGCAAGTTCTGGCAGACGCCGGGCGTGTGGACCACGGTCGTCGGCTACCAGGGCGGGCAGACGGTCAACCCCACCTACGAGGAGGTGTGCAGCGGCATGACCGGGCACACCGAGGTCGTGCGGGTCGTCTTCGACCCCACGAAGGTCTCGTACGAGGAGCTGCTCCGGGTCTTCTGGGAGGGCCACGACCCCACCCAGGGCTACCGCCAGGGCAACGACGTGGGCACGCAGTACCGCTCGGCGATCTACGCCCACTCCGACGAGCAGGCGTCCGCCGCGCTGGACACCCGCGACACCTACCAGTCGGTGCTCTCCGAGGCCGGATACGGCGAGATCACCACCGAGATCCTGGTCGCCGGCCCGTTCTACCCGGCCGAGGACTACCACCAGCAGTACCTCGACAAGATCCCCAACGGCTACTGCGGCATCGGCGGCACGGGCGTCTCCTGCCCGATCGGCGTGGCCCGGTTGGCCTAGGCGCCACCGACTCCACGACGGCGCCGCGCACGAGCGCCGTCGCCACGGACCACGGGCCGGGCGCCGCGACGGCCGAGAGCACACCGCGCGCCCGGCCCGCACGCATGCCCCGCCCGCATCGGCCGGGGCGGTTCGGCGGGAGAGCGCGCGCCGAGCGCGGGCGCGAGGTGTCGGCCGGGGCGGGCCCGCAGGGGCCCGCGGGGGACGCCGGCCAGCCCGCACTCGCAGGGCAGTGGTTGGGAGCTGAGGGGCAGGGGCCACGGA
>NZ_JBHVJC010000023.1:16405-153422 GCF_042799315.1 Streptomyces sp. NPDC057702 | reverse complement strand
GTCCCCCGGCCCGTTGCGCGGGCCGGGGGACGTCGGTTGCCGGGTCGCCCGGCCACCCCTCCTGTCCCGGGCCGGCCGACCGGCCCGGGACAGGAGTCGGGAACCTCCGGGCGCCGGCGGGCGGGTGGCGGCCACCGGCCGGTCTCCCCCGCCGTGCCGCACCGCGCGGTGCCGAGGCTCGCCCGGCGCGCGGCCCGCTCGTCGCCCGGGCGGCTCAGCGGCGGTGGGTGATCCGCACGTCGTGGACCTCGACCTCGCCGTAGTTGCTCGCGTCGCACGGGGTGGAGTTGGTGCAGTTGGCCTGGGTGTAGGCGCCGGTCTTGAAGTAGTTGGTGGGGTCGACGTGGTCGATGGTGGTTTCCAGCTCGCCGTTGACGTACACGCGGATCTTGCCGTCGGCCACCACGTACCGCACCTCGAAGACCGTGCCCAGTCGGTAGTCGTCGGTGATCAGGTGGTAGCGGGAGGTGTCGCCCTTGGTGACGTAGAGCTTCGTGCCGTCCAGGCGGATCACGAAGGCGTCGTCGTCACCGGCGTGCACCTGGGCGCCGACGACCTGCGGCTTGTCCTTCGGGAGGTGGGTGAACGCCTCGCGGACGGTCAGGGTGTGGCGGCCGGAGGTCGACGACCACTCGATCTCGTCGCCGCCGCCGCGCCGCATCTCCCGCAGTTCGGCGCGCGGGTAGTTCGAACCGCTGGTGGTGACGCCGTTGACGGGGGCCCGGAAGCGCACGGCCCGGCCGGAGTCGGCGACGGTGAAGTAGGGGTCGTGCGCGTAGCCGTCGAGCTCGGGCTGGCGGATCTCGGTGGGTGCCTCGTCGCCGCCGACGGGCAGCGTCAGCTTCCAGTCGCCGAGGTCGAGCACGTCGGAGGGCAGTTCGGCGCCGCCGCCCGGCGTGCTGGCCCCGGTGGCGGGACCGGTGTGGTCGGCGGCGGCCTGCACCGGGGCCGGCGCGAGGAGCGCGGTGAGCACCGCGACGGGCAGCGCGGACGCCAGGGCCACGCGGCGGCGCGTGCTCGGGCTGGGGCGTGACGTGCGGGGGGGTATCACGGGTGGGCCTCCATCGTCGTCGGGGGCGCCGGCGCGCGGGTCGGCCCGGGGTGCGGCCGGGGCACGCGGCGTGTCGGGGCGACCGTACGAAGGGGCCGTGGGGAGGGGTCCCCACGACGGCCGGGCAGGCTGGTCAGCCCAGGTCGTCGTCCATCAGGTCCAGGTCCGGCGGCACCAGCGTGGTCGAGGCCACCAGCCCCCTGAGCAGGTTGTGCAACAGGCTGTTGTCGGAGGGGCGTTCCTCGGGGTCGTCGTGCATCAGCGGGTACGTGAACCCGGTCTGGTGCAGGCGGCGGCGGACGGCCTCCACCCGGTACTCGATCCTGCGGGCGGTCCAGCCTCCCGCCGGGCGCAGATAGCGCAGCTGTTCGGCGGCCCGGCCGTAGGTGAGGGGGCGCGGCTCCGGCTCGTACTCCAGGTAGTGCTGGCCGAGCACCACCAGCAGCAGCCGTTCGTCGTCGCTGAGCGGCCAGCGCGTGGGCCGCACGGTGTCCGCGCGGCGGCTGGAGACCGGTCCCTGGTCGTCGTGGTCGGACACGTACAGCTCGACGAGGTGTTCGCGGTGGCCCGAGCCCTGGACGAACAGGGGCGTGTAGCCGGTGGCGAGCGGCATCGGTTCGGAGCTGCTGTGCATCATGCGGCCCCGGGGCAGCCGGACGAGCTGCTGCCCGGTGTTCCGCAGCCACCAGCCCCCCGTGTGGAACGTCAACTCGCCGTGCCGGCGACTCACCCGGCGGTCGTCCACGCCGACGCCGAGGTCCGTGCCCGGCTTCTCGCCGCGCCCGAAGCGCACCGTGAGGCCCGGGCGCGGCGGGGCGGTGAGGTCCCCGCTGACCGTCCGCGCGTGCAGGGTGCCGGGCCGCCCCGGCGGGACGCCGCGCGCCAGGCTGTCGAAGCCGCTCATCGCCGTCTCCTTGTGATCGTCCTGTCGCCCGAACGAGGCGGTCCGGCCATGCTCCACCCGTCGCGCCGGGACCCCTCCCCACGGCCCGCGAGGCACCGGGCCCCGCCGTCGAAGAGATGCCCCCGGCGAAGTCAACTCCCAGTCTGACACGGGAACTTGACGTTCCGCCGTGCCGTCGCTCGTCGTCCTTTCGGCCAGGCGTTCGGCGGATCGAGACAGGTGGGCGCGTACGGGTGGACACGCGGCCCCGGCGAATGCGGGAGAAACGGAGAGTGCCGACACCGGCACGCAGTACATTCGGTCCGCGTTCCGACACCGGCGGCGTTGTCGACCTTGGGTGAGGGGAGTGCCGTTGTGCGCCCGGGGGAAATGGTGGGCAAGTACAGGCTGACGCACGGTCCCATCGAGGGTGGTCAGGGCACCGTCTGGTTCGCCCGGGACACCAAGCTCAACCGCGAGGTCGTCCTCAAGCACGGCCGGGCGGGCGAGGGCGACCAGGCCGCGTTCGGCGAGCTGTACGCCGAGGCGCGCGCGTTGGCGAAGTTCAACCACCCCCATGTGGTCACCCTCTACGACGCCGTCCAGACCGGCCCCGGCAAGCGGGCCACGTTCTGGCTGGTCATGGAGTACGTGAGCGGCGGCAGCCTGGACGTACCGGCCAAGCTCGCGCCCGAGCACGTGGCGGGCGTCGGTGCCCAGATCGCCGACGCGCTGGCCGCGTTGCACTCCGTGGGCCTGGTGCACTGCGACGTCAAGCCCGGCAACATCGTGATCACCGAGTCGCGCCAGGCCAAGCTGGCCGACTTCGGCGCCGCCTACCGGGTGGACTCCAGCGCGACGATCACCCCCAACGGGCCGATCAGCCTCACCCCCGCCTACGCGGCACCCGAGGCGTTCCGGGGCGCGCCCGAGCGGGCCTCCGACGTCTTCTCGCTCGGCGCCACCCTGCACAGGCTGGTCGCCGGGACCGAGCCGCTACGGGGCCCGGGCAACGCGGTTCAGCTGGAGTCCGTCGGCCCGCGGACCGGACCGCTGGGCCCCCTGCTCGCCGCCATGTTGCACAGCGACCCGCGGGCCCGGCCCACCGCCGCCGCCGCGCGCCAGGCGCTGACCCGCCTCGCGGGCGGGGCGCACGACGTCGCCACCCTCCCGCTGGACCTGCCCACCCGCCGCGACCCGCTGCCCTCGACCCGGCCCCAATCGGTGCCGGGCCGGCCCTCGCGCACCCCGCGGCCACGCCCCTGGGTGGTGGCGGCGGGGGCGGCCGTGGCGGCGTTGGCCATCGCCGTACCGGTCCTGCTGTCGGGGCTGGCCGACGACGGGGGCGAGGGGGGCACGGGGCGCGACGAGGGGGCCGCGTCGGCGCCGGGCCGGACGGCCTCCGGCGCCCCGGCCTTCATCGGCGACCCCCGCACGGCCAACCCGTGTGCCCTGCTGGACGCCAGGGCGTTCCCCGCCTACGAGGACGCCGACATCGACCCGCACCAGGGCAACTTCAACCGCTGTGACGTCCTGCTGCTGGAGCGGCAGGACGACGTGGTGGACGTCAGGGTCGAGCTGGACGCCGACGACCTGCCGGAGGACGGGGAGCGGCACACCACGGGCCGGGTCATCGTGGTCAAGCCCCCGCCCGAACGCGACCGGTGTGAGCGGGCCCTGTCGGTGACCGGCGCCCGCGCGAGCAGCCTGCGGATCACGGTGGCGGCGCGCGAGCCCGACCGGGTCAGACAGCGGCTGTGCGAGACCGCCGACATCGCCACCCGCATCGCGGTCGCCACCCTCAACGACGGGGAGGTGCCACGGCGTGCGAAGAGGCTGGACGACGCGTCGCTGGCGCACCGTGACGCGTGCACCCTGTTGGACGTGACGGCGCTGGCCAAAGTGCCCGGCGTCGACGCCCACGACCCGGAGGCCGGGTTCGGCGACTGGTCCTGTCAGTGGCAGTCCACCACCGGCGACGTGGAGGTGGACCTCCAGTTCGAGCAGGGCCGGATACCGAGCGGGGACGAGACCGAACGGACCAAGGTCGACGGCCGGCAGGCGGTCGTCATCCCGAACAGCGCGGGCTCCGGCACCTGCCGCGTCGAGGTGGTGCACCGCCCCTACACGGGCCTGGACCGCAAGCAGGGCACGGAACGGGCGGCCCTCGTCGTCAAGGGCGACGACGCCAGGAAACTCAGGCCGTGCGTGCTGGCGCGGGACCTGGCACGGTCGGCGATGGAGTCCCTGGCCACGGGCTGAACGGTGGCCCCGGCGGGGCGGGGGCGTGCTGCTCGCCTGGGCGACGGGCCGAGCCGTGGGGGCTGGCCGAGCCGTGGGGGCGGGCTGTCGCGCGAGGGGGCGGGCTGTCGCGGGGCGCGGGTTGGCTCCCGCGGGAGGGGGGCTGGCTGCCGCGGGGAGGGGACTGGCTTTCGCGGGGCGCGGGTTGGCCCCCGCGGGAGGGGGCGTCGCGCGGGGAGGGGGCCGGCCGGGCGGCTGTGGTCGCGCTGCCGCGCGGGTGGGTGGCTGGCCTCCGCGGCGGGCTGGCTGGCGGGCTGGTTGTCGTCTGGCTGGCGCGGAGTGGGTTCGCGGGGTGGGGGGTTGAGGGGTGCCGTCGGTGGTGGGACGGGTGGTGGGTGGGCTGTCGCGTCGGCCGCGCGGGCTCAGTCCTCGTCCGCCCTGAGCAGGGCCTCGGCGACCAGGCGGGTGGCGAACTCGCGGTCCTCGGTGATGCGGTTGATGTGCTCCGCGAGCAGGAAGGCGGTGACCTCCAGCGGCGTCATCTCGGCCTCGGTCCACTGGCCGTACTGCTCGCGCCACAGGCTCGGGCTCAGATCGGAGCCCGCCGCGACGACCAGGCCGGCCATGGTGGGGATGGCCTCCGGGCGGACGCTGCCGGTCATCATGCGCATCGTGGCCACCAGGTTGGGCAGCACGTACTCGATGACGTCCTTGTCGTGGTCCTCGTACGCGGCCCGCAGCCATCTCACGTACATGTAGATGAGCGTGCACGTGCCGTCCAGCACGGCCTTGGCCTCCGCCGGCTCCAGGGAGTCGGTGAACTGGTCGGTCAGTGCCCGCTCTTCGGCGTCGGCCTCCGTCCTGCCGTCGTAGACGCTCTTCAGTCGAGAGTCGATCACCAGCAGCGCGGAGCCCACATCGCCGGCGGGCGCGTACCGGGGGTCGCAGGGCGATGACACAGGAATCCTCCTCAACCGACCGCGCCGGGTAGCGCGGCGTGTTCGTACAGTAGCTCTCCGGCGCCGGGGCGGCCCGGCGAATCCCGGCACCACGACCGGAGTCGAGCGCCCGGGACACCCCCCGGCCAGCGCTCGGCCATCCCCCGGCCGCACCAGCCTCCCCCGCCCCCGCCGTACTCCGCCCCGATCACCGCGAACGACGCCGGCGCCCCGCAGCACCCCCCGGCGCCCCCGCCCCCTCGGGCGCCGCGCGGCGGCTCCGGTCGCGTTCCGGTCGACCGGTTCACACCCCTGACACCCTTACGGGGTGGTGTAGTTGGCGACTCGGGGAACGCCTACGGCCGACCCCGGTTTCCGTCGGTCCGGGGCAGGGGGACGAATGGACTGGGTGACGACACTGCGCACGGGCTGCGTGGCGATCGCGGGGGTGCTCGTCTTCCTCGTCTACCGGTGGTCGAGCTACCCGGGCTCGTGGGCCTCGATGTTCAGCGTGGAGTACGCGGGGCCACGCGCCGCGCTGGCCAGCCGCCGGCGGACGTTGCGGAGGGCCGAGCGGGCCAGCCGTGGGCGGCGGAACGCGGCGGCCAGGGACGTCGAGCAGGCCGAGTCCGCCTACCGCGACGCGGTCGACGCCGCCGAGCGGCTGGTGGCGAGCCTGCGGCAGGACACGCCCGGCAGCCGGGTCACGGGCCTGGGCCGGATCGCCGTACACGAGCACGCGGTGCGCGTCTTCGACGAGGACGGTCCGCTGGACGCGACGGGTCGGCACCGGACCCCCGCCGGGGGCGCCAGCACGGACCTGCCCCTGGTCGGCCTGACCGTCACGTGCACGGCGGCCCACGAACCGTCGGGGATGAGCCTGACCCTCACGTCGGAGTCCGGTACGACGGTCCAGGTCGACTACCCGGACGCCGAGTACCCCGAGCCGAACGTCCGCCAGTTCGCGCTGGACGCGGCGAACGCCGCCGTCCGGGCGCGGGCCGCCCAGACGGGGCGCGCGGAGCGGATCGCGAGGGCGGAGGCCGAGCTGGCCGAGGCGCGCGGGGCGACCCAGGACATCGAGGCCGCCCGCGAGCGGCGGCGCGAGGTGACGGCGGCGGAGAACAGTGACTCCACCGTCTCCACGGCGCGGGCCGCGCTGGCGGAGCAGTGGGACACCTGGGAGACGATCACGGGCCACCGCCCGGGGAGGTAGCGCGCCCCTCCCGGCAGCCGCCGCTCTCATCAACCGGGCGCTCGCGGAGGCGAGGGAGGCGTAACCCCCGGACGGACGCGGCGGCGGGGCGGACGCGGGGGGCCGAGTTCCGGTCAGGAGCGGGGGTGTCGCGAGGGCGCGCCCGACCCCGAGGGGCTCCCGGCGGGCTGGGCGGGCGGCGCCGACCCGGCGGTCCGCGTGGGGGTGTTGGGTGGCAGGTGGTGGGGCTGCCGGCCGTGTGGTGGGTGGGGAGCGATGACGTCGCGGGGGCCCGGGAGACCGGTGGTCGCGCCGTTCGGCAAGACGGCACAAAAGGCCATGTCGGTCATGGACGGCACCGTATCCGGACTATCGCCGGCCACCTAGATTTGCGACCGCGCGACAGGGCCCGCAGACGGGCGGCGCCGGGGCGACCACGAGGCGACCGGCTGGAGCGCACCGGACCGTCTGGTGCGGCGGAGGTGCGCGGTGCGAACGGGAGGGCGAGCGATGGTGACCCTTGGCGTGGAAGAGGAGTACCTGTTGGTCGATCGGATGACCGGGCGTACGGCTCCGCATGTGAAAGCGGTGCTGGCGACGGCGGAGTTGGAGCCACTGGTCGCCGCGCGCGAGGTGCAGTCGGAGCTGTTGCAGGCGCAGGTCGAGGTCGCCACGCCGGTGTGCCACACCGTGTCCGAGGCCGGGGAGCACCTCCGGCGATTACGGAGCGCCGTCGCGCGGGCGGCGCACCCGCACGGCAGTCGCCTCATGGCCAGCGGCACCCCGCCGTTCCCGGAGGACCTGCCGGTGCCGGTGACCGACGACGCCCGCTACCAGGCCATCCAGCGGCAGGCCCCGCAACTGGTGGCGGAGCAGCTCGTCAACGGCATGCACGTCCATGTCGCGGTGCCCAGCCGGCGGGTGGGCGTCGCCGTGCTCAACCGTCTCCGGGTGCGGCTGCCCACGCTGATCGCCATGGCGGCGAACTCGCCGCTGTGGCAGGGCGGGGACACCGGGTTCGCCAGTTGGCGCACCGTCGTCTTCGGCCGCTGGGGCGTCAGCGGCATGCCCCCGCACTTCGCCGACGAACGGGACTACGACGCCCGCCTACGACGGCTCCTGGACACCGGTGTCATCAGCGACGCGGGACAGATCTACTGGCAGGTGCGGCTGTCCGAGCGGTATCCGACGGTCGAGGTGCGCTCCCTGGACGTCCAGCTCCGCGCGGACGACGCGGCGATGTTCGCGGGCCTGGTGCGCGCGCTGGTCAACACCGCCGTGGCCGAGGCGGACACACGGGCGCCGCTGGCGGAGGCGGGCCCGGAGATGGTGCGGCTGGCCACCTGGCAGGCCGCCCGACACGGGCTGAGTGGCGATCTCCTCGACCCACTGGGGCGGCGCCGGCGCGCGGGCGAGGTCGTACGCGAGCTGCTGGACCACGTGGCACCCGCGCTGGCGGCGGCCGGCGACGCGTACGAGGTCACCGCCTGGGCCCACCGGCTCCTCGCGGACGGCACCGGCGCCGACCGACAACGCCGCGCCCTGTCCGACGGCGGCCTGTCCGCCGTGCTGGAACTGATCACCGAGGCGGGCGCCACCCGGTAACGGCGCCGCCGGGTAGCCGTCCTGAGGTGGTGGCCGCTCGGGGGGCGGCCGGGGTAGTCGCCTCGGGGCGAGGGCCGGGGCGCGGCCTCTCGGGGCGGCGGCCCCTCCGTGTACGCCGCCGGCGCGGGGTGCCGGCGGCGTACACGGGCGGTGGCGGGCGCTTGGGCGTTGGCGAGGGCCAGGCATGGGCGTTGGCGAGGGCCAGGGCTTGGGCGGCGGGGTGGCGGGCCCGCGCGGCGGGGCGGGTGTGGGCGGGGGGGGGTGCCGGCGAGCGCGGGCCGTCGCGTCGGGTGGGCGCGGACGTGGGCATGGGCGCGGGGGCGATGGTGGCGGTGGGACGTGCGCGCGGCGCGGGACCGGGGGGCGGGCACGGTGGGCGGACGCCGGGGTCGTGGTGCACAGGGTGTGCCCCGTGGCGTGTGCGGCTGCCGCGTCGGGGAGGTCGCGTGGGGTCCGGTGCGGGCCGGTCGCGGCGTGGGGTCGTCGGGTACGCCGTGTCGCGCGCGGTCGCCCCGGACGGGGGGCGCGCCCGACCAGCCGGCTACTCACCGTTACGGTCAGCTCGCGCGGGCAGCTCATCGTAAAAGGTGGTGTCGCGGGGTGTGACGCGCCGCGCCGACCCGCCATCGAGGCCGGGGCGCGCGGGGGTTCGCCGGGTGGATATCGGGCTGGTGGGCCGGGGTCCGAGGGCGCGCGTGACGGGCGTCCGAGGCCGGGCCGTCGCTCGCCGAGGGCCGGCCCACCCCCCGTACGCTGCGCGTTTCGCACGCCCGGCGACACTCCGCACACGTCTGGCCGCCCGTCCGGTCGCCCGCGCGGGGCACCGCGCTCGCCCGCTCCCCGACCGCCCGCGCGCGGCTTTCGAGGGGAGCGCCTCGGAGCCGCCATGGGGCGCGGAGGGAAGCGCGTGCATCCGAAGGGGGTGCCGCACCTGACCCTCAAGCTGTCACAGTGTGTTGCCAACGAATGCGTAACGTGATGAAGCGTTGGCCCGAGCTTGATCGCGTGGCGCGTCCGAGACGGCCCTTTTCGTGAAGCGAGAGGTCAGGTCATGACGATCGAGACGGACCCGGCGGTGGCCGGGCAACCCCCCGGCCGAGCGCGGGAACAGGAACAGCTCAGCCTCGCCACCCAGGCGGCGCGCAACCTCGCGACCACCACCAAGACCGAGCCCCAGATGCAGGGGATCAGCTCCCGGTGGCTGCTGCGCAAGCTGCCCTGGGTCAACGTGCCCGGCGGAACCTACCGGGTGAACCGCCGCCTGTCGTTCACCGTCGGCGACGGCAAGGTGTCGTTCGTCAAGAGCGGTTCGACGATCACCGTCGTCCCCGAGGAGCTGGGCGAACTGCCCCTGCTGCACGGCTTCGACGACCGCGCGGCCCTCGTCGCGCTGGCCGCCGCCTTCACCCAGCGGGAGTTCGAGCCCGGCCAGGTCATCGTGGCGGAGGGCCGCCGCGCCGACCACGTGTACCTGATCGCGCACGGCAAGGTGGAGCGGATCAGGCCCGCGAAGTACGACGGCGAGACGGTCGTGGGCCGACTGTCGGACGGCGACAGCTTCGGCGGCAACGTCCTGGCGGGCGCCGACGACAGCTGGGACGCCACGGTCCGCGCGGTGACGGCGACGACGGTCCTGGCGCTGTCGCACAGCGCGTACGCGACGGTCGCCGGCCAGCACGAGGCCCTGCGCGCGCACGTCGACCAGCGCGGCGCGGACGGCCAGCGGCCGACCAACCGGGCCGGCGAGGCCGAGATCGACTTCCTCTCCAGCCACCAGGGCGAGCCGCTGCTGCCGGGCACCTTCGTGGACTACGAACTGGCTCCGCGCGAGTACGAGTTGAGCGTGGCGCAGACGGTACTCAAGGTGCACTCCCGCGTCGCCGACCTCTACAACCAGCCGATGAACCAGACGCAGCAGCAGTTACGGCTGACCATCCAGGCGCTGCGCGAGCGCCAGGAGAAGGAGCTGGTCAACAACCCCGAGTTCGGGCTACTCCACAACACCGACTTCAACCAGCGCATCCCCACCCACTCCGGCCCGCCCACCCCGGACGACCTCGACGACCTGCTGAGCATGCGCCGTGGGACCCGGTACCTCTTCGCCCACCCGCGCGCCATCGCCGCGTTCGGCAAGGAGTGCAACAAGCGGGGCATCTACTTCGGCAGCGTCGACGTCGACGGGCACCACATCCCCGCCTGGCGAGGCGTGCCGCTCCTGCCGTGCGGCAAGATCCCCGTCTCGGACGACCAGACCTCCTCGATCCTCGCCATCCGCCCCGGGGAGGACAACGAGGGCGTCGTCGGCCTCTACCAGACCGGCCTGCCCGACGAGGTCGAGCCCGGCCTCAACGTCCGGTTCATGGGCATCGACGACAAGGCGATCATCTCCTACCTCGTCAGCACCTACTACTCCGCCGCCGTGCTCGTCCCCGACGCGATCGGCGTTCTCGAGAACGTCGAGGTACGCCCCCGTGGCTGAGCCCCCGGCACGACGCGTAGAGGAGGGCCGCACCGGTGTCACCCCTGCCTGACACGTCCGCGCTCGCCCCGCACGAGACCGCGGACCCGACGGTCACCGCCCCGGCCGCGGTGAGCCGGCACGGGGCGTGGTTCCCGCTCACCACCGGGCCCAGGGCACCGGAGCCGGCGAAGCCACCGGGACCGGCCGGGCCGCCGAAGCCGCTGCCAGCCGCCCCGGAGCCGGCGGACGCCCCACGGGTGCCCAGCCCCCCGGCGTCGGTGGGCTCCCCGAAGCCGGCCGGGGTGGCGGGGTCGACCGAGCCGCCGACGGCGGCGTGGCGGGGGCGCGGCCCGACCGGCCTCGGCACCTCCGCCGCCCGCGCCCTCCTCCCCCGGCCGGTGGCCGCCGTACCGACGGCCCCCGTTCCTCCCCAGCCTGTGGACGACGCCCCGGCGCGTCCCACCCAGGGGGCGGACCGAGCGGGCGCGCGAGGCCCGAGGCCACCGGTCGGGGGCCGGCCGCGCGCCGGCGACCCGATCCCCGGCCTGTACCACCGGCCCGCGGTGCCGGCCGACCCGGCCACGGTCGCCGAGGTGGACCGCAGACTCGACGTCTGGGCGCACGAGCTGGACCTGTTCCCGCCCGAGTGGGCGGGCGACTTCGCCGGGTTCCAGGTCGGCCGGGCGGTCACGCTGCAACACCCGGGCGCCGCGGACCTGGAACGTCTCGTGGTCGCCGGCAAGCTGCTGGTCGCGGAGAACGTCGTGGACGACTGCTACTGCGAGGACTACGGCGGCTCGCCCGTCGGACTGGGCGGTCGGCTCCTGATCGCCCAGAGCGCCCTGGACCCGCTGCACACCGCGAGCGGCTACCAGGAGCGGTGGCGGCAGGGGCTGGGCGAGGACGCCCCGCTGCGCTCCTACGCCGACGCCATCCGTGCCTACGCGCGGATCGCCAGCCCCAGCCAGGTCACCCGCTTCGTCCACGACGTGGCACGCCTCCACCTGGGGTATCTCGCCGAGGGCGCGTGGGCGCAGACCCACACCACGCCCGAGGTGTGGAAGTACCTGGTGATGCGGCAGTTCAACAACTTCCGGCCCTGTCTGTCGATCGTGGACGCGGTGGAGGGCTACGAGGTGCCCGAGCCGCTGTACGCCCGCCCCGAGACGCAGCGGGTGACCGCGCTGGCCTGCAACGCCACCACGCTCGTCAACGACCTGTACTCCTTCACCAAGGAGATGGCGCTCGACAGGCACCACCTGAACCTCCCGGTGGTGATCGCCGCCGAGGACGGCCGTGGCCTGCGGGAGGCGTATCTGAAGGCCGTCGACATCCACAACGAGATCATGCGCGCCTTCGAGGACGAGGCCGCCGCCCTGGCCGCCGGGAACCCGCTCCTGGCCCGCTACACCGCCGGGCTCGCCGCCTGGGTGGCCGGCAACCACGCATGGCACCACACCAACACCTACCGCTACTCCCTGCCCCACTACTGGTGAGAGAGAAGACAACCGCATGACCACCACAGCGCACCGCACGAACGCGGCGGCGCCCCTGGCCGGCAGCCCCTACCAGCGGTCCGTCGCCGCGTACTGGAACCGTGAGCGCAATCCCGTCAACCTCCGACTGGGCGAGGTCGACGGCTTCTACCACCACCACTACGGCATCGGGGAGGTCGACTGGTCGGTCCTCAAGGGGGCCGAGGAGACCCGTGACGAGCGGGTGACCGCCGAGCTGCACCGCCTGGAGTCCGCACAGGCCGACCTGCTCGCCGACCATCTGGGCGGCATCACCGCGGAGGACCGGCTGCTCGACTCCGGGTGCGGACGGGGCGGCGGCAGTCTGGTCGCCAACCGGCGCTTCGGCTGCCGCGTCGAGGGGATCTCCATCTCCGAGACCCAGGTGGACTTCGCCACCGCGCAGGCCGACCTGCACGGCGTGGCCGACAGCGTGCGCTTCCACGTCAGGAACATGCTCGACACCGGCTTCGAGACCGGCTCGTTCCGCGCCATCTGGAACAACGAGTCCACGATGTACGTCGAACTGTCGCTGCTGTTCGCCGAGTACGCCCGGCTGCTGCCGCGCGGGGGCCGGTACGTCACCATCACCGGCTGCTACAACGACACGTACGGGCTGCCCTCGCGGGAGGTCTCGACGATCAACGCCCACTACATCTGCGACATCCACCCTCGCTCCGCCTACTTCCGGGAGCTGGCGCGCCACCGGTTGGTGCCCGTCAGCGTGGTGGACCTGACCGAGGCGACCATTCCGTACTGGGAGCTGCGCGCCAGGTCCGCGCTGGCCACGGGCATCGAGGGCACGTTCCTCGACGCGTACCGGAACGGCAGTTTCCAGTACCTGTTGATCGCCGCCGACCGGGTCTGAGGCCACCGACGGTCGCGGGCGCGTGCCGGACCACCCCGACACGCGCCCCGCGCGGTCACCGGACGGGGAGGCGGGGACGCCGGGCGTGCCGGCGGAGCCGGGAGGCGAGCGTGAAGACCAGCAGGGCGGCCAGGGCGGCGAGTCCGATGGCCAGGGTCTCGGCGGTCAGGCGCGCCAGGTGCCGGCGCAGGCCGTCGAGGAGCGCGAACACCGTCAGGCAGCCGACGACGGTCGCCGCGACGCCGGGCCCCCAGTACCGGTGGCGCGTCCAGAACCACCGGGCGAGTGGCCAGCCGAGCAGCGGCGCGACCGACAGCGTCGGCTCGTCCAGAGCCCACAGGACGACGTACCCGACGGCACACAGCGCCCAGCACCCCGCCACCGCGAGCGCCGCCTCCCGCCACGAGACGCCGTCGGCCAGCGCGCCGCCGGCGCTCCCCGCCTCGTCGCTCACCCCGTCCACGGCTCTCCCTCCCGGCGGGTGCTCAGTGGCGCTTGAACTCCACCGGGCCGCCGTTCATCTCGATGGCCCCGTCGAGGTGCAGGACCGGCCGCCGCTCGGTCATACGCGCGCTGTACGCCTCGACGTGCTGGATGGCCGCCCCGTCGGGGGCGCCGAAGTCCACGAGGGCGATGGCGACCCAGTACCGGGTCCTGGCGTTCTCGAAGAGGGGGACGGTGACCGTGGAGCCGCGCCCGTCGGTGATGACGACCTTGGCGCCGAAGCTGCGGAAGGAGCCGTACCCGTTGCTGAGGGCGGAGTACGCGCACAGCAGGACGTACCCCTGCTCGTCGGGCCGCACGATGCGCACCGACTCGCGGCCGGGGGCGCGCGCGTCACCGTCGAGCCGGATGTACGGGGCGCTGGTCAGCGAACCGAGGTGCTTGTAGTAGACGACGTTCCTGGCCTTGCTCTTCTTGCCCTTGCCACCCTTGCCACCCTTGCCACCCTTGCCGCCCTTTTCCGGTTCCGCCGCGCCCGACGGGACCAGCGGCTCGCCCTGGGGCTTGTGTCCCGCCTTGACGAGGGTGCCGGGTGCGGTGGCGCCGCGCAGCGCCTTGCCGGCCGGTACGAACAGGGCGTACAGGTCGAGGTCGGCGCCCTGCTGGCGGCGCTGCTCGCTGCCGCCGTCCCACTCCAGCGTGGCCTCGAAGACGAGTTCGCGGTCGTGCTTGTCCAGGTCGATCGCGGCACGCCCGCCCTTTTGCAGACTGACGGTGCCGAGCGGGGGCTTGAGCAGGTTGGCGCGGGGCGCGGCGGGAGCCGGCGTGGCGGCGGGCGCGGGAGGTGCCTGGCCGGCCGGGCTCGGCGCGGGGGTCGCGGCGGGCGCGTCGGCGCTGTCGGTCTCGGGCTCCTCCGCCACGTCGATGCCGTAGTCGGTGGCGAGGCCGGCGAGGCCGCTCGCGTAACCCTGGCCGATGGCGCGGAACTTCCAGAGCGGGCCCCGGCGGTAGAACTCCGCCAGGAGTACGGCGCGCTCGCCGTCGGTCAGGTCGGGCTGGTGGAAGCGGATGGCCTCGGCGCCGGGTTGCTCGACCCGGATGACGACCTCCTTGACCCCACGGAAGGTGCGGCTGACGTCGTCGGGGTCGCAACTCCCCACCAACACCACCCGGTCCACGTCGGCGGGCAGGGCGGCCGGGTCCACCTCGATCCGCTCGGGCCCCGAGGCGTCGGCGGCGACGTGGCCTACCGCGTCGGACTCGGCCGACGGCTGGTTGTAGAAGACCATGTCGTCGTCGGAGCGGACCCTGCCGTCCGCGCCGACCAGCAACGCGCTCAGGTCCACCACGTCACCCACCGCGCGCAGCTCGGCGACGAGCCGTCCCGACGCGACCGCCGTGTTCCCACCCTTGCCCAGCTCCGGCATGCTCCCCGCCTCCACCGTCACTCCCCGACAACCGTGCCGCCAGCCTGCCACATAGCACGACAATGCGGCACTCTCGCCCCTATGGTCCCTCAGTCACCACCGCCACCAGAGGTTTCAGCCGGCCACCCACGCCCCACCTGGCAGGGGAGCGGGCACCCGTCCGCCGTACGCCGGGCCCGGGACGCCAGGCGCCGGGCGTCGGGCGTCGGGCGTCGGGCGTCGGGCGTCGGGCTGGGACGTGGGCGAGAGGCCGTGGGCTTCGGGCGGGCGGTGCACGGGGGTTGGGGGTGGGGGGTGGGGGTGTGAGCTGGGGTGTGGGCGTGTGGTCAGGGGTGCGGGATGGACTGGGGTGGGTTGGTCCAGAGTGCGGAGCGGTTGAGGGACTGGGGGCAGTGTCGGTAGACCTCGACGATGTCGATCTGGACGGCCAGGCGGGGGCGTTGGCCGTCGGTCGTCAGCGCGTCGAAGCAGGGCGCGTCGGTGAGGACGCGGGCGCGGCCGTTGACGCGCAGGATGTCGCGGCTGCCGGGCAGCAGGTAGAGCAGTCCGGCGTGCGGGTTGTCGAGGATGTTGTGCAGGCTGTCGCCGCGCCGGTTGCCGGGGCGTTCCGGCAGGACCAGCGTGCCGGGGTCGAGGACGTGCGTGAAGCCGGGGGCGCCGCCGCGCGGGGAGGCGTCGCACGCGCCGTGCGCGTCCGCCGTGGACAGCAGGCAGAACGGGGAGCGGGCGACGAAGGCCAGGTCGTCCTCGTCGAGACGGGCATGCACCTTGTCGATGACGATCGGGTGCGGCTCCCCCAGCAACTCCCGCAGCTCCGCGTGCGCGTGCGCGGGCAGGGCGACGTGCCCCGGCCGGCCGCCGGCCCCACCGGCGCGCCGCGTGGTCATCGCCGGTCCCGGTTCGTTGGACGAGGGCGTGCGGTGCTCCGTGGCCGTGGCGTCGGTCCTGTGAGGCAAGGCGTCTCCCGGTGGTGGCTGGCTCTGGGTGGCTGGTGGCTGGCTTCGCGGGGTGGGTGGTGGTGGCTTCGCGGGGTGAGTGGTGGCTGGCGGCCGGCTCCCCGGGGTGAGTGGTGGTGGCTTCGCGGGGTGGGTGGTGGCTGGCGGCCGGCTCCGCGGGGTGAGTGGTGGCTGGCTCGGGTGGGGTGGCCGGCCGCGACGGCCTGCGGTGGACGGGTGGGGCGTACGGCGGAGGTGGGACGCGCCCCGCCGTGGTCCGTACGGGGCGCTGGCCCCGCCACCTCGTCCCGTACGGGCCTGGCCTCAGGGCGACGTGGTCGCGGAGGCCGAATCGGGTACGGCCCCGGGCGCCGGGACGGGCCCGGCCTCAGTCCCGTCCTCCGGCGCGGGGGCGGGGGTCGCCGTACCGTCGGCGGCCCCCTCCGACGCGGACCCGCCCTCACTCTCCGGTGCGGGCGCGGGGGCGGGGGTCGCCGTCGGGTTGGTCTCGCGTGGGGGTCGGGCGTCCGGCGCGCGCGTGCCGTGGCGGCCGATGGGGAGCATGAGGGGGCGGCCGGAGACGGGGTCCTCGATGATGCGGCTGTTCAGGCCGAACACCGCGCGTACGGTCTCCTCGGTCAGGACCTCGTGCGGCGGGCCGGCCGCGTGGAGCCGGCCGTTCGCGAGGGCGACGACGTAGTCGGCGTACCGGGCGGCGAGGTTGAGATCGTGCAGGACCATGACGACGGTCGTGCCGCGCGCGTGGTTGAGGTCGGTCAGCAGGTCCAGGACCTCGACCTGGTGGCTGGCGTCGAGGTAGGTGGTGGGCTCGTCCAGCATGAGGATGTCGGTCCGCTGGGCGAGGGCCATCGCGATCCACACGCGCTGCCGTTGGCCGCCGGAGAGCTCGTCCACGGCGCGGTCGGCCAGCTCCGTGGTGTCGGTCGCCGTCAGGGCCGCCGCCACGGCCGCGTCGTCCTCGGCGTTCCAGCGGGAGAAGACCCGCTGGTGCGGGTGGCGCCCGCGGCCCACGAGGTCGGCGACGGTGATCCCCTCGGGCGCCACCGGCGACTGTGGCAACAGGCCGAGCGTGCGCGCCAGTTCCTTGGCAGGCAGCCGGTGCACCTGTCTGCCGTCCAGGACGACACGGCCCCCGCGCGGCGACAACAGGCGGGACATGGACCGCAGGAGCGTGGACTTGCCGCAGGCGTTGGCCCCGACGATCGCGGTGATCCGGCCAGGTGGGACGGTCAGGTCGAGGGCGTGCACGACGGTGCGGTCGCCGTAGCCGAGGGTGAGTCGTTCGGCGGCCAGGGTGTGGTCCTGGGTCACAGCGAGCCTCCGGCCCGATTGGTACGGATGATCAGGTAGACGAGGTAGGGCGCGCCGAGTACGCCGGTGACGACGCCCACCGGGTAGCGGGTGTCGAAGGCGTACTGGCCGGTGAAGTCGGCGACCAGCACCAGCAGCGCGCCGACCAGGCCGGCGGGCAGCAGGAGTGAGCCGCCGGGTCCGGTGATCCGCGCGGCGATGGGCCCGGAGAGGAAGGCGACGAACGCGATGGGCCCGGCCGCGGCCGTGGCGAACGCGATGGGCCCGGCCGCGGCCGTGGCGAACGCGATGAGGCCGACGGCGGCGACGATCACGGTGATCCGGGTGCGTTCGACGCGTACGCCGAGCGCGGCGGCGGTGTCCTCGCCCAGGCTCAGCGCCGACAGGTCGCGCGCTCGGGCGAACAGGACCGGGCCGAGCACCGCGAGGGCCAGCGCGGCGGGCCTGGTCTGGTCCCAGGTGGTGCCGTTGAGGCTGCCGGTCAGCCAGCGCATGGCCTCCTGGAGGTCCCATTCCGCGGCCTGCGAGAGGACGTAGGCGACGACGCTGTCGAGCATCGCGGCGATGCCGATGCCGATGAGGATCAGCCGGGTGCCGACCACGCCGTCCTGGAACGCCAGCGTGTAGACGAGCAGCGCGACGGCCAGGGCGGCGGCGATCGCCAGGGCGGAGACCCGGGTCTCGCCCAGCGAGAACATGACGATGGCGACGGCCGCCGCCGCGCTCGCGCCCGAGCTGATGCCGATGACGTCGGGGCTGGCCAGCGGGTTGCGGAGCATGGTCTGGAAGGTGACGCCGGCCAGCCCGAAGCTGAAGCCGGCGACGACGGCGAGCGCGGCGCGCGGCAGCCGCAACCGCCCGACCGTGAACGACGCCCCGGGCACCCGCTCGCCGAACGCCACCCGGATCACGTCGTGCAGCGGGTAGTCGGTCTGCCCGTACATCAGCGAGCCGACGAACGCGAGCGCCACCAGGACGGCCAGCAGCGCGGCGACCACGCGGCG
This sequence comes from Streptomyces sp. NPDC057702, assembly GCF_042799315.1. Lineage (NCBI taxonomy): Bacteria > Bacillati > Actinomycetota > Actinomycetes > Kitasatosporales > Streptomycetaceae > Streptomyces > Streptomyces sp. NPDC057702. Next base: position 135,524 of record NZ_JBHVJC010000023.1, on the reverse strand, counting down.
GCGCAGCGCCCGCCGGGCCCGACCCCGGGCCACGGCGGCGACGGCCGGGGGCGCGGGAAGGGGGCTGGCCTTCGCCAGGGGGTCGGCGTTCACAGGGCACGCACCTTCTGCCGACGGACGATCGAGATGAAGAAGGGGGCGCCGATCAGCGCCGTCACGATGCCCACATCGATCTCCGCGGGCCGGGCCACGACCCGGCCGACCACGTCGGCGGCGGTCAGCAGCGCCGCGCCCAGCAGCGCGGAGAACGGCAGCAGCCAGCGGTGGTCCACGCCGACCAGCAGCCGGCAGGCGTGCGGGACGACCAGGCCGACGAAGCCGATGGGGCCGGCGACGGCGGTCGCGGCGCCGCACAGCACGACCGCGCCCAGCGCGGCCACGCCCCGGGCCAGCGCGACCCGCTCACCCAGCCCGGCCGCCAACTCCTCGCCGAGAGCCAGCGAGTTCAGGGCCTTGGCCGAGAGCAGGCAGAGTGCGAAGCCGGCCGCCAGGAAGGGCAGGACCTGCCCGATGCGTTCGTACGAGGCGCCGCCGATGCCGCCGATCTGCCACAGCCGGAAGCTGCCGGCGACATCGTTGCGGGGCAGCAGCACGGCGGTGACCAGCGAGGCGAACGCGGCCGAGGTCGCGGCGCCGGACAGGGCCAGCTTGAGGGGGGTGGCGCCGCCACGGCCGAGGGTGCCGACGGCGTAGACGAAGGTGGCGGCGAGCGCGGCGCCGGCCATCGCGACCCAGATGTAACCGGTCGGCGAGGAGAGCCCGAAGTAGGCGACGGCGGTGACCACGGCCAGCGAGGCGCCCGTGTTGACGCCGAGGATGCCCGGGTCGGCCAGCGGGTTGCGGGTCACGCCCTGCATGACGGCGCCGGCCAGCCCGAGGGCCGCGCCGACCAGGAGCGCGAGGAGGGTGCGCGGGACGCGCCTGGCGACGGCCGCCTGGCCCAGGGTCTCGTCCGCGCCCCCGAGTCCGGCCCACACCTCCGACCAGCCGACCGTCCGCGAGCCGAAGGCGACCGAGGCGAGCGCGAGGGCGGCCAGCACGCACACCGTGACCAGCAGCCACCGGACGCGCGCCCGCGCCGGACGCCGCCGGGGGGCGGTGTCCGGCGCGGGGCGAGTGTCGGTCGGTGTCACGTGACCTTGTCCGCGGCCTTGGCGAGCGCGGCGACGTAGTCGTCGAGCACCCAGTCGATCGACAGCGGCGTCGGGTTGGCGGCGGTGGCCAGCGGCGAGCTGCCGGGCAGCAGGTACATCGAGTCGCGCTTGATCGCGGGCAGCTTGGAGACCAGCGGGTCCTCGCGCAGCGTCCTGGCCAGGTCGCCCTTGTCATCGCCGTAGCCGGTGACGATGTCCACGTCGTTGAACGCGTCGATCTGCTCGGCGCTGCGGGTGAGCGCGAACTTGTCGGTGCCCTTGGACGCCGTGGCGACACTGTCCGGGATCTTCAGGCCCAGGTCCTCGAAGAACAGGGTGCGGGTGTCGTGCGCGGTGTAGAAACCGACCTCGCTGACGTCACTGGGGTCGACGTGCGTCATGAACATCGCGGACTTGCCCTTGAGCTGCGGATACCTGGCGACGGTGGTGTCGATCCGCCCCTCCAGGTCCTTGATCAGCTTCTCGCCCTTGCCCGCGAGTCCGATGGCCTTGCTGTTGGACCGGATGATCTCCCGCCACGGCGTCGCCCACGGGGCGTCGGGGTAGGCCACCACGGGGGCGATCTCGCTGAGGGTGGCGTAGTCCTGCTTGGTCAGCCCGGAGTAGGTGGCCAGGATGACGTCGGGCTGGGTGTCGGCGACGGCCTCGAAGTCGATGCCGTCGTTCTCGTCGAACAGCACCGGGGTCTTGGCGCCCAGGTCGTCCAGCTTCTTCTCCACCCAGGGCAGCACCCCGTCGCCGTCGTCGTCGCCGAAGTCCGCCTTGGCCATGCCGACGGGGACGACGCCCAGCGCCAGCGGCACCTCGTGGTTGGCCCAGTTGACGGTGGCCACGCGCTTCGGCTTCGCCGGGATCTTCGTGGTGCCCAGGGCGTGCTTGATGGTGATCGGGAACGCGCCGTCGGCCGCGTCGGCGTCGCCGCCGGCGGAGGCCGAACTCGCCGCCTCCTCCTTCGTGTCCTTCTTGGCGTCGTCGTCCGAGGAGGGACCGCCGCAGGCCGCGAGGGTCAGAAGCGCGGCTGCCGCGGCGAGCAGGCGCAAGCGATTGGAACGCATGATGGTCGAACCCCACTGATCCGGTTGCCAGGTGCCGGTCCTCGCACGCCCCCCGTCCGAGGACGCCGTCGTGGAGTAGCCGCACCACACTGAAACACAAGCACTTAGGTAAGGCTTACCTTCGCACCCTAAGAGATCGCCGAACGGTGTCGCAACCAACCCTTCGAGACAGCCGATCTAGCGATCGGGACACGGGGCCTTGCGTGGCAAGGGGAGCGGGGTGGGGGTGAGGTGGCCGGAACAGCGCGGCGGGGCGGCGGGGCGGCGGGGCGGCCGGTCGGCCGGTGAGTGTGGGGGGCTTGGGCGCGGGGCGCCTGGCCCCGTATCAGGGGGTGGGGTCGGCGAATGGCGAGCGCCTGCTCGCCGGTGGGGCGCGGCGGGTTGGCGGGCGCGGTTGGCCACCGGGGCGCGGCGGGATTCGGGTACGCGGCCGGCCGCCGGGGTACCGAGGCTCGCAGGCGGACGGCCGGTCGCCGGGTGCGGCGGGTTGGCGGGTACGTGGCCAGCCGCCCGGATGTGGCCGATTGGCGGGCACGGTTGGCCACCGGGGCTCGGCGGGATTCGGGTACGCGGCCGGTCACCCGGATGTGCCGGGTTGGCGGGCGCGGTTGGCTACTGGGGTGCGGCAGGTCTCGGGTACGCGGCCGGCCACCGGCCGCGGCGGGTTACAGGCGTACGCACGGCCGCCGGGGTACCGAGGCTCGCAGGCGGACGGCCAGCCGCCGAGCACGGCAGGCCGGCAGGCACACGGCCAGCCGCCCGGATGTGGCCGATTGGCAGGCGTGGTTGGCCACCGGGGTGCGGCGGGTTGGCGGGCGTGGTTGGCCACCGGGGCGTGGCGGGTTCCAGGCGCACAGCCGGCCGCCGGGGTACCGAGGGTTGCAGGCGGACGGCCAGCCGCCGGGTGCGGCGGGTTGGCGGGTACGTGGTCGACTGTCCGGATGCGGCGGATTGGCGGGTACGTGGTCGACTGTCCGGGCGCGGCGGGTTGGCGGGTATGTCGTTGGCCGCATCGGGGTGGGTGGCGGTGTGGGCGGGCGGTGGTGCGGGGCCCGGGGCAGGCCGGCGGGCGGGGTCAGGGGGTCTGGAACGTGCTCGGGGTGCGGCCGGTCGTGCGGCGGAAGGCCGCGCCGAAGGCGCTGGCCGACCGGTATCCGACCGCCTCGGCCACGGCCTCCACCTCCCACCCCCGGGCGAGCAGGTCGACCGCGTACTGGGCGCGGACCGAGGCGACCCAGCGGACGAAGCTGGTGCCGGTCTCGGCGGTGAACGCGCGGCTGATCGTCCGCGCGCTGACGGCCAGCTCCGCCGCCCAGTGCGCGAGGGTGCGCTGGTCGCCGGGGTCGGCGCGCAGCGCGTCGGCGATCGGGCGCAGCAGGGCCGAGGTGGGGGCCTGGACGAGCAGTTCGCGCGGCGAGGGTTCGAGCACGTCGAGCACCATCGCCTCGGTGGTCGCGCGCGAGGCGGCGGACAGTCCGGTGTCGCCGAGCCGCTCCAGCAGCAGCCGCAACAGCGGGGTGATCTCGACAGCCACCGGCGTAGCGGACAGCGAGGGCGTGGTGTGGAAGCCGAAGAAGCTCGCGCGGAACCAGGTTCCGGCGATCGCCGACCCCGAGTGCAACGTGCCCGCCGGCATCCACAGGCCGAGCGCCGGCGTAATGGTCCACACCCGCGCCCCGACCACGGCACTCGACGCGCCGCGCTCGTTCCACAGCAGCTCGTGGAAGGGGTGCGAGTGCTCACCCCAGGTGGTGTCGCGCGCGACGACCTCGTCATACGGCTGGATCGCGAACGGCACGTCCACCGCCCCCGCGGCGACCACCGGCAACGACCTCGTCTCCCGCTCGGCCCGCCCGTCCTGCCCACCCCGCGCCGACGCGCGGGAAGTGCGGGGCGGGGCCTGACGGCGGGAAGGCGACATGGCCTCACCCTAAGACCGGCCCCGAACCCGCCGACCCGGGCCCGGACACGAGGCGACCCGACCCGGTCGCGAGGTGGTCTGACCCGGTCGCGAGGTGGTCTGGCCCGGTGGCGAGGTGGTCTGACCCGGTCGCGAGGTGGTCTGGCCCGGTGGCGAGGTGGTCTGGCCCGACCACGAGGTGCCCCGACCCACCCGGCCAGCCGCGATACGGCCCGGCCGCACCACGAGGTGGCCCGGCCTGGGCACGGGGCCACCCAACCCGGTCGCGAGGTGCCACGGCCCACCCGGCCGGATACGACACAGCCCGACCCCACCACGAGGTAGCCCGCCCCGGTCGCGAGGGCGGGGCGGGCGCCGGCGCCGGGCACCTGTGTCGTACGTCGGCGCCAGGCGTCTCCGCCGTACGCCGCTACCGGGCGTCCGGCGGCTGCGCGCGGTCGCCGCCACCACGCCACGCGGCGTACAGGCCGGAGACCGCGACGGCGATCGTCGCCAGCGACTCCGGCGCCACGCCACACAGCACGAGCCCCGCACCGGCGCCGAGCACCAGCAGGAAGACGACGAGGTCGTACCGGTGGCGGGTGAGCCGCGCGGGAGCCGCCTCGTCGCTTCGCCGACCGCCAGTCGGCGCGGCGGGTTGGGCCGGACCCGTCGGCTCGGGCGTGGGCGCGGCGGGTTGGCCGAGCCCATCCCTACTCACCAAGGCGGCGGGTTGGCCGGCTGTGCCGGCCGGCGAGAAGGGTTCGGGCGCGAAGGGTTCGGGGGACGTCGCGGGGTGGCCGGGCCCGCCCGGGCCCGCCGGGGTGGGGCGCGCGGCCGGGGGGAAGGGCCGGGCGGAGTGGCCTGGTGGGGTGGTGTGCTGCGGGTGTGTCATGGGGCGGTCCCCGTTCTCCGTGCCCGGGGTGGGCCACGGTGTCTGTGGCGATGTGGTGCCAGACTGGCGCGGGGCCGGGTGCGGCGGCAGGTGCCGCGGTGCTGCCGAACGGTTGGCAGCACGCCCGTGGGAGATTGGGCGTACGCGACGGGCGTACGGGATCGGGGGCGGCGGGAGACGATGAGCGAACTGAGGCCGGTCAAGGACGAGTTGCCGCCCGACGTGACCGCGCTGGCCCGGGCGTTGCGCGACCTGTTCCAGGGCCTGGGTGTCTCCACCCGTCGGTACGCGGCCCGCCGCGCGTACGACTCCTCCACCCTCTCCCGGTATCTGAACGGCAGCCGCATACCGCCGTGGGAGTTCGTCCTCAACCTGCTGCACGACGTCGGTGAGGAGCGGGGCACCCCGCCGACCGAGGAGACGATCGGCATGCTGCGCGGGCTGCACACGGCGGCCCTGAACGGCAGCCGGAGCCCGGCCCACAAGGTGCGGGCCCTGGAGCGGAAGCTGGCCGAGGCCGACCAGGAGGCGCGGCGGGCGGCGGCCCGCGAACGGTGGCTTGAGGACACGCTCCGGGACCGCGAGCACCGCGTACGCGACCTGGAGATCCGTTACCGAGAGCTCCGGGCGACGCCCCTCGCGCCCCCGGCGGACCCGCTGGACCAGGCCGTCGCCGACGAACAAGCACGAGAGCAGGACCGGCTGCGCCAGGAAGTGCGGGAACTGAAGGAGGAGTTGGGGCGGGTGCGGGCCCGGCACCAGCGCGCCGAGGAACGCTGTGAGCAGCTCGAACGCCAACTCGCCGAGGCGGAGGGCGCGACCGACGAGATGAGCGAACCCTCCCTGCTGCCGGAGCCGGTTCGCCGGGTTCCCGCGCCGGCCCGCGCCCCCGAGGCGGAAGGGACGGCGTCGGCCGGTGAGTCCTTCGTACGGAACCAGTTCGTGGCCGAGCCCGGTTCGCCGCCGCTGAACTCGGTGTACCAGTTCGGCCATGTACACGGCAGCGTCACCGTCAACACGGACGACTGGCTGGTGGACGAGGATCTCGTGGCGGCGGTGAGCGTACGGCTGCACGACCGCGACCACCATCTGGGCAACGGTCTGCTCGTCGACGCCACCACGGTGATCACCTCGGCCGACCCGTTGGCGGGTCCCGCCCACCTCGTGGAGGGCGGGTGCCAGGTCGACGTGGCCGGCCGGACGGTGGCGGCCACGGTGGTCGAGACCCGCCCCTTGCCCTCGCTCGGCGCCGGCTGGCACCGGGCCTTCGCGCCCCTGGTGGTGCTGCGGCTGGCCGAGCCCGTCCCCGTGCCCGACCAGCCGCTCACCTTCGACTGGCGCCCCCGGGTCGGCCGCCAGCTCCTGGTGAGCGCGCACGCCGTGGTCGGGCCGTACTCGTGCGTCCTCGACATCCGGGGCCGTACGGGCGACTGGCTCCGGGTGTCCGGCGACGTCGCGAAGGGGCTGGCCGGGGCCCCGGCGTTCGCCAGCACGGGCGGCCTGGCCGGCCTCGTCCTGGCCCGGTCCGAAAGCGGGCTCAGCGGCATCCTGCTGCCCGTCGCGGCCCTACGCGAGCTGACCTCGGTCCGCCTGGAGGACCCGACGCCACCGCTCGGTAGGTAGCGAGACGGGCGCGGGGCGCACGGGCCGGCCGCCGCCGGCCCAGCCGTCCGCGCCTGCCCCCGCCACCCCTCGGTCACCGCCCGTGCGGGGCTCCGCGGCCAGGTGGCCGCTGGCCGGGCGCGGGGCCCCGGACGCCGCCCGGTCAGGGCCGGGTACGTGTCCAGCCGCGTGCGGTGCGCGTCAGCTCGGCGAAGCCGCGACGGCGCAGCCGGTCAGCCGTCACCGCCTCGGGGTCGGGTTCGGCGGCGGTGCCGGGTGGGGTAGCGGCGGTCTCCGTGCCGGTCTCGGTGTCGGCCACGTAGGCGAGCAGTCGGTCCACGCCGCAGCGGCGCAGCCACGCGCCCGCCTCGGACAGGAGGGCGTCGAGGACCACGCCCGGGGCGCCCTCGACCGGGGCGCCGCCCGGGGCGCTCTCGGTGACGGCGGGTTGGCGGGCGGCGGGCTCGGTGAAGAAGGGTTGAGTGACGGCGGGCTCGGTGGAGAAGGGTTGGTCGGCGGCGGGCTCGGTGGAGGAGGGTTGGGTCAGGGTGAGGTCGGCGATGTCGGCCAGGGCGCCGTCACGGGAGCGGCGTTCCGCCCGCTCCAGGCCGGTGTCCACCTCCAGGTGGCCCACGTCCCGCCCATCGCGCCGAGCCGTGAAGCGGGTGCCGAGGTCGCCGAGGGTGCGGCGGACGGTGAGGCCGTGCGGGAGCGATCCGGCGGGCAACTCCGCGACGGTGGCCAGCAGCAGGGTCTCGGTGGGGCCGGTGGGGCGGAACCCGGCGCGCTCGTACAGCGCGCGCACGTGCGGCCACGGGTCGGGCACGCCGTACACCCCGGGCACCGGCAGGTTGCCGTCCGCGTGCCACACGGGGCATCCCCAGCGCACGAGTTGGTCCAGGCAGGCGCCCATCAGCTGGTCGGCGGGCCCGGCACCGTCCGTCGGCAGATGGACGAGCCACTCGATCGACCCGACCCCCCGGTAGGTGCGGTCCACGTCGCTGGCGTCGCGGTAACGCAGCAGGTGGGCGGCGGCCACGACGCGGGCGCGGTGCTCGGCGACCAGCGTGCCGCGTTCGGCCACCCACGGATCGGTGACGTACTCGTCGGGGCGCCGTTCCAGGGCGCCGAGGACGGTGTTGACGGACGCGGAGACGCCGGGGAGTACGGCGGCGGCGTGCCGGTTGAGCAGGTCGGTGAGCTGATCGCGGTCGGCTCGCCGGAACGGGCGTACGCGGGCGGCGGGGAGCGCCACGGCGGCTGCGGGCATGGGTGTGCCTCCACGGGAACGTCGGAGAACGTCGGGGAAGAGGCCGCCACGCGATGCGGTACGCGGGCATCGTAACCGCCACCCCACCCCACCCGCCGCCCCGGCCGGCGCCTCGCGGACCCACCCGTCGCCTTGAGCCCACCCACCACGCCTACCCACCGGGCCGGCCCACCCGCCGCCACGACCCACCGGCCAGGCCGGCCGCCCCGGCCAACCCGCCGCGTCAACCCGCCGACCCGCCGAGCCCGGCGAACCCCGCCGAACCCGCCGACCCGCCGTCGGTCATCGGTCATCGGCCCGACACGCACGGGGCCCCGCGCCGGCCGGGGTGGCCGGGGCGGGGCCCCGCTGCGGGCTGCCGGGTCCTGGTCAGTTCAGGGCGGCGAGCGCGGCGTCGTAGTTCGGCTCGTCGGCGATCTCGCCGACCAGCTCCGTGTGGAGGACCGTGTCGTTCTCGTCGAGCACGACGACGGCGCGCGCGGCCAGCCCGGCCATCGGGCCCTCCGCGATCGCCACGCCGTAGGCGTCGAGGAACTCGCGGCCCCGCAGCGTGGACAGGGTCTTGACCTGCTCAAGACCCTCGGCACCGCAGAACCGGCCCTGCGCGAAGGGCAGGTCGGCGGAGATGCACAGCACCACGGTGTTGTCGAGCTGCGCGGCCCGCGTGTTGAACTCGCGCACGGACTGCGCGCAGGTCGGGGTGTCGACGCTCGGGAAGATGTTCAGGACCTTGCGCTGTCCGGCGTAGTCGGCCAGCGTCTTGTCCGCCAGCCCTTCGCCGACCAGGTTGAACGAGGGCGCCTGGGCACCGGTCTTGGGCAGTTCGCCGGCGACCTGAACCGGGGTCCCCTTCAACGTAACCTGCGCCATGAAAAGCCTCCTACCAGCGGTATCCAACGTCAGTGCGGCGTCGCCGATCCTACTGCGGGGCCGGCCTCGCGAAGCCTGGAGCCCCCCGGGACCGCACCGGCTCACACCGCGCCCGGCCGACCAGAGCGCCCCCCACCTCCACGGGCCGCACCATGTGGCTACGACCCCAGGACTACGTCCGTGCCCCCCACGTCATACTCCAGGTGGAGCGCGACATATCCGAACGTTAGTTTCGCCCGAACCGTCACACGCGAGAAGGTTGGTGCTTCCGTCACCCATCGACCGAAGGGTCCCGCTCCGTGCGCAACAGACGACTGGCCGCCTCCCTGGTCGCGGCGAGCGCCGTCGCCGCCCTGATCCCCACGCTGGCCCCGGCCACGGCCTCCGCGGCCGACCGGACCGGCGAGCAGTACGCGGCAGCCAAGCTCAAGTGGAAGCGCTGCGCGCCCGACTTGCCGGCGAACTTCCAGTGCACCACGCTCAAGGTGCCGCTCGACTACAGCCGGCCCAACGGCACCAAGATCGACGTCGCGATATCCCGGATCAAGGCCAGCTCGCCCGCCCAGCGGCGCGGCGTACTGCTGCTGAACCCCGGTGGGCCGGGCGGCGAGGGCCTGCACATGCCGCCCTACCTGGCCGAGCAGCTACCCAAGTCGGTCACGAGCCGCTACGACCTGATCGGCTTCGATCCGCGCGGGCTGGGCCAGAGCTCGCCCGTCACCTGTGGGTTGAAGCCCTCGGAGGAGGAGTTCGGGCGGCCGTACAAGGCCGCCACCTTCTCCAACGACGTCCGGTGGGCCCGCACCGTGGCCGACAAGTGCCGGTCCAAGGTCGGCGCCAAGCTGCCGCACCTGAACACCCGCAACACCGCCCGCGACATGGACGCCGTCCGCGCCGCGCTCGGCGAGAAGAAGATCTCCTACCTGGGGTACTCGTACGGCACCTACCTGGGCGCCGTCTACGCGCAGATGTTCCCCACCCGCGCCGACCGGTTCGTGCTGGACAGCGCGGTGGACCCGCAGCGCGTGTGGCGCGGCATGATCCAGGTGTGGGCGGAGGGCACCGAGCCGGCGTTCGACCGGTGGACCCAGTGGACCGCCAAGCGCGACGCGACGTACAAACTCGGCAAGACGCCGAGCGCCGTGCGGACGACGTTCTGGAACCTGGTCAAGCGGGCCGACCGCAAGCCCATCGTGATCGACGGCCAGAAGATCAACGGTGACGACATCCGCAGCGGCGCGCGGGAGCTGTTCTTCAGCGTGCGCGACGGCGCCGACGCGATCGCCGAGCTGAAGAAGGCCGCCGACGGCAAGAGCAAGCCGCGGCTGGCCCGGCTGCCCGGCATCACCAAGCCGGCCACCCCGCCGACGTTCGGCGTCAAGGTCGCCGCCGACAACGGCACCGCGCTGTTCTGGTCCATCCTGTGCGCCGACACGCGTAACTGGTCGCACGACCCGGAGACGTACCGCCGCGACGCGATCCGCGACAAGGCCAAGTACCCCATCTACGGCGACTTCGCCTCCAACATCACGCCGTGCGCCTTCTGGGGCAAGGGCAGCGAGCCGGCCACCAAGGTCAACAACAAGGTGCCCACGCTGATCCTGCAGAACCAGTGGGACTCCCAGACCCCGCTGGTCAGCGGCGTCGGCGCGCACAAGGCCCTGAAGGGTTCGCGCATGGTCACCGTCTCCGGCGGCGAGGGCCACGGCATCTACGGCTCCGGCTCCTGCGCCGACAAGACGGCCACCGCCTACCTGACCACCGGCAAGCTCCCGGCCAAGGACCTGACCTGCAAGGCCCCCGAGCCCAAGCTCCAGAAGTCGGTCCGCCTCCCGGCCCCCGCGAACCAGCTCGCGAGCAACTGACCCCCCACCCCCACCCCACGGACTCCCGGGGCCGCTCCACCGCCCCGCCGAGCCCCCGTGGTTCTCCAAGCTCAACCCGCCCCGCCCCCGCTCCCAGTCGGAGCGGGGGCGGGGTGCGTCGGGGGGTGCGTCGGGGGTTCGTCGGGAGGGTGGGCCGGAGCGGTGGCGGGTCTGGCCCCGGGTCAACGGGAGGCCGGAGGCCCGCTACGACGCCGCCGCGCGGTCCGGTTGTGGGCGGCGGCGTTCGGCGGGGTTGGTCAGGGAGGTGGGTTGCCAGACACCGTCGGCCTGGTAGAGGTCGGTGCCGGGTGGGACGATCGCGTCGACGCGGTCGAGAGTGGCGTCGTCCAGGGTGAGGGTGGCGCCCTTGAGCAGGCTGTCCAGCTGCTCCCGGGTGCGCGGGCCGATGATCACCGAGGTGACGGCGGGGTGGGCGAGCGGGAAGGCGACGGCGAGTTCGGGGAGGGTGTGGCCCAGGTCGTCGGCGAGGTCGGCGAGTTGCTCCACGGCGTCGTACTTGGCCGCGTTGGCCGGCAGGGCCGGGTCGAAGCGGGCTGGGCGCAGCGCGGCCCGGCCGGTGTTCATGTCCACCGGCTGGTCCTTGCGGTACTTGCCGGTCAGGAAGCCGAAGGCGAGCGGGCTCCAGGTCAGCACGCCCATCCCGTACCGCTGGCCGGTGGGCAGCACCGAGGTCTCCACGCCCCGGGCGAGCAGCGAGTACGGCGGCTGGTTGGTGCGGAAGCGGGGCAGCGCGCGGCGCTCGGCGACGTGGTGTGACTCGGCGATCTCCTCGGCCGGGAAGGAGGAGCAGCCGAACGCGCGGATCTTGCCCTGTCGGACGAGGTCACCGAGTACGGAGAGGGTCTCCTCGATGTCGGTGTGCGGGTCGGGCCGGTGCACCTGGTAGAGGTCGATCCAGTCGGTGTCGAGCCGGGTCAGGCTCTCCTCCACGGCCTGGGTGATCCAGCGCCGGGAGTTGCCGCTGCGGTTGCGCCCCTCGCCCATCTGGAAGTGCACCTTGGTGGCGAGTACCACATCGTCCCGGCGCCCCCGCAGCGCCTTCCCGACGATGGTCTCGGACTCGCCGGCGGAGTACATGTCCGCGGTGTCCAGGAAGTTGATCCCCTGGTCGAGCGCCGCGTGCACGATGCGTACGCAGTCGTCGTGGTCCGGGTTGCCCACGGCCCCGAACATCATGGTGCCCAGGCAGTACGCGCTGACGTCGATCCCCGTACGCCCCAGGGGGCGGTAACGCATGTCCATGCGCCGGGACGCTACGTGTTGGAGTGGACTCCAGGTCAAGGGCCCGGGCGTGGCGGGTTACGCGACACCGGCTGGCTGGCGGGGGGGGGAAAGGCGTGTGTCACACGCCCTTCACGACGCGGTCGAGGGCGGCCCGGCCCACCGGCCCCCAGTGCGGCTTGCCGCCGGGAAGGCCCCGATCTCCGTTCCGCCCCATGAGCATCAGGAAGAGGCTCTTCATGGCGGCCAGCCCACGGGCGCGTCGGATCGCCGCCTCGTCCGCCCGCGCGTACCGGTCGAAGAACCGTGCGGCCGTGCCCTCGGGGAGCAGCACCCACGCGGCGGCGAGGTCCCACGCCGGATCGCCGGCGAACATGTCACCGAAGTCCACGACGCCCGCGAGCGTTCCGTCGGCGATGACGACGTTCGCGGGGTGCAGGTCGCCGTGCACCCACACCGGCGGGCCTTCCCATTCGGGGGCGGCGACGGCGTCGTCCCAGACGGCCCGTACGTCGGCGGCGAAGTCGGCGGGGGCGTCGTCGAGGGCCTGGAAGAAGTACGCGAAGCCCTCCGCGCAGTTCCGGGGGTGAGCGCCACGGTCGGTGGCGGTCGGCGCCTCGGCGGGCGCCGCCACGTGGAGCGCCCGGAGGAAGCCCGCCAACGTGTCGGCCGCGTGGGCGCCCCGGCTGATCGAGCCGTGGTCCAGCGGTTCGCCGGGAACCCACGTCATCACGGTCCAGTGCTTGGGGAAGCGCTCGGAGGGCCGGCCGGACCGTACCGGGGTCGGCACCGGCAGCGGCAGGCGCGGGGCCAGTACGGGGAGCCACCGCCGCTCCTTGAGCTGGAGCTCCGGGGTGGGGTCCATGCGCTGCATACGCACGACCAACTCGTCCCCGAGGCGCCACATCTGGTTGCCCCAACCGCCCGCCACCTCGCGGATGGCCAGCCCCGCGAGGTCCGGGTGCTGCTCCCGCAACAGGTCGCGGACCAGGTTCGCGGTGATCTCGATCTCGATCTCGGTGTCGGTCATGGGGGGCCACAGTACCGACGCGACGACGACGCGACGACGAACCGGGCCCGGCGGGGTTGGCCCGGGCGGGCCTGGCCCAGGCGGGGCTGGCCCGAGCCAGCTCTGGCCGGGTGGGGCCCAACCCCGGTGGGGCGCAGGCCGGGTGGGGCACAGGCCGGGTGGGCCCCACCCGACTCGGCCCCCCAGTCGGGTCCAACCCAAGCGGGCTCAACCCAGTCGGGTCCAACCCAGGCGAGCCCGAACCAGCTCCGTCCAGGCCAGGCCAGCCCCACCCGGCGCACGCCAGCTTCAACCCAGACCAAACCAGCACGGGCGGGCTCAACCCCTGGTGAGCTCAACTCGCCCCAGCCCCAACCAGACCGACCCAGCAAGGTCAGGTCAGGCCCAGGCGAGCCCGGACCCATTCGTCCCGGCCCGGCTCAGGACGGTTCAGCCCGGGCGAGCCCCGGGGGCAGCAACAGCAAGCCCAGCCCAGGCCGAGCTGACCCAGGTCAGGCGAACCCAGGTAGGCCCAACCGAAGCCGGCCCAACTCAACCCGGCCCAGAGCGACCCAGCCCGGCCCATATCGGGTTGGCCGTCGAGCGTCAGGCTCAGCCGGGGCGGGGTCGGGCCCAGCGCGCCAGCGCGCTACCGCGCTACCGCGTAGTGCGCCAGGGACGGTTCGAGGAGGGCGAACGCCTGGATCGCCTCGGGTTCGACGACCTTGGCGACCTCCGGGTTGGGGTACCCCGCGAGCGTGAGGTCCTGGATGCGGCGGAACAGGACCCGGTGCACCCCGCCGATGAGGGCCGCGGCCGTGCGGGGCGCGATGGCGTCGGGGGCTGCCCCGGTGTCCTCCGCGAGGGCGCGGGCCAGGGCCTCCTCGCGCTGGTCGTGCAGGCCGCGCAGGCAGGTGGTCAGCGCGGGGCTCTCCGCGATCATGCGGGTGAAGAGGGGGCCGGCGAAGCCCGCGAGCGGGTCCTGGGCGGCGACGGCGGCCAGGAAGGCGCGACGTAGCGCCGTCAACGCGGGTTCGCCGCTCGCGCGGTCGGCGACACAGCGCGCGAGGGAGGCGACGAACGCGTCCTGGTGGTCGAGGGCCAGGTCCTCCTTGCGCGGGAAGTAGTTGGTCACCGTCTTCTTGGCGACACGGGCGGCGGCGGCGATCTCGGCGATGGTGGTGCGCTCGAAGCCGCGCTGGATGAACAGCCGCGTCGCCTGGTCGGAGATCACCTGCCGCGTCTCGCGCTTCTTGGCTTCGCGCAGGCCCGGGGCCGCGCCGTCCGTCGTGGTACTCGACTCGATACCCATGAGCGAATCTTACCCTCGTTGTATTTATATGTTGACACCCCTGCTACCTCGGAAGTAAATTTGCTCTCGTCGTAAATTTCTCCTCGGGGCGCGGCGTGCTTCCGCCCTCTCACGCACACCACCGCACACGCCCCGGCCCCGCCTCACACGCACCACCGCACACACACCGCCGCACACCCCCACCACCCCGCGACCCCACTCCCAGCCCGTCCGACCCCGCAGGACCAACCCCACCCCTGGAGGACTGTTTGCTGACCGTCAACGCTGTTCCCGCGCCGGCCGAGGGCCCGGGCCGTTCGATCCGTGCGGATATCGGGTCACTGGTCGCCGGGCCGCTGCCGGCCGATGCCGAGGTGCGGGGCGACTGGGTGCGCGCGCCGGGGGCGCGGGGTGGCGCGGTGATCTACGTCCACGGGGGCGGGTTCGCGCACACCCGTCCCGAGGCCGAGCGCGTGCTGGCGTACCGGCTCTCGCGGGCGACGGGGCGGCCGGTCCTGCGCGTGGACTACCGGTTGGCGCCCGCGCATCCGTATCCGGCCGCGGTGCACGACGTGTTGGCCGCCTGGCGGGGCGTGTTGGACGACGGCGTGGCCGCCGGGGATGTCGTGCTGGTCGGCGAGTCGGCGGGGGCCACCCTCGTCCTGTCGGCGCTGTGGGAGATCGGGCGGGCCGGGGGGCCGGCGCCCGGGGCCGCCGCCGTGATCTCGCCGATCACGGACCTCGCGCTGACGGGCGCCTCGTTGGACGCGGCCGAGGGCACGGACGTGATGAGCCGTGCCGTGCTGAGCGCCGTCGCGGCCGACTACCTGGCCGGCGCCGACCCGGCCGAGGCGCCGCAGTCGCCGCTGTACGGCACGTCGCCCGGGCTGCCGCCGCTGCTGGTCGCCGTCGGTGCGGACGAGGTGCTGTACGACGACGCCCGCCGCTTCGCGGAGGTGGCCGACGCGGCGGGGGCGAGTGTGCGCCTGGACGTGTACGAGGGCATGCCGCACGCCTTCCACCTGTCCACGCACGGCGAGTGGGTACTCGACCGGGTCGCGCGGTGGCTGGCCGACCCGGTTCGCGCGTACCCCGTCAGCGGCCCGGACGCGGGGCCGTACGGGGTGGCCGGCGGGTCGGACGGGGCGCTCTGGTTCACCCTGGTCCACCAGGGCGCCGTCGGGCGCCGGGACGCGTTCGGGCAGGTCACCACCTATCCCGTGGGCGCGGGCCCGACCGTGGTGACGCCGGGGCACGACGGCGCCCTGTGGTTCACGGAGTACGGCGCGCACCGCGTCGGCCGGATCACGACGGCCGGCGAGGTCTCCTCGTACGCGCCGCTGACGGCCGACGGCGGGCCGTACGGCATCGCGGCGGGACCGGACGGGGCGATGTGGTTCACCCTCGCCGCCGCCGACCGGATCGGTCGGATCGCCCCGGACGGCACCGTCACCGAGTACCCGGCGCCCGGTGCCTTCCCCTCGGCCCTGGTCGCGGGGCCGGACGGCGCGCTGTGGTGCACGCTCAACCAGGGCAACGCGATCGGCCGCGTCACGGTGGACGGCCGGGCCGTCGCCTACCCGCTGCCGACCGCCTCCGCCGGCCCGGTCGGCATCACCGCCGGGCCCGACGGCGCGCTGTGGTTCGTCGAGATCGGGGCGGGACAGGTCGGGCGGATCACCGTGGCCGGCGTGATCACCGAGTACCCGTTGCCCGACCGCCAGGCCCGCCCGCACGCCATCACCGCCGGCCCGGACGGAGCGCTGTGGTTCACCGAGTGGGGCGCCGGCCGGGTCGGGCGCGTCACCATCGACGGCGAGTTCACCGCGTACGACCTGCCCAGCCGCACGAGCGAGCCGCACGGCATCACCGCGCATGACGGCGCCCTGTGGTGCGCCCTGGAAACCGGCGCGCTGGCCAGGATCGAGGCGCCACCCCACTGACGGCCCCGCCGACAGCCCCCGCTTCCCAGCCCCGCCACCAGCGCGGGCCGGCCACCAACCCGCACGCGCCATGGCGACGCGGGCCCCCGCCCGTAGCCCGCACCCGTAACCCACGCCCGTACCCGACCGGGTACACGCCCCGACCACCCCGCACCCCGCACCCCGCACCCCACGGAAGGAATCTCCTTGCCCCGTACGGCCCTTGACGCAGGTACCGCCTTCGACCGCCAGGTCAACACCCTGATCGCACTCGGCTACCCGGCCATGGCCGGCCTCGACGCCGAGCGGTTCACGGCCCTCCTCACCCCGCTGCGCGCGAGTGCCGTCGCCACGGTGGCGGCGCGCGAGACGGCACCGGCGCCGGCGAGTGACGGAGCGGCCGTCGCGACGCCGCGCGAGGCACCCGACGCGACGGGTTACGAACCGGAGTCGCCGGCGGGGTACGCCGATGAGCCCGATCGGGTCGCGGAGACCGGTCGGGTCTCGTTCCTGCTGGTCGTCACCCGCGACGTGGCCCCGATCGAGGAGACGATGCCGCGCACCACGCTGCACGGCGGGCGGCTCCCCGGTTTCGTGGACCGCAGCTTCGAACCCGGCGCGCTGGAGCGGTTCGTCGCCACCGAGGAGGTGGCGCTCCCCGGCCACCGCGCCTATCTGCTGCTCGACGTCGAACGCGGCGAGGAGTTCTGCGGCGCCGTTCCCGCCGACGCCCTGCGCACCCTCGCCGACCGGGGCCGCACTCCCCTCACCATCGAGGAGGGCATCGCCCTGGTCACCCACTTCCCGCAGGTTCTCGTCAAGAACAAGTGTTTCTCGCTGGGTGGCTCCCGCAGCGGCGACCGCCGCGTCCCCGCCCTGTGGATCAGCCAGAAGGCACCCAAGCTGGGCTGGTGCTGGGTGGGCAACCCCCACACCTGGCTGGGCATGGCCTCAGCCGGCGACCGACGCGCGGGAGCGTGAACGCGCGGCCCACCGGGCCGGGTCGCGGCGACGAGCAGAGCCCGGGCCGAGGGCGGGGCCCAGGCCGGGCTTGAGGCGAGGGGCGGAGCTCCGACGGGGGCAAAGCCCCGGCCGGGCCGCCCAGGCCGAGGGCCGGAACCCAGGTCGGGGACGGGCCCCGGGCCCGGGGCGAACGGATCAGGGGCGGGGTCCAGGCCGGGGGCCGCAACCCGGTACGGGGGGAACCCGGCACGGGGGGGCGGAACCCGCTCCGAGGGGCGGAACCCGCTCCGGGGGCAGCCCCGACAGCCAACGACCGCGCGCCCGGCCGGACACGGGCGCGCGGGACACGGGCGCGCGGGGCACGGGGGGGCACAGGGCGGACTCCCCCGCCACTGGCCTCATGGGCCACCCGCCCCCTCACGGCAGTCGGCAGCGCCGAACAGCCGACGCCGACCCGCGAGGGTTCGTCCGTACGCCGGGGAAGCCACGCCAGCCACGTCGTACACCCGGCACCCCCATCAAGGCGCCGCCCGCCGCGAAAGCAGCACCACAAGCCCGTGGAGGCGCCACCGCGCACCAGGAAACCGACGCCAAGCGCCCCAGCCCGCACTCCCACCCCCACCCCCAGGAAGCGGCACCCCCAGGAAGCGAAGCCCATCACCCAGAAGGTGGCCCCTCAGAAAACCGACGCCGCGCGCCAGGAAACCGACGCCAAGCGCCGGTCAGCCGGCGCCCGGAGAAACCGACGCCAAGCGCCGGTCAGCCGGCGCCCGGAGAAACCGACGCCAAGCGCCGGTCAGCCGGCGCCCGGGGAAACCGACGCCCCGGGAAGAACGGGCGCCCGGCGGCCGGGAGAGCCAGCACCCGGAGGAAACCCGCACCCGGGGAAACCCGCACCCGGGCGGTCAGCCAGCCCGCGTGGTCGTCAGCCGGCGGCCGCGGCGGGGGCCCGCGCGCCGAGCCACTGTTCCGCGTCCCAGGCTTCGAACCGCTCCACCTCGGTGAAACCCAGCTTCGCCGCGAGACGCATCGAGGCGCGGTTGGCGCTCTGGGTGGCGAGCACCACCGGTTCGCCGGGAAGCGCGCCGGTGAGCCAGTCGAGCGCCGCCGCGCACGCCTCGGCGGCGTATCCGTGACCCCACGCCTGCGGCAGGAACAGGTAGCCGAGGTCGACCTTCCCCTCGGCGGCCGGCCGCAGGTGCCCCTTCGCCCGCCTGAGCAGGACCAGGCCGATCATCGAGCCGTCCAGGTCGACGACGAAGCTGCCAGGTCGGGGCGCGGGCGCCCCGGGGATCTCGCGCTCCAGGTCCTCGCGCGGCCGGGGGCCGCCGAGGTAGGTGTGCACCTCCGGTGAGGCGAACAGCTCGATGAAGGCCGCACGGTCCCGGGCCTCGGGCGCCCGGAGCACCAGGCGCGTGGTCCGTATCGGCTCCGGCGGCCAGGTCACATGATCCAGATCTTCCATTCGCGCACCCTAACAGGCGGTCATTTCGGCATATAACAGACGACGCCTAGATCTGAAGGCGGACCCTTCCCCGGGCTCTCGGCTCATGCGCGGAGCGGCCCCCGCTGGCTAGCGTCGGCGTTCATGGCGGATACGGAGAACGACACGGGGGACGGGCGGCGCGACGCCGCCGAGCGCGGACGGGACACCCTGGAGCGACTGGGTGGGGAGCGGGACGTGTGGGTGGCGACGAGCCACCCCGAACACGGCCCGCACCAGGTGCCGCTGTGGTTCCTGTGGGACGGCCGGGCGGTGTGGGTGTGCACCGGGGCGGACTCGGTGACCGTGCGCAACGTGCGGGCCCAGCCACGGGTGCGGCTGGCGCTGCCGGACAGTTTCGACGTGGTCTCCCTCCAGGGCGAGGCGACCTGTCACCCCGCTCCGGAGGCGCCGGCGTCGGCCGCGGACGCGTTCGCCGACAAGTTCGGCTGGGACCCGCGCGCGGAGCCACGCCCGCACGTGTACCTGAGCGTGGTGCCGCGCACGGTGCGCGCCTGGCGCGGCGCACCGGAGTTGCGCGGCCGGGTCGTCATGCGCGACGGGGTGTGGCTGGCCTGAGTGTTCCCGTACGGGTCGACGCGGCGAAAGATGTACGCCACATGAAAGCTGGGCCGCCAGCCGTGACAGCCGCGCGGTCGGGCCGTGATCATGAGGACCATGGCGAGAGCGGGTGAACCCGACCTGGTGGCCGCTGTGCGCGACTACTACGAGCAGTCGGCGGAACGTGAGGTCGAGCGGCTGGCGAGGCCGGCGGACGGCGCTGTCGAGCGCGAGGTGCACGCGCGGGCCCTGGCGGAGCACCTGCCTCCCGCCCCCGCGCGGGTGCTCGACGACGGCGGGGGCCCCGGCACCTGGACCCTGTGGCTGGCGGAGCGCGGCTACCGGGTGACGCTCGCCGATCTGTCGCCGGCGCTGCTGGACCTGGCCCGTGAGCGCCTGGCGCGGGCCCCCCGGCAGCACGCCGAGAACGTGGCGGCGGTCGTCGAGGCCGACGCGCGGGACCTGAGCGCCTTCCCGGACGGACACTTCGACGCCCTCCTGTGCCTGGGCCCCCTCTACCACCTGCCCCACAGCGGCGACCGGCGGCGGGCCCTGCGGGAGGCCCGTCGCGTCCTGCGGCCGGGTGGCGTGCTCTTCGCGAGCGTCATGCCGCCCTACCCCCGGCTGCTCTCCACCGTCCTGGAGCACGGCTCGGCGGCGTTCACCAGCGGCGCGGTGGGCCGCGTCCTGGACGAGGGCCGCTACGACGACCCCCGCCCCGGGCGCTTCACCGGCGGCTACCTGATCCGGCCCGAGGACGTGCCACCGCTCTTCGAGGAGCACGGCTTTCGTGTACGCCGCCTGCTCGCCTCCCAGGGGTTCCTGGCCCGCGCCCAACCCGAGGCCGCCGCCCTGGCCCAGCGCGACCCCGGGGCCTACCAGCGCCTGCTCGACCTCGCCTACGCCACCGCCGACGACCCGGCCATCCACGGCATGGCCGGCCACCTCCTCGTCATCGCCGAACGCCCTTCGTCCGAAGACCAGTTGACGTAGCGCGCGCACGACCCGGCGCGCGGCGCCCACCCCGGCGAGCGCCGTGGGTGACCGGCCGGAGGCGCCACCCCCCACCACGGCGGCGCCCGCGCGGGCGGAGTCACGCGGTGGCCATGGAGGGCGCGCAAAGGCCCAACCCGACGCGCGCGGCGGCCACTTCGACGCGATCGGCGCGCCGCGCCGCGCCCGACGTCCCTGCCGGCCGCGCCGCGTACGGGACCCCACCGCGCCAGCCGCCCCACCATGCGCGCCGGCCCACACGGCGCCCCGCGCCGCCCCCGCCGCCCGGCCCCCGCCACGTACACGCGACAGTCACGTTCGTATCGCGCCGCTCCGCGATCACCCGCGCCCGGGTCGGATCAACCGCTGCACGAGGGAGGACAACTCCCTTACGTACCATGCTCGTTGACGGCGGAGGCGGAACTTCCGTACCGGGTCGGACGCCCGTCGCAGGGGCGAATACCGGCCGGCGGCGTGGCGCGTCGACGCCCGGTCCCCGCACGCCGTGGGGCGGTGGTCGGGTGGCCGCGCCACCCCGTACGGCGCGGGACGGGCCGCCGCCAGCGGGAATCGCACTTTTCGCCAAGCCCGCCCCCGGTGTCCGGATGCGTGCGGCGCGGCCGGCCGCACCGCGACGCACCCCTGGTGACCTGGTCATCACGGGCCAACACCATTACCAGCGACCGGGGTTGTGCGAAGTACTGGTGGGGCGCGGCGAACGGAATGCGCCACACATGCGCTGTCCGACAGCCGGTCTACCTGGCGGTTCTCCGCATCACGGGTCGCACAGCAATGTGGCGGATTTCACTCCCAACCGCATGACGCTCTGCGAGCATCTACGCCAGTGCATTCAGGCCATACGGATTGCCGTGGGGGGAGTGGCCATGGGGCTGCTCGGCGATGAACTGGGATTCGCGCGCTCTCTGACAGCACAGGAACACGAGGGCGTGATGGCCCTCGGAGGTCGACGGAAGTTCGCGGCCGATGCCCATCTCCTCACGGAGGGGGACCGAACCAGTCACGTAATGATCATAATACGCGGATGGGTGACCGTTTCCGTGGCCACCGATCGGGGTGGTACGCGGCTGATCCTGGGGCTGCGCGGCCCCGGTGAACTGCTGGGCGAGATGGCCGCGTTGGACAACCACCCGCGCAGCGCCACCGTGCGCGCGCTGGGCCCGGTGGAGGCCCAGGTCATCGCGGGGGACGCGTTCCGTCGCTTCCTGGCCCTGCACCCCCGGGTCAGCGGTCTGGTGATACGTCAGCTCACCTTCCGGCTGCGCAGCGCCGACCAGGAGCGGACCGCGCTGGCCTCGCTGACCGTGCTGCAGCGCCTGGCCTCCCGGCTGACCGAGCTGGCCCAGGCCAACCCCGCCGGTCCGTACGCGTCGGAGGGGCCGGGCGCCGCGCGGGCCAGGACCGTGGTGCGGCTCGCCCAGGACGAGCTGGCCGCGACCGTCGGCGCCACCCGCGAGGCCGTGGCCAAGGCCCTGCGGCTGTTGCGCGGCCAGAACGTCGTCCGCACCGGCAACCGCATGGTGGAGATCCTCGACCCCGCGCTCCTGGCACTCCTGGCGGAGGGGCACGAGGAGTAGCGCGAGCGCGTCCGTGGCGCGACCCGTGCCGACGGGCGGCCTTGTGTAAACGGCTACAGACGGCCCAGGGCCCACGGCCCGAAGCTGAGGCGAGAGAGAGCGGCACCGACGACGAGTGGGGGCACGGCGTGGACGACGACACGACAGACGCCGCCGAAGCGCGCTACGAGCTGGTGATCAGCGTCGACGCGCGACGGTCCGGAGAGTACGACGACGCGGACAAGCCGTCCCTACGAGCCCAGATCTACCGCGTGCTGGAAGCGGCGTTCGGACAGGCCAGGGTGGGCCCGGGCGGCCTGCACCTGGAGGACCGGGGGGACGGGGTGCTGGCCTCGGTGGCCAGCCGGGTGCCGGTGACCCGGCTGCTCGGGCTGTGGCTGGTGGAGGTGCACGAGTTCCTGCGGCACGAGAACCGGGGGCTGAGCCGGCCGCTCGGGTTGCGGATCGGCCTGCACGTGGGCCCGGTCCGCCACGACGAGCGGGGCATCAGCGGGCGCGCGGTGGACCTCGCGTGCCGGCTGGCCGACTCGTCCGTGGCCCGCGCGCTGCTCGACGCGGAGCGGGCCGACCTCGTGGTGGTGGTCTCGCACCCGCTCTACGAGGACGTGGTGCGCGGCGGCGGCAAGTACATCGACGCGGCGCACTACGCGCCGGCCTGCCTGCGGCTCAAGGAGGGTGAGGTCAGCGCCTGGTTCCGGCTCCCGGGCCGGCCGGCCCCCACGCTCCCCGCCGACGCCCTGGCCACCGATGCCACCGATGCCGCCGGGGGCGGCGATGCGGCCGGGGGCGGTGGGGCGGCCGGTCCCCCCGCCGCGTCACCGCCGGGCGACACCGCCACCGACACCGAGCACGCCTACGACGCGGCCGGGGACGACGCCGCCGAGGCCGCCGTGACGGGGGCGGCGGGTGAGGCCGACGAGGAGTACGGGACCGGTCCCGGCGGCGTCCGGTACACCGTTCGCGGCGACTTCTCGCAGCACAGCAACAACCAGTACCACCAGGGCGTACACATCGGGCGCACCATCGGCGACCCCGGGCCGCGGAAGGGATGACGACGATGGCCGACGAGCAGCGGGCGAACGGCGGAGCCGACGCCGCCGGGGACGACGCCCCCGGCCCCGACCAGCGGGGCGCGGGCCGGCGGGAGGGCCGGGACGACGGGCGGGCGGCGGACGGCCGGCGCGAGGGCGAGCCCGGTCAGGACGACGCGGCCGAGGGCGAACAGGGCGAGGACGAGGCCGCCGAGCGGGAGCGGGAGCGCGAGCGGGCGGCGGGCCGCTTCCGGGAGCACACCCGCGACCCGCTGGCCGACGAGGAGAGCGAGGAGGGGCCCACCGACCTGGCCGCGGCCTCCCGCGCCCGGCAGGCCGCCCGGGTCCTCTTCGACACCGGCCGGGACCACAACACCTTCGACCGCTCCTTCATCGGCAACGCCCACATCGGCGACATCCACCTGCGGGTGGACGCCCGGCAGCCGGTGGCCGGGGTGCGTGGCGGGCCGGTGCCCGCCGAGGAGTTGCGCCGGTTGCGCCGGGTGCACGTGGAGCCCGAGGGGTACGTGCGGTTGCGCGGCGCGCTGCTCGCGCGTCGGCTGCTGGTGCTGGGCGCGGCGCCGGGCACCGGGCGGACCAGCACCGCGCTGTCCCTGCTGGACGAGGTCACCGCGCAGGTCCCGGACGCCGTGGAGCCCGCGGACGCGGACGCCTCGCGGGTGCGGCGGGTGGACCCCGACGGCGGGGTGCGCCAGCTCGCGGACTCGCTGGTCGGCGAGGGCGCCGACCCCGCGCGGGGCACCGGCTATCTGCTGAAGCTGTCGCTGAGCCGGCCCGACGCCTCGCCCCCGGACGCCCTCGACCTGGACCGGCTGGCGGCGGCGCTGGCCGGGTGTGGCGCGTACGCCGTGGTCGTCGTCACGGTCGGGACGGCGGCCGGTCCGCTGCTGGCCGGGCGGTACGGGATGCTGTGCCCGCCGGCCGACACACGGGAGCTGCTGGCCACCCGGCTGCGCGAACGCGTCGAGGAACACGTGGTCACCACCGGCGACCTCGCGCCACGGGAGGCCACCGAGCGGGTGGCCGCACTTCTGGCACAGGCCGAGGAGTTGGCGGCCGGGGAGGCGGTGACCGAGGCCGTGGGGCTGGCCGACCTGCGTCCGGCCGAGGCCGAGCTGCTGGCCTCGCTGCTGGCCGGGCACCTGCTGGGCAACCTGTCGTACGAGGAGCTGTTGGCCGGCTGTCGCGGCCTGGCCGCCAGCCAGGCGCGGGAGTGGTTCGCCGGTGTGGACCGGGCGCTGGTCGCGCCGGCCGCCGAGGCGGGCGGGGGGCCGGCGCGGCCGGGCACCGCGGCCCTCTTCCACCCGGTGGCCTCGCGGATCGCGCTGGCCGTGCTCGGCGGGGCCACCCAGAGCGCGGTGAGCACCGCCGCGCACCTGTTGACCTGGGAGCTGTCCGTACAGAGCGATCCGGACAGCACGCCGGCCCGGCCGTTGTTCTGCGACGACCCGGAGTCCGACCTGGCCCTGTCGCGGGCCGAACTGGTCGACGGGCGCGTGGAGACGGCCGGCACGGAGGTCGCCGCGCGACTCATCTGGTACCGGGGTTCGGCGCTGCCCGGCGCGGTCCTGGGCGAGGTGTGGGACCGGCACTTCCCGGTCCGGGCGCCGGTCGTGCGCTGGCTGCGGCTGCTGGCCGACGACCCCCGCGCGCAGGTGTGGGTGCGGGCCGCGGTGGCCGCGGGCGAGCTGTGCGTACGCGACTTCGACTACGGGCACGGTGAGCTGGTGCGCCCGCTGGCCGAGGCGCCCACGCCGCGCCGCCGGATCTTCGCGGCCACCCTCCTCGACCAGGCCGCCGGGCACGCCACCCACCGCGAGGTGGTGCGCAAGGTGGTCGCCGGCTGGGTGCGTGACGGCACCAAGGCGCTGCGCTGGACGGCGGCCATGGCGCTGGGGTACGGCAACGCCGCCGCCAGCACCGGCGACACGCTGGACGCGCTGGCCCGGATCGGGGTGCGCGGCGACGGCGAGCAGCTGGCGGTGGCGTCCTTCAACGTCGTACGCCTGCTGGCCGGACCCGACAGCGCCACGGTGCTGCGCCGGCTGTCCGACTGGACCCGGCACCGCCTCCCCGCCTACCAGGACCTGGGGCTGGTGACCACCGTGCGGCTGGCCGAGCACGAGGTGGCCGACGTGCTGACGGACGAGGCGGACACCGGGCTGGCCGAGCGCGGCGACTGGCCGCTGATGCTGGCCCTGACGGCCACCCGCCCCGAACTGGTGGGTCCGATCGCCGACTTGATGTGGACGGCGCTCCACACCCAGCGGTCGAAAGAAGTCGCGACGGACGTGCTGGAGACCTTGCTGCGGTCGGCGGTACGCAAGGACAGTACGGAGTGGACGATGCCGGGCCTGGCCACGCTGCTGCCCGCGCTGACGGGCACGGAAGCCGACCGGCGCCGCCTCGACTGGCTGTTGCGCCGCATGATGAACGATCCCGACGACCCACTCCCGGACGCGCGGGCCCGCCAGTTGTGGCGGCTGGCCACGCAGCGCCAGGACGCGGAACAGGTACGCGAGCGAGCCCGGCACATCGCGAGGGGCCGGCACGACGGGGAGGAAGTCCATGGCTGAGGACCAGTGGGGCGCGCCGTACGGGGGCGGCGCCGGCAGCGACCCGGCGGGCCCGCTGCTGCGGGAGTACACACCCAACGGGCCCTTCCGACACACCAGCGCGCGCACCGCGTCCGTGCTCTTCTACCGCAACGGCGGCTACAGCATCGTCACCGTCTCCGGCGTCCAGCACGTCGACAAGCGGGCGCTGGCCCGGCCGACGGCCATCTGCGAGATCGCGCTGGGCACCTTCGTGACCACGCTCCACCTGGAGTTGCCGGCGGCGGGCGGCACCACGTTCTTCAAGGCCGAGGTGGACATCCACTGGGAGGTCACCGACCCGCACCAGGCCGCCGTCCGGGTCGTCACCGACGTGGCCCAGCAGCTCACCGCGCCCACCCTGCAACGGCTGCGGGAGGTCTCGGCCGAGTTCCGGGTGAACCAGGCCGAGCAGGCCGACCGGGCCATCGGCCGGCACTGTTCCGACGGGCGTTGGGACGACCTGGGCCAGGACCTGGGCCTGCGGGTGCGGCTGTACGCGCGGCTGCGGGTGGACGACCGGACCATCCAGCACATGGACGGCATCCGCGACGCGCACGCCTCGGCCGAGGTGACCCGGGTGCACCAGACGCAGTTCCGGAGCATGCTCCAGGGCGGCGAGCTGGACCAGCTCAGCTACATGCTGGCGGCCGAGCCCGAGGAGGCCAAGGCGTTCCTGGAGAAGATCCGCCAGGAGGGGCGGCAGGACGAGAAGGACCGCGTGGAGCGGCTGTTCGCGATGGTCGAGAGCGGCCAGATCCAGTCCAACGACGTGGAGACGCAGGCCCTCAACCTCCTCAACCAGGGCCGCCAGGCCGTCCAGGGCCCGCTCGGCGCCCGCCCGGCCCACCGCACCCCGCCGCAACTGGAGCCGCCCGCCGACGAGCCGTTCACCCCCGACTGGGTCCGGGACGAGCCCGCCCCGCCCCAGCGGCCCGCGCGAGCGCCGCGCCGCCCGGCCGGGGACGCGTACGACCAGGGTGACGGGGAGCCCGCCGAGGGCGCGTACGGGGCCGGGCGGGACGAGCCGGAGCCGCCTCGGCGGCGCAACCGGCGGGAGGACGACGGCTGGGCCTGGGCGGAGGAGGGCTGATGACGGCCGACGGCGGCACCCGCACCACCCCCGGCTCCCTCGCGCCCGTGCCGGACGGGGGTCAGCACGGGCGCGAGAGGCCGGGGGAACGCATCGCCGAGCGCCTGTTGGCCACGGTCCGCGAGGACCTGGGCCGGGCCGACTCCAAGGCGGGCGTGCTGCTGTCCGGGGCGCTGGCGATGCCGGCGGTCCTGATCGGCTGGCACGGCGCGCCGGGCTGGAGCGGCCTGGGCGACGTCGCGCTGCTGCTGGCGGGCGTGCTGTGGGTGGTCGCGGTGAGCGCGCTGGTGCGGGCGCTGCTGCCGCGCACCGGCACGGTCCGCGCGGGCGGCGGGCTGACGTACTACCGCGACCTGCTGCCGCCGCACGACCTCGGGCGGCTGTCCACCGAACTCACCGAGGCCGGGCGCGATCCGGCGCACTGGCTGCTCGTCCAGGCCGTGGACGTCAGCTCGATCCTGTCCGCCAAGTACCGGGCCATCCGCTGGGCCGTGAGCACGCTGGCCCCGGCCGCGGCACTGGCGTCGGCCTGGGGCCTGACGGCGCGCTGACGCACCCGCGCGCGGGGGGCGTCGGCGCGCACCACCGCCACACATGAAGAAGACATGACACGAGGGGACGGCCGTGGGAACAGTACGGGGAGAACGGCAGACACCAGGGGGTTGGGCGCGGCGCGCCGTGGTCACCGCGCTCGGCGGTACGGCCGTGCTGGCGTCCCTGCTCACACCGGCCGGCGCCGATCCGGCGCCGGATCGGGCACCGCGACCGAGCATCGCACCGGTCAACTACGCCGTGGCCGTGGACGAGTCGGCGAGCCTGGCGCCCGAGGACATGGCCGCCGAGAAGGCCGCCGCCTCGCGTATCGCGCTCGGCGACGTCTCCTCGTCCTCGCACGCCAGCGTCTTCGGCTTCGCCGCCGCCGAGACCGACGACCAGCGGGCCGTGGACCCCATCTGTCCGCGCACCGAACTGGACGCGGCCGGGCGCGACTCGATCGGCGCGTGCGTGAACAAGCTGCGGGGCCGTAAGAAGAGCGAGGGCACCGGCACCGACTTCCCCAGCGCCATCCGGCAGGGCGTCCACGACCTGACCACCGGCACCGACCCGGCCGAACCCCGGGTGCTGTTCCTGCTGACCGACGGCAAGATGGACGTCTCCGGCAGCCCGCAGTACGGCGACCCCGCGCACCGGGCGGCCGAGGGCGAGCGGCAGTTGGCGCAGGAGTTGCGGAACGCCGCCGCGCAGCGCGTGCAGATCTGGCCGTTGGGCTTCGGCGCCGACCCGGACAAGGCGCAGCTCGACCGGATCGCCGCCGGCGGCTACCAGAAGGGCTGTGTCGAACTGCCCGGGGCCCGGCCCCGGGCCAGCAAGGTCTCCGGCGCCAAGGACGTCGGCCGGGCGCTGGAGCAGATCTTCGCCGCCGCGCACTGCCTGCGGTACGAGGAGGGCACCAGCAAGCGCCCGCCGGCCACCCTGGAGGTGGACATCTCGCCGCTGGCGACGGTGGGCAGCATCGTGGTCGACAAGGCCGACCCCGAGGTGACCATCAGCTACCGCGACCCCAGCGGCCACGAGGTGCCCAAGAACGGCACGGACCGGGACTCGAAGTTCGAGCTGGCCGGCGCCGGCCACACGGTCGAGGCGCTGAAGATCACCGACCCGATGCCGGGCACCTGGAAGGTGGTCGCCACCGCGCCCGAGGGACACCGTTCGCTGCCGGTGGGGGTCAGCGTGCTGTGGCAGGGCGAACTGCGCGGCGCGATCATCATGGACCCGCCGTCCCCGCAGCCCGGCGAGAAGGCCACCGTGACCATGCGGTTGCAGACCCGCGAGGGCTACGAGATCAGGGACCCGGACGACTACGCGGGGCTGCGCGTACGCGGCGAACTGTCCGGCGCGGGCTTCGAGCCCCAGCCGGTCGCCCTGGCCGACGACGGGAAGGGCCCCGACGGCGCCGCCAGCGACGGGTCCTTCGCCGGCACCGTCCGCATCCCGCGCGGCGCCGACGGGGCGGTCAAGGTCAGCGGCACGCTGACGGCCTCGGGGCTGAGCGCCGACACCCGCAGCGCCTCCGGTGACGTGGCACTCGGCACCCCGGACGTGACGGCCGCGCTGAACGCGCCGACCGCCACGGCCCACCCCGGCTCCGCGGTCTCCGGCACGCTCTCGGTGCACAACTCCAGCAAGACCGCGCACACCCTGCGGCTGACGGTCGGCGACGTACGGCCCGGGCTGCTGGCGATCAGCCCCGACAAGATCACCGTGGACCCCGGGGAGTCCACCAGCCGCCGGGTGACCTTCGAGGTCGCCCCCAAGGACATCTTCGGCAGCCGGCTGGACGAGGGCGGGGTGCGGCTGGCGGGCACCGTCACGGTGTCCGACGCGAGCGACGGCAACCGGGTGCTGGTGCGCTCCTCGGTGTCGGTGCGGGTGACGCCCGAGCCGAGCTTCTGGGACCGGTACTGGTGGGCGTTCGTCGTCGGCGCCGCCGTGCTGGCCGTGCTCGCGCTGGCCGGCACGCTGTGGGTGCGCCAGCGCCGGGTCCGCCAGGACCCGCGCGGCCTGGTGCTGCACCTGGTCTCCGGCGAGGGCGACGTCCTGCACGAGCACACCGTGGGGCGGGCGCGGAACCAGTGGTACGAGTTCACGGTCGTCGAGCCGCGCCGCAACCCGCGTATCGAGCGGCGCCCCCGGGGCGAGTACGCGATCCAGCGCAGCCCCGAGGGCGGGGCCGTCCTGCGCAGGCGCGGCGAGCGCCCCACCCGGCTGCGCGCGCACGAGGTCGTCGGCCTGAGCGAGGGCGTCAACCTCACCCTCGGGGACGAGCCCCGCTCCACCCGGAGCCGCCGCCCCCGCAGCGGCCGGTCCCGGGCCACCCCACCCCCCGCGCCCACCGCCGGTGAGGGCGGGGGCGCCAGCACCTACGACGCCTACCGGTGAGCCCCGGGCGGGGGGGGCGGGCCCCCCCCCCCCCCCCCCCCCCCCCCCCCCCCCCGGGGGGGGGGCCGCCCCCCGCCCCCCCCCGCCCCCGCCACTCCCCGACCCACCCCCACCGCACACCCGGCCCCACCCACACCCGACGCGGAACAGCGAGACAGCGAGACAGCCAGCGACCCGACCGCGAGACGGCGAGAGACCCCCACCGCCACGCACCCAGCGCACACGCACCGACGCACGAGGACAACCGGCCGCCGAACCGGCGGCGAGCGGGGAGGAAACCCATGAAGATCTTCCAGCCGATGCTGTTCGTCGGCCTGGGCGGCACCGGTGGCCTGGTCGGCGCCGAGCTGGAGCGCAGGCTCCGCGCCGAACTGTGCGGCCCGGACGGCGTCGCGCTCACCACCCGACTGGCCGGGCACGCCCCGTACCAGCTACCGGACTGCCTCCAGTTCGTGTACGCCGACTACAGCGAGTCCGACCTCCAGCGGCTACCGCAGTTCAACGTGGACGCCTCGCAGCGCGCCGCGTACGCGCACACCTCGCGGGCCACCCACAACCTGCTGCCGAACTTCGACAGTTCGCCCGAGGTGACCAAGATGCTGCGGGCCAGCCTGCGCGAGGAGGTCGCCGACTGGCTGCCGCCGCGCGTGGACGAGCCCAAGGTGGCCCCGCTGCACAACGGCGCCGGCCAGCTGCCCACGGTGGGGCGCGCCGCGCTGTTCGCCACGCTGCGGCACAGCCTGAGCCCGGTGCTCGAACCGCTGCTCCAGGCCATCGACGCGATCGCCCGGTCGGCCGGCGAGCTGAGCGAGCTGGGCGGTGGCAAGGTCAACGGCTGCGACGTGTTCGTGGCGTTCTCGGTGGCCGGCGGCACCGGCGCGGGGATCTTCCTGGACTACCTGCACCTGATCAACTACGCCTTCCAGCTCCGCCGCTTCGACGGCGCGAAGATCTACCCGCTGGTCGTCATGCCCTCCTCGTTCCCCTCCGCCTCCGGCGGCGGCCGGGAGGCCGACCTGAACGCGGCCCGCGCGCTGGTCGACCTGTTCCGTATGGTCGACGCGCAGAACGCGCCGACCGAGGGCGCGGAGATCGGCGACCTGGACCACGACACGGGCATCGGCATCCGCTACCCGGGCACCACGACCATCCGGCTGCGCACCGGCATCCTGCCCACGGCGTTCCTGTTCAGCCCGACCGCCGGCATCCGCCAGGACGACCTGCGCCGCTCCATCGTCTCGCTGGTCATGTCGCTGGTCGGTACCGAACTGGGTGACGGCTCGTCGCGGGGGCGAGCCCTGGCCTCGGACGACGACTACCAGACCTTCGCCGCCAGCTTCATCAACCGGGGCGTGCACCGCAGTGCCATCTCCCCCACCGGCATCGGCCGCCAGGGCGTGTCCACCAGCCTGGTCGCCTCGATGACCGCGCCCATCGAGCAGTTGGCCGACCTGGTGGCCGGGCGGCTGCTGCGCGAGGCCGTACTGGACCTGGTCGAGCAGCCGCGTACCGAACTGCGGGACGGTGCCGTGCCGATGATCCGGCAGCTGTTCGCGGACGCGCAGCTCCAGACGCTGTGGGAACGCCCCCAGGTGCCCGTCGTGGAGCCCGACCCGCTGCCGCGCGGCAGCCGGGCCATCGAGGACGCGCTGAACGAGCGCACGACGACGATGATGCAGCACCTGGACACGCTGCGGGACGACGCGGAGCGCCGGGCCGCTTCCATGGCCGGCCAGTTCGCGCCGCGCCCGGCCATCGACAGCCTGCTCAAGAGCGTCGACCCGTTCCTGGCCGAGCGCGTGGTGCGGGGCGTGGCCAAGAGCGAGGAGTTCATCGCCCAACAGGGCTTCCTCGGCATGCTCGACCGCCGCTCGGTGGCCCCACCACCCCCGCCGGGCATGACCGAACAGCCACCCAAGGCCCCCCGGATCAAGGGCCGGTTGGGTGGCCTGTCACCAGCGCACTGGGGCGACGACGACGTCCAGGCCGCCCTGCGCGAACAGGACGTGTGGTACCGGTGGCGCAGCCACACCGTGTGGCACGAGGCGTGGCGCGAGCAGCAGCAGCGCTGGCGGCCCCAGGCGGAGGCGGCGGCGGCCGACCTGCGGCGCCTGGTGGACGCCTTCCTCAAGCACTCCGAGCGCGAACGGAAGGTCTCCGCGCAGAAGGGCCTTGAGCTGTACGAGGACCGGACGGGCATCTCGTACCTGCTGCCACCCCAGCGCACCCTCAACCACTTCTACGAGGACCTGGTGACCCGGCTGTTGCGGCGCGAGGGGCTGCGCGAGCAGGACAGCGAGGCGACGCTGCTGCTCAAGCTCGTCGACGGGGACACCTGGCGGCGGGTGCAGGCGCTGAGCCGACGCAGCCCGGACAACGCGGTCGCCGTGGTCAAGGCCCAGTTGGAGGGGCGGATCACCCGGCTGTTCGCGGAGAGCGGCGAGCAGTTGGAGGAGCGCCCGCTGCTGCCGCCGATGAGCACCCTGCTGGCCGCCTCGGCCGGCGACGCGGACGCCGCCGAGCAGGTCAGCAAGGAGGCCCTGGACCTGTTCGGGCGCAAGCTGACCGGACTGC
Organism: Streptomyces sp. NPDC057702; assembly: GCF_042799315.1. Lineage (NCBI taxonomy): Bacteria > Bacillati > Actinomycetota > Actinomycetes > Kitasatosporales > Streptomycetaceae > Streptomyces > Streptomyces sp. NPDC057702. The sequence goes on along the minus strand of NZ_JBHVJC010000023.1, from coordinate 103,601 downwards.
TGCCGGTGGGCTTCACGCCGGAGGGCACCGGCCCGCTGCGGGTGCTGGTCACCCACCCGCGCGTGCAGGCCGTCGAGGAGGTGCAGGAGCACCTGGGCAAGGCGCTGCGGCTGCCCTCGGACGCGAAGAACTCGGTGGAGTACCGGGGCGTGGAGAGCGACTCGATCACCGTGGTCCTCTTCCGCAGCGAGATGAGCCTGACCCAGGTGCCCGAGGCCCGCAAGGTGCTGCGCCAGTGGGCCCGGGCCAAGGACTCCGAGCAGGCACAGGACGTGCTGCGGTGGCGCCAGCGCCTGGGCTACCGCGACAGCTGGATGGTCAGCGGCGAGGAGGACCGGCGCGTCATCCTGCACCGGCTGCTGTGCGGCGTGTGGAACGGGCAGGTGGACGTCGTGGACGGCGACTCCACCTCGCCGGAGCGGGTCCGGCTGCGGCTGTTCCCCGAGTCCGGCGACCAGGTACCGGGCGTACGGCTGCGGCTGGGCGACTTCCCCGGCGGCGTCTCCAGCTGGGCCGAACTGCTGCGCAGCTACGAGCGGTGGACGGTGTTGGACGACGAGCGCATCGTGGAGGACTACTGCCGCGAGCTGATGGGCGCCCAGCCGCTGGGCCTGGCGCGCAACGGCAGCGAGCCGCACCCGCTCTTCGTCGAACTGGTCGAGAAGATCGCCCCGCGCCAGCTGGACCTCCTGGAGGAGCGGCGCGAGCGCGACGGCGAGCGGGTGGAGGGGTGGGTGCGCCCGCTGTGGGAGTTCTGGGCGGAGACCCTGCCGGCCGCCCTGGACACCGAGTTCGGTGACCAGCGGGCCATCCAGCCCACGCTGCGCACCCTCCTGGAACACGTGCGGGGCGGCACGCCGCACCCGCGTCGGGGCGGCGAGGAGGTGCCCGAGGCGCGCCGGCCGCTGGCCGACGACGACTGGGGCACCGCGCCGCGTGCCACGTCCGGCGGGTACGACGAGGAGGAGCGCCCGCGCCGCCCGCGCCAGGAATCCGGCTCGGGCGCCCGGGCCCGGGGCGAGGGGCGGCCCGCGCCACGGGCCGACGCGTACGGCGGCCCCGACGCGTACGGCGAGGAGCGGCACGAGCGGGACCCGGGCCGGGCCCGGGGCGAGGACGAGCGGGGCGCGTGGGCCGGCGCGGGTCGTGACCAGCGGGCCGGCCAGGGCCGTGGCGACCGCCGCGCGAGCGATCCCGCCGACGGGTACGACGGGTACGACGGCGGCTACGACGGCTACGCCCGGGACGTCGGTGGCGCGGCCGGCGAACCCGGGGACCCCGGCGGCGGCGCGGGCGGCGAGCGCCGGCGGCGTGCCGGGGACGACCGGGCCGAGGACCGGGCCGGCGAGCGGGCCGGCGAGGGCGAGCGGCCCTGGGCGCCGTGGGACGAGGCCGACGACCCGGGCGCGGCGGGCGCCCGCGACCGTCGGCGGCCCAACCCGTGGGACGGAGACGCGGAGTGATCGCCACCGAGGAGGTGGGCGCCGTCGTCCACCTGGACCTGCGCGCTCTCGCACCCGAGTTGCGCACCCCCCGCGCCCTGCGCGAGACGGTCGCCCGACAGCTCGGCCTGGCCGGGCTGCCCGAGCCGGACCACCCGCTGTTCCTGGTGGTGGACACGCCCGCCGGGCTCACCGCCCACCAGCACCAGTACGAACTGCTCACCACCTACCGGGCCGTGGGCGAGGTGCGCGTCCTGGTCCTCCTGGTGGGGCGCGCGCCCGGCTCCAACGGCGAGGCCGACCCGGACGGGGAGCCCGGCGCGTACGACCAGGGCTCCGGGAACGGCGCGTACGACCCGGGCCCCGGGGACGGCGCGTACGGCGGGGCGGGCGCGCACGGCGAGGCGTTCCAGCCGGACCGGCGCCTGGTGCGGCCCACCGCGCTGCGCGCGTCCAACATCGCCCTGCTGTGGGCCGGCGACCTGCGTTCGGCCCGCACCGCCCTGGAACAGCCGGCGCCCGACGACCCACGGGCGCTGGCCGTGCTGGTGGACGTCCTCTCGGTGCCGGACGTCTTCGTACGCGTGCTGGCCGACGTCGGCGCGCTGCCCGAGGCGGTCGCGGCGCCCGGCGTACGCCTGTTGGAGCAGGACCTGCCGCCGGAGGTGCGCGACCGGGCCTGGCGCGACGCGCTCACCCGGTTCGCCGGCGAGGACACCGAGCTGGCCCCGGGCATGGCCACCAGCTCGTGGTCCACGGCCGACCTGCCCGAGCCGCTGCGCGGCCTGGCCACCGGCCGGGGCGGGCGCACCCGCCAGCACCGCGAGAAGGGCGGCGTCGCCGACAGCGCCTACCGGGCGTGCGACGACGCGCTGCGCGACGCCGACGAGGCCCTGGCCGAACTCCAGTCCCTGCCGGGCCTGTTGACCCCGGCCCGGCGGGCGGCGTTCGAGGCCGACATCGAGCGGGCGCACCGGGCGCTGGACGAGTACCGCGACCTGGTCCGCGCGGCGCTGCGCAGCGGCGGCGCGAGCGGCTCCGCGCCCTCCACCGCCGAGGCCACCACCCGGCTGGCCGCGCTCGGCCTGTGGGTGCCGTCGGCCGAGGGCGTGGGCGAGCGGATCGGCGAGGGCCTGCGGGAGTTCGCCGGCAAGCTGCTCGGGCAGGGGCTGGCGCTGCGCGCGGTCGCCCAGCGCTTCACCGGCCTGGCCGGCCGCGTGGAGCCGGTGCCCGGCTCGGCGCTGCTGCCCCGCCTGTCCGAGCACTCCCCCGAGGCCGTCGCCGGGCGCACGGTGGCCGGCGGCGGGCCGGTGCCCTCGCCCAAGATCGCGATCGCGGCGGCCGGCGTGGCCGGCGTGCTGGGCGGCCTGTGGCAGGGGCCGCTGGCCGCGCTGGCCGCGCTGGTGCCGCTGGTCTTCGTCGGCGTGGTGGTGCTCGGCGCCGCCCGGCTGTGGGGCCCCGGGCACCCGGAGCGCTGGGCCGTGGGCCCCCGGGTCGCGGTGTGCGCGGGCGCGCTCGCGGGCGTGGGGGCCGGCGCGCTGACCCACCCACCGGTGTGGCTGGGCGCGGCCGGGCTGCTGGCGGGCCTGGCCCTGGCGGTGGAGACGGCCCGCCGGCTCTGGTACGCCAGCGCCGACGCGTGGGCCCTGGCGTACGGGATCACCGCGCTGCGCCAGGCGCTGGAGGGCGTGGACGGGCTGCTGGCCGACGCGGTGCGCGAGCACTGGGCCGCCGACGAGCGGCTGTACTGCGCCGACGCGGCCCGCTCGGTGGCCGGCATGCTGCGGGCCACGGCCGCCGCCGCCGACGCCGAGGCGCGGGCCGAACCGGCGCCGGCCGCCGTCGGCGAGGCGGCCGACGAGAGCGCCGGCGACGCGTGGCTGGCCGGGCCCTCGGGGCTGGAGAGCGACTCCCTTCCCGGGGGCGAGGGCGGGGACGACGACTGGGGCGGCGAGTTCGCCTGGGAGGGCGGCTCGGCCTGGGACCCGCCGGCCGACGACGCGGAGCGGCCGGCGCCGGCCCCCCAGCCGGCGGACGCGCCGGCCGTGGACACGTGGCCCACCCCACTCACGCCGCGCTGGCTGGAGCGGGAGACCGGGGAGGGCGGCGCCGAACTGGTCACCACCCTGACCGGTGACCTGGCCGACGCGGCGGTGGTGGCGATGGGCCCGTACTGGGGCGCCGTCGAACGCGGCCAGGCCGGCGCGCTCGCCGTGCGGCGCACCGAGGAGCGGGTACGCGACCTGCTGTCCACGGCCCGCCGCCACCTCCAGCGCAACGGCGTGCTGGCCCCACCCCCGTTCGCGGCCCGCCACCGGGCCCGGGCCACCTCGGCCAACCTGCTGGGCACCGACCCGCACCGGGTGGCCGAACTCGTGGGCGCCGAGGCCGAACGCCACGCGGTGGTCCAGCTCTCCTCGCCCGAGCAGGCCACCCTCCTCAACCGGGACCCCCAGGCCACCGTGTGGCTCAGGTTCGCCCCCGACGCGGTACGCGGCGACGTGGAGCGCGCCTGGCAGGCCAGCGGCGCCCTCCAGCCCGACGAGGCGCTGTGGACCACGACGGGCCGCTACGCGGGGCTCATCCGGCTCACCCCGCTGCGGATGGGCGTGGTCGACACCGTACGGCCGCGCCAGCACCCCACGGACGACCGTGTGGACACGCACGACCGAAGGGACGGCGACTGGTGACCAGCACCTCACACCCGCACCGGGTGGAGCAGGCCGGCGCGCACCGGGCCATGCTGGCCTTCACCACGCCCACCGGGCGCCGGCACACCGCCCCGGTGCGCTTCGGCCCCGAGTCCCGGCGCGACCCGGCGCTGCCCCAGCGCGTGCGCAACGGGCTGCTGGGCGACGAGGGCCAGCAGGTCGTCCAGGTCCGCCTGGCCACCCCCGACGCGGCGCACCCGGCGGCCCGCGCCCTGCTCGACACGGAGACGGGCACCGCGCTGCGGCTGCACCGCCTGCTGGCCGACACCGATCACGCCGCGCTCTTCCCCCGCATCGTCGGCTACGAGCTGGACACGACCGAGCCGTTCCTGCTGTACGCCGCACCGCGCGGCACCGCCGCCCTGCGCACCCACGTGATGAGCGCGACCGACCAGCGGATCTTCGCCCGGGACCTGGTCCTGGCGCTGTGCCTGCTGGACGAACAGGGCCTGGTGCCGCGCGGTATCTCGCCCGCCACGGTGCTCTGGGACGGCGCTTCCGTACAGCTGTGGGGCCTGGAGGCGGTGGCCCGCGCCGGGCAGGCCCGCACCCGCTGGGGGCGGGCGCCGTACTGCTCGCCCGAACAGCGGCGCGGCGAGGGCCTGGTGGACTCCCGGGACGCGGTGTGGAGCGCGGCCCAGGTCCTCTACCAGCTCGTCACCGGCCGGCCCGGCCCCGGCGACCGGGAGCCCGCCGACCTCGGCGAACACCGGGTGCTCGCCGAGACGCTGCGCGGCGCCTTCGCCCCGCGCGCCGCCGACCGGCCCACCCCGGCCGACCTGTTGGACCTGCTGGCCCCCGGCGTCGCGAGCCGCCTCGCGCCGGCCACACCCACCGACGGCGAGGGCCGGGCGCACCGGGCGGCCTTCAAACGAGCGCTACGCCTCAAACGGCAGGCCCCGCCGCCCGAACCGCCCGCCGCGCCACCCCTGGCGACGGGCGAGGTGCTGTGCCCGTACTGCCTGGAGCCCCTGCGGCTGGACCTCTCGGCGCTGTACGAGACCGACAGCCGCAACCAGTACCAGAAGCTCGACATCTCGGGGATCGGCAATCCGGTGCGGCGCCAGGACGTCATGCGCGGCGCCGTCCAGAAGTGCGCGGCCGACCCCGACTTCCCCGAGCACTTCATCCCCGTCCCCTACCTCACCTACGGGCGCCCCCTGACGATCGCCATGGTCGGCCAGTCCTCGACCGGCAAGAGCCACCTGCTGACCCAGATGATCGCGGAGATCACCGACGGCGGCCTGGAACCACACGGCCTGAGCTGGCAGTCCGTCAACCCCGAACAGCACGCCCGGTTCGTACGCGAGCGCGTCCAGCCGCTGCGCAACGGCAAGGTCCTGGGCCACACCGGCGTCCTCAGCCTGGGCGGCTTCGCGCGGTTCGTGGAGTCCCTGCTCCTCACCGACGCCCGGGGCCAGACCCGGCCGGTGGCCTTCTTCGACCTGGGTGGCGAGGACCTGGTGCGCACGGACTCGGCGCTGCGCTTCCTGCTGGGCGTGGACGCCGTCGTCTTCGTCGTCGATCCCGTCCTCGCGCTGCCGCTGCCGCATCTGGACCACGCGCGAGAACGCCTGGGGCTTGAGGTCAACCGGGACGGCGACCTGGCGTTCGGCACCGTCCTGGACCGGCTGCCGAAGAACGGCCCGTACCTGTCCGTGGCGGGCGCGATGGTGCTGGCCAAGGCCGATCTGCTGCGCTTCCAGCCGCCCGTGGACCGCTGGTTGGACGAGCGCCCGCGCGCCCCGCTGGACGCCGCCGCCGCGTACGCGGAGAGCCGGGACGTGTACGGGCTGCTGCGGCAGCACGCCGGCCAGGCGTGGCTGCGGCCCTTCGACGCGATCCGCCAGTGCACGCTGCACGTCGCGTCGGCCACCGGCGGGCAGGAGGCGGGAGGCCGCTACCCGGCGGGCGCCGGGCCGCGCCGGGTGCTCGCGCCGCTGCTGTCGCTGCTGGCGATGCACGGGCTGATCGAGGTGCCGGACGGCGCGCGGGCGCACGCCGTGGGATGGGCGCGGCAGGCGGAGCCGGCGCCCCGACACAGGGGCCCGGTCGGGCCGATCGGAGAGGACACGCTGTGAACGACTTCCAGGAGCGCCGGCCGGCCGAGCGGGCACCGGCCCCCGGCCGGGTGCACCAGATGGTCTTCCGCTGGGACGGCAACCACGGCCGCCAGGACACCGGCATGAAGGCCGTCGCGCACTCCTGCCCGGTCGAGCTGGCCGACGAACTGGGCCGAGAGCTGGGCCCGTTGCTGTGGGTCCCCGAGTCCCAGCCGGCGCGCACCAGCGTCGTGCGCACCCTCTCGCGCGACGGCGACGTCATGCTCGTACGCCGCTGGCCCACCACCGACCCGGGTGGCCGGCCCAGCACCGTCAGCCACGTCCTGCTCGGCGACACCGGCAGCCTCAAGACCCGGCTGTGTCTGGGCCTGGCGTACGGCGGCTGGGGAAAGCGGGTCAAGGCCGAGCGGGCCGTCGGCGACCAACCCATGGTCGACTGCGCGGACCTGGACGACCTGGCGCGCGACCGGCTGGCGGAGATGACGGACCAGCTGCCACGGGTACGCAAGGAGCTGATCATGGTCACCGCGGAGTGGCTACGCGACCCCCGCCAACGCGTGTCGCTGCGCGCGGACGCGCTGCCCGAACTCGGCGGCCGGGACAGCGCGCCGGTGGTGTACCTGGGCCTGTTCCTGCTCTTCGGCCACTGGCTGGGCCGCGAGTGGACGTTCGCGACGTACGACACCGTCGACACCCATCCCCTCCGGCTGACCGCCGTCCCCCGCTGGGAACCCGACGCCGGCGGCGCGGGCCCCCTGGCCCGGGTGATGACCACACCACCGGACCCCGTCCTGTTCGAACACCGCGCGGCGGCCCGCCTCGTGGAATACCTCCTCCACCACCTGGACCAGCCCGCCGGCGTCGCCCCCCTGGCCGACGGCCTACGCGGCGGCGCGACGATCCCCTGGCCACAGCGGCGCGACCGACTCAAGACGATCCTGGAGGCGGTGGGCGCGGCGGGTGCGAGGGGCGCGGGGGGCGCGGCGAGCACGCGGGAGGCCGCGGGGGCGGGGCCGGCGCGGGGCGCCGGGGGGCCGTTGGACGCGGACGCGACGGGCACGGCGGCGGGCGCCGCCGGATCGGGTACTGCGGGCGCGGGTGTGGGCGCCTGGCCCGGTGCGGCGCGGGGCGCGGGGGTGGGTGCCGCGCGGGGCGCGGATACCGGGGCCGAAGCGGGGGCCAGCGCGGGTGTGGGTGCGGGTGTGGACGGAGCGTGGGGCGCCGGGGGGCCGGGCGTCGAGGGGTCGGGCACAGGCGAGGGCGCCGGGCCCAGGGTCGGGGGGCCGGGCGCCGGGTCGCGGGAGGACGCGGTAACACCCGGCACCAACAGGGGAGTTGGTTCCCGTGTCTCGCTTCGGCGCGGTACGCCGCCCGCCCGCCGGTCGGTGACGGGCCAGGTGGAACGCCCCCAGGCGCACCACGCGGCGGACGCCACGACCCCGTGGCCAGCGGGGCCCGCGCCTGGCGAGGGAGCGGGAGCGGGCCAGGGTGTGGGCCCGGGACCGGGGCCGGGTGGGCCGGCGAGTCAGGGTGTGGGGCCGGGGCCGGGCGCGCCGATGGGCCAGGGGGTGGGCGCCAGCCAGGAATCGCCCCCGCGCCAGGGCGTACCGACGGGCCACGACCTGGAGTCGAGCCAGGGTGTGGGTGGGGGACCAGATGCGCCAGCCAACCCGAGTGCGCCGAACGGCCATGGCGTAGGGGCAGGCCAGATTGTGGGGGCGGGGTCGGGCACGCCGGCGGGCCAAGGGGTGCGGGCGGACCAGGGTGTTGGGGCGGGCCAAGGTGTGGGGGCGGGGTCGGGTGCGTCGCTGGGCCGGGAGATGGGCGCGAGCCAGGAGGCGGACCCGCGCCAGGGTGTGCCGACCGGCCAGAGTGCGGGGGTAGGGGCAGGTCAGAAGGTGGACCCGCGTCAGGGTGTGCCGACCGGCCACGGTCTGGAGGCGGGCCAGAATGTTGGCGCGGGAGCAGGTGCGCCAGCCAACCCGAGTGCGCCGACGGGTCAAGGGGTGGGGGCGGGCCAGGGTGTGGGTGCTGGCCCGGGTGTGGAGGCAGGCCCGGGTGTGGGTGCTGGCCAAGGCGTACCGCCAGGCCAGGGCGCAGGCGCGAGCCAAGGCGTGGGGGCGGGCCAAGGTGTGGGTGCTGGCCAGGGCGTAGGCGCAAGCCAAAGCGTGGGGGCGGGCCAGGGTGGGGAGTTGGGCCAGGGGGGTGTCGGGCCGGGACAGCGCCAGGAAGCGGCGCCGCGCCAGGGTGTGGCCCCACCACACGAGGCGGCGCCGCAGCGGGACGCGGGGCCGGGCCGGGAGGCGGTCGTGAGCCGGGGCGTAGCGCCGCACGGGGTCGGCCCGCACGGGGTCGGCCCGCACGGGGTCGGCCCGCACGGGGATGCGGGGCCAGGACAGGAAACAGGCCCGTACCAGGGCGTCACCCCGCCACACGAGGCGCCGCCGCAGCGGGACGCCGGACCCCACCGGGCCACGGGACCGCACCAGGACGGGTGGTCACATCGGGAGGCGGGGGCCTCACCCGCCCACCCGCCGCGCCCGTCCGCCGACCCGCCATCGCCCGGCGCGGGGCCAGGCACGACGCCCGGCGACACCGCGACCGGCACAACCGGCGTGACCAGCGCGACCGGAACCGACCAGTGGGGGCCCCACGCGTCGGGCGCTGGCACGGGCCTGGTCGCCCACTTCGGGCCCGCTCAACCCGCGCCCGCCACCCACCAGCGGCCAGCCGCCGCCCCCGGCACCCCACCGGTCGCCGCCCCCCACGGCGCGGCCCCGCCGCCGGCCGCCGCACCCGGGGCACTTCCGGCGACCGCCCCGCCCAGCACCCCGCCGACACCCGACGCGCGGGGTACGACCCAGCCCGGTGGCAGCCAACCCGGGACCGGCGGCGGGGTGCCACCACTCCACGAGGACCTGCGCCTGTACCGCCACACGAACGCCATCCAACGCAACACGCTGGCCCAGCGCCTACGGGTCGTACCGGACGAGACGCTCGTCGCCGAGTTGGCGTCCACCGAACTGTCCCCCGAGGCACGGGACCTGCTCCTGGGCGAGCTGCGGGAGGCGCGGCGCATCCGCGAGCGCACCTCCGAGACGCGCTACGCGCTGTGCAAGGAGGTGCTGGAACAGGGCCTCTACTACGCGCCGAACGGCCCCGAACAGGGTCGGCTGTCAGCGGAGGACATGCTGCGCCGCGCGGCGGAACTGTTCGCGTGGGCGGTCGCCCCCGTGGCCCACGACACCCGCCATCTGCACGAACTGATGCAGCTCTTCCACCGGCTCTGCCACGGACAACACGCCCCCACCAGGCGCTGGATCGAGCTGACCATCCTCGCGCCCACCAACGACGCCCTCCCCGACCTGCCGGTCGCTCTCTGGCGACAGATCACCCGCGACCTGCTGGACCGCTCCGACACGGCACCGACCCCACCCACTCCGCCCGACACGCCGCCGCGCACCCCCCGCCACCTACCGTCCTGGCTGCCGAAGTTCACCCGACGCGAGGGAAAGGACACCGAGACGAACGAGGCACCGCACGACGGAAGAGCCGGGGCCCACGCCACTTTCGTAGCCCTGGTGGGCGTCGCCGTCACACTCGTCGTGGTCATCGTCGTGGCCCTGTCGTAGCCCCCGCGCCCCGCCCCACCACCGGCGTAGGCGTACGCGACGTACGTCAGCGCCGCCCGGTGCCACCGCCACACAGCCCCGGGCGCGGCACCCGACGACATCCACACGCCGAGCCCCACACAAGACAGCCTGGGCCCGCACCGCCGCCCGCCACAGAGCACAGCAATCCGCCAACGACGGCGACAAGCGAACAGCCACCAGCGCGCCGAACAGAACCCGGCCCAGGACTTCAAGACAAGGAGCCCAGGCCCCAGGAGGCAGCCAGCCCCAACCCAACCACGACGTGCCACGGCGCAACCCAGACCGCAAACGCCCCCGCCCCACACCCGCAGTAGAGCATTGAGCCAACCCCGCAAGGCGCGGGGACCAGGGCTACCGACACATCGACCCACCCGACACCGTGGGACCACCCCCGCACGCGCGGGGAGCAGGCGCGACCAAGGTGGTGGCGATGCCGTCGTACGGGTCCATCCCCGCACGCGCGGGGAGCAGCGCTCTCGCAGGTACGGCCGCATGTACGCGGCGGGTCCATCCCCGCACGCGCGGGGAGCAGTGAGCCTGGATGAGTGGAAATACGTCCAGCAGGGGTCCATCCCCGCACGCGCGGGGAGCAGGTAATTGACCTGCGGGTTTACCCGGCAGGGAGCCGGTTTTCTGCAACTTTCGCCGATCGCGACCTATCGCCCAAAGCCATCAAATCGCCCGCTCCCGCCTCCGCCTGGCCCGCCTGGCACCGCAGTCGCCCGCCCTGGCTTCCTGTCACGAGCGCTGACCATACCTTGCGCCGCATAAGGGAGTTGGGGCCGCGAGAGCTGAGGACCCCGCATGTCGCGGTGCCGTACCCGGCGGCCCCGGGGGAGCTCTGGGCCGTGGCGCTAGGCCCCACGACGGGGGCCGACCCGCAGGCACGGGGGGTGCCGGTCATACCTGCGGATGCCCGCGAACGCGGGGGCACATCCCCGACGGCGCAGCTCGGCTAGCCGGGTCCAGCGGCCCCCTCGTCAGGGTCGGCGGACCCGCCATCGGGATCGGCATCGGGATCGGCGTCGGCTCCCGGGCCTGGGGCACCTTCCGAGCCGGAAGCCGAGCCGGCGCTCGGGGGCGTACCCGAGTCAGAGCCAAGGTCGGCGTCCGGGTCGGAGCCACGGTGGTCGGCGTCCGGGCCCGAGGCGGCGTCCGGGTCGGAGCCACGGTGAACGTCGGAGGTGGAGCCTGACCCGGCCTCCGTGTCCGGGTCCGTGGCCGGCTCGGGGCCCGGTTCGGGGTGCGGCTCGGGGCCTGGCTCGGGGTGCGGGGCGGAGCCCAGTGTGGGGCCCGGTTCGGTGTCAGGGGTCGTGTCAGGGGCCGTGTCGATGTCCGCGTCGAGGCCCTCGTCCAGTTCCGCGTCCAGGTCGGGGTCAAGGGCCGAGCTCAGTTCGGGGTCGGTGTCGGGGTCGGGGTCCGCTTCCGGGTCGTCGGCCGCGTACGGGTGGACGTAGCGCTCGGGGTCGAACGGTGTGAACCAACGCGCGATGCCCATGGGGGCGACGCCGAGGTAGGCGCCGACGGGGCTCTCGTCGATGCCGTCCATCGAGTCGTCGTACAGCCACTCGTGGTTCATGTCCTCGTACACCGCGTCGGCGAAGCACTCCAGGGCCAGCGCGACGCCGTCGTCCAGTAGGCCGAACAGGTCGAGGGCGATCTCCGCCTCGCGCAGCAGCAGCCGCAGTGCCAACTCCTCGGCCACACAGCTCAGCCGCTCGAAGGTGTCCTGGGTGAAGCGGGTGGTCAGGGCGATGGCGGTGACCAGGAAGCGGCGGGCGAAGCGGGCGTCGTAGCGCAGGGCGTAGCGCCGGGGCAGCTCGTCCAGCAGCCACATCGGCTCGTCGCAGTCGGCGACGCTGCCGCCGTCCTCGTCCAGCGCGCACACGTCCTGGAACAGCTCGTCGAGCAGCAGGTCCATGCCGTACACGAGCGCGCCCGCCGCCAGGCGTGCCTCGGCTGTCGAGACGACGGCCACGAGCCCGACCCCGTCCCCGCCCCGGCCACCCGAGCGGCTCGAACCGGCTGATCCGGCCGACCCGTTCGCTCCCTCGCCGGCCCGCTCCGTCGCGGGCCCGCCGAAGTCCTCCGAGCCGAAGGCCCGCAGCCGGTCGGCCAACGCGTCGAACGTCTCGCGCATGGCCAGCGCGTCCACCGCGTCGACGGGCGCCTCGGCCGTCGTCCCCGGGCCGTCCTGGCCGCTGAGCCGCGCGCGCCGGGAGGCCAGGTCGTCGGGCGGGGCGCCGGGGCCGAGCGCCGCGTCCAGGCTCTCCTTGGCGAGGTCGGCGTGCAGCTCGACGGCGCACCGCGCGATCGTCCACTCGGCCAGCAGCTCCGAGCGCTCCAGCAGCTCGTCCACCAGCGAGCGCACCGCCTCCTCGGCCAACTCCAGCATCGGAGCGTCCACGAAGACCTTCATCAGCGCACCGCCGGGGTGCACGCCGACGAAGGTGTCGAGCACCTCCACTTCCACGCCGTCGGGTCCGTCGATGGCCTCCACCGACTCGAACCCGCGCTCCAGCAGGGCCACGACGCCCACTCGGTGCAGGGGGTCCAGTTCGGGGCCCCCGCTGGCTATCTGAGCGTCCACACTCACCGCGTACTTCACGGTGCCCAGCGTGGCAGGCCCAGCCGGCACGCGCGCCCGCAACGGCCACTTCCGTCCGTCCGCCGTCCGCCGCGCCGGCGCGACAGACCGTGGCGGTGCGCCTACGCGGCGGAGCGCGGCGGCCGTCGACGGCGCGCGGCCCGGCCGCGCGGCGCCCGCGTGAGAGGCCGGTGTGGCGTACGAACCGGGCCGCCGCGCAGGTGGCGGCGGTGGTGACGACGCCGGGGGCGCTTCGTCGTGGATCACGACGACGTCTATCCTGCCTCCGAGTTCGGCGCTCGCGCGCCGGGCGACCACACAGGGGCGATCGGGGGATCAGTCCGTCATGCACGACGACCACGACGACGGCCGGGGTGACGGCATCAGCGGCATAGCACCGCTCACTCCGTCCGACCCGCCCCGCATCGGCCCCTACGTCCTGCTCGGCCGGCTCGGGTCCGGGGGCATGGGCCGGGTCTACCTGGCCCGCTCGGCCGGCGGCCGGACCGTCGCGGTCAAGGTCGTGCACGAGGAGCACGCGACGAACAGCGAGTTCCGGGCCCGCTTCCGGCGCGAGGTGAACGCGGCGCGGCGGGTCGGCGAACGGTTCACGGCACCGGTCCTGGAGGGCGACCCGGACGCGCGCCGCCCCTGGGTGGCCACCGGGTACGTACCGGGCCCGTCGCTGGAACAGGTCGTACGCGAACACGGCCCACTGCCCGGCCCGTCGGTGTACGCGCTGGTCGAGGGCCTGTCGCGGGCGCTCCAGGGCATTCACGGCGCCGGCATCGTGCACCGCGACCTCAAGCCGTCCAACGTGCTGCTCACTGTCGAGGGCCCACGGGTCATCGACTTCGGCATCGCCCGCGCCCTGCAACCCTCCGTCGAGTCCCTGCTGACCAGCACCGGCATGGTGATCGGCTCGCCCGGGTTCATGGCGCCCGAGCAGGTCGTCGGCGAGGCCGTGGGTCCCTCGGCCGACGTCTTCGCGCTCGGCTGCGTGACGATGTACGCGGCGACGGGGCGGCTGCCGTTCGGGCACGGCGCCCCGAACCAGCACGCGGTGATGTTCCGCATCGTCCAACACGCGCCCGACCTGGCCCCCGTACGGGACAAGGCGCTACGCGCGCTGATCGCCCGCTGCCTGGCCAAGAACCCCGCCGACCGCCCCGCCGTGGCCGACCTCCTCGCGGACCCGGCCCGCCCCCGGCCCGAGAGCGCCGCCGGCGCCTGGCTCCCCCCGACGCTGCTGGCCCGCATCGCGCGGCAGGCGGCCCGCCTTCTCGACGCGGAGGCCCCCGCCACCTCACCCAGCCCCAGCCAGCCGGCTGCCGCCACCCCACCCGCGGACCGGCCGACGGTCGGCCTCACGCCGGCCGGCGCGGGGGCGGACGCGGGCGCGGGCGCGGGGGCCCCCGCGCCGACGAGTGGTGGCACGGGTGCGGGTGTGCCCGCGACGACGAGTGCCAGCACGCCCGAGGGTGTGCCGACACCAGCGGGTGAGGGTGTGTCGCCGAGTGCGAGCGCGTCGGCGGATGCGGGTACGTCGGCGGATGCGAGCGTGTCGGCGGGTGCCGGTACGTCGGCGGATGCGAGCGTGTCGGCGGGTCGGGGTACGTCTGCGGACGCGTCGGCACCGGCGCCGGCGCCAGCGGGTGAGGGGGTGCCGGCCGGCGCGGGGGCGTCGGCGGGTGTGAGCGCGGCTGCCGGTCGGAGTGTGTCGGCCGGTGCGGAGCCCGCCGAGGCACGCTCCACCGACGGGGAGTCGTCCGGCGCCGTTCCGGCGGGCTACGGGGCGGCCTCCGCCGAGGGGGCGGCGGGCGGCGCGTCCGCCGAGGCGTCGCCCGCGCTGCCGAACCCCACTCCGACGTCACGGCCAGCCCCGACGGCCCACCCCGACCCCGCGTCAGGCTCAGCCCTTACGTCAGGGCCAGCCCAGGCCGCCCGACCCACCCCGACATCAGGGCCCACCCCCACATCAGGGCCCATCTCCACGTCAGGCCCCAACCCCGCGTCAGGCCCCAACCCCGCGTCAGGGCCAACCCCGGACGCTCACCCCAACCTCACGTCAGGGCCAACCCCAGACGCTCACCCCAACCCCGCGTCAGGGTCAGCCCACGACGCGGCGCCAGCCGCAGTCGTACGGCCCGGCGAAGTGGCCGGGAACGGCCCCTCGTCAGGGCCGGCGGCTTCGGAGGCGGGGTCGGCGGCCTCGGAGGCCGGGCCGGTCGACCCGGCCGGCGCCGGCCCAGCGGCCGACTCCGCCATCGCGCCCGCTGGCCCCATGCCGCCCGTGGCGGAACCCGTGGGCGCCGCAGCGACGCGCCCCGCGACCGAGCGGGCCACCGCTCCAGCACAACCGGCCCCGTCAGCACAGCCAGCCTCGCCGGCACAGCCAACCCCCTCGGCACAGCCGGCCCCGGCGGGGCCGACCACCGCCGCGCGGGCCACCGGCTCGGGCGACGCGGCCGGGAGCGGGGCCAGGGGCGGGGGCGGGGGCGGGCGGAGCCGATGGCGTAACGGATGGGTGATCGCCACGGTGGTGCTCGCCGTCGTCGCCACAGCCAGTATCGCGACCCTGCTCAGCCGGGGTGACGACAAGGGCACCCAGGCCGGGGGGCGCACCACGCCCACTCCGACCGCGCCCGTCGCCGCCTCGCCCGCGCCGTCCGCCAGCCGCAGCGCGGACGACCAGCGTGAGCGGCGGAAGAAGGACGAGGCCAGGGACGCGGACAAGGACCAGCGGGACGACGCCGGCCAGGGCGCCGACGCGAAGAAGGACGGTGACACGGATGCCGGGGGCGCGAGCCCCTCGCGGGACGCGCGGGGCGACGAGCGGCCCGTCGGCGGCGACGCGGCCGACCAGTCCGGCGGCGGGGACGACGCGCCGGAGGGCACGGCCGACCGCCCCGCCGGCGGCGACTCCGACGGCGACCGGCCGCCCACGTCCCGCCCCACCTCCTCGGGCGCGATCCCGCAGCGCTACCTGGGCACCTGGGAGCGCAAGAACTACGCGGGGCCGGTCTCCCAGCGGCTGGTGGTCCGTCAGGCGTCGCCCGGCCAGCACGCGATCACACTGAGCTGGGACGGCGCCGGGCACTGTGAGTCCACGGCCCGGCTGGTCTCGGTGGACGAGGGCGGCAAGCGGGTGTCGGTGGGCCCCACCGACGTGGCCACACCCGCCTCCACCGGCTACTGCCCCGGGGACAACGCGTCCTCGTTCGCCTTCGACAGCGACGGCAACCTCTACCGGACCACCGGCTTCCAGACCGACATGACCCCCTTCACCCGTATCGGCTGACCGGGTACGGGCGGGGCGCGCGGCGACCGCGCACTGTTCGGAAGTTATCGCGAGGGAACCTACCGGCCCCCTTTCGACGTCAACTCCTCAAGGAATACGGGAAATACGCCCGGCCCCGGCCGGACCGTACGCACCGCGACCAGCGAAAACCATCGACCACCTCATTCCGGCCACCTAGCGCTTTACCGGCCAAGAAACACAAATCCACATTCAGGAAACACAAAGCCCCGTGCACGGACACGGCGAGGACGAGCGCGATTCTCCCGCCTTTCCGTCGCTTACGCCGCGAAAGAGGGCAATCGGGGAGCGTGCCCGGCTGCCCGAGAACAACCCCGCACAATCTCGTTGACCTGCGACGCTTCATGTCCACACCGGGTGCGACGGGTTATCCGGACGCGCCGCGCACCTCGCCTCGGGGCCGCGCGAGCTATATCCGCGTGTTATGGAAAATTGTTACTACCCGCTTCAACAAGGTTTCGGAATCCTGGTAGCCCCCTGGCAACCGACGCCCGAGAAATCGCGCGTCTTCGGAAACGAGGAACCTTGCGTATATCCAGGTTGATCCCCGCACTCGTAGCCGCTTCGGCCTCCGTCCTCACCCTCGCCGGCGCCACCACCGCCTCCGCCGCCGAGCAGCCCAAGCCCACGGCCCCGAGCAGCGTGGAAACCAAGATCATTGGTGGCGGTTACGCGCAGAGTGGCCCCTGGGCCGCCCGCCTGTTCTCCAACGGGAGGCAGACCTGCACCTCCACCATCATTTCGGCCAACTGGATTCTGACCGCCAAGCACTGTGTGACCGGCGGTGGTCTCTCGTTCCGCATCGGTAGCCTCGACCAGACCAGCGGCGGCACCACGGCCAACGGCGTGCAGACGGTCACCAGCCCGTCGTCCGACCTGGCCCTGGTCCGCCTCGACCGCTCCGTGCAGGCGACGTACGCGCAGCTCGGCCAGCCGGGCTCGGTCAACGTGGGCCAGAGCGTCCAGGTCTACGGCTGGGGCGCCACGTCCCAGTGCGGCTCGGAGATCAACTGCCAGTCGCAGTTCCTCAAGGTCGCGAACGTGACCGTCTCCGGCGGTTGCACCGACGCGTACAACGGCCAGGCGATCTGCGCCCGTCGCGGCAACGGCATCACCGCCGGTGGCGACTCGGGCGGCCCGATGATGGCCAACGGCATCCAGGTCGGCGTGGCCTCCACCAGCGACCGCCAGACCACCACGGCGTACACCAACGTGACGGCGTACCGCTCGTGGATCAAGCAGGTCGCGGGCGTCTGAGCAGCGCCCCTGCCCGCCGCGCGCGGTGACGCGCGCTGACGGAACGCCACGGGTCGGGGGCACCGCCCCGTACGGCTGTCCCCGCCCGGGGCCCCGTACGGGCGGTGCCCTCGCTCCCGTCCGGGCGCCGGTCGACGCGGCGGCGACCGACCGGCGCCCGCACCACCCCCCGCGCACCCCGCGCACCACCCACCTCGCCCCGGCCCCAGCTCCGGAGGGCGCATCCGCCCCGCGTCCGACGGAGCCCGCTCCCACCGGTACACGACCTCGGCGGGCCGGACCGCCCTCGGGTTGGAACGGCTGACTCCGCCCGTCGCGCTGTCGCCCCGTCGCTCGGTCCGGCTGGCTCCGGCTCGTGGCGGCGGCCGGCTTCAGCTGTCGCCGTCGGGGTGAGCTGCTTCGCGGGCCCGACTGGACTCGGTCGCCGCCGGGGTGAGCTGTTCCCGTCGGACTCGTCCCGGCCGTTGTCGAAGTGGGCCGCCGTCAGGGCTGGCGGGTCGGGGCCGGCCCCAGGGCGGGCTGCCCCTCGGGGGGCGGCTGGTCCCAGCCCCTGCCCGGGCGGGCCGCCGACGAGGCTCGGCCGGCGCTGGCAGGCGAAGGGTTACGGTGACGGGCGACGGCCCCGCCCGGCCGGCACCGACCGGGTCACACACCCGTCGGGTTGGACGGTCACTGGATCACGGTCTCGTCAGGGTGGGCCGCCCCACCGGATCGCGCACAGTGACCGCGCTTACCATCGGGGCCACCACCGGGCCCCGGCCGCGACGGACCGGACGGTCTCCGGGCGACGACCGGTCGTGGCGTCCGTCGGACGGGGCCACTCCCGCGCTACGGCCCGCGTCGGACCGTCGGCCTCGTCAGGTTGACCACCCAGCGGACGGTGACTCCCTGCCCGAGGCCCACCCGGCCGTAACTCACCGGGGCGTACTCCCCGCGCCACCCACGACCCACCCGGATCACTGCGCCGGCCCGTCGCCGACGGTCGCCACGGCGCCCCGCCCGCACACCACGCCACCCCCAGCACGCCCCGGCCCCCGGCCCCACCTCCCGCTCCGTCCACGTACCGGCCCCCGTCCCGTACGCGCCGCCCCCGCCCGTGCGCGTACCCGGCGGACGCCGGCGGCGCGGCGTGAGCGGCCGGCGCCCGGGGTGGGTTCGGGAGCGCCGGTGGCGCGTCGCGCACCGCCGGGACGCGCGCGGGCCGTTCGGGGGCGGGCCGCCCCCGGCGCGTGCCCCTGCCGCCCCCACGCCCGGCGCCCGCGCGGGTGCGAGGGGCGGGGCAGGTGGATCGGGTGCGGGAAGGAGGGGGCGAAAGCCCGGCGAACGGTGCACACTCAGGTGGGGGATGGTAAGCGCTCGCTGTCCTCACCGTACGTTCCGCGCAGCGCGCCCATCAGCGCACCCCTCCGCTTCCCGCTCCCACTGGGCGACCGGACCGGCAGGTGTCCCCGAGGCGCGCCTCTCCCGACGAAAGGTCACGTATCCGGTGACGGCAGTGAATCGGCCTTCCCGCGTGCTGTCGGCGATCCCGTACGTGGTCATGACGGTCGTGGCCGTGGTGGACGTCACCGCGGGCGCGAGCGTGCGGTACCTGCCGTTGATATCACTGGGCCCCGCGTTCGCCGGGCTCGTCGGCGGCTGGCAGCGCACCGCGTGGATCGGCGCCCTGGCACTCGCGCTGACCACGGGACTCGGCGTCTACGACGACCTGTTGGCCCACCGGCGGGGCATCACCGCCCTGATCACGGTCGCCGGCGTCACGGTGGCCGGCCTGTTCGCGGCGGTGATGCGGCAACGACGTGAGGAGGAGCTGGCCAGCATGCGCTCGATCGCCGAGGTCGCGCAGCGCGTCCTGCTGCGCCCGGTGCCCTTCGCCGCCGGCCCGCTGCGCGTCGCCGTCTCGTACACCTCGGCGATGGCCGAGGCCCGTATCGGGGGCGACCTGTACGAGGTGGTGGCCACGCCGTACGGGGTGCGGACCATCGTGGGCGACGTCCAGGGCAAGGGCCTTGAGGCGGTGGAGACGGCGGCGGTCGTCCTCGGCGCGTTCCGCGAGGCCGCCTACGACGAGCCGGCCCTGACCGGCGTCGGAGACCGCCTCGAACACGCGCTGGACCGGCATCTGACGGCGGAGAAGTTCGTGACGGCCGTACTCGCCGAGACCGGCCCCGACCTGTCGATGACCCTGCTGAACTACGGCCACCCGGCCCCGCTGCTGGTACGCCGCGACGGCACCTCGACCTACCTCCCGCCGCCCGAGCGGTCGTTGCCTCTCGGCCTCGCCCTGCAGGGGATGAAGGGCCCGCGCCCGCACACCGTGGACTTCGTACCCGGCGACCAGATGCTCTTCTACACCGACGGCGTGAGCGAGGCCCGCGACGCCGACGACCGGTTCTACCCGCTCCACCAACGTGCCGCCCTCCTCCTGGAGCCCGACCCCGAGGCCGCGGTGGCCGCCCTCCGCCGCGACCTGGTCACCCACACGGCGGGCCCACCCCACGACGACGCGGCCATGCTCCTGGTCCGCTACCGAACGGACACCCCCACCTTGCACCCTGGCGGGGGCTGACGGGGGGGGCCTGACGCGGGGTGAGACCCAGAACACGGGCACCCTGACGCCGGGTGAGGCTTGCCGCAGCGCGGGGCGTGGGGCGCGGGGCACCCTGACGCGGGGTGAGAGTGGGGGTGCGGGTGTGCTCAACCCTTACGTCGGGTGAGGCTTGCCGCAGCGCGGGGCGCGGGGCACCCTGACGCGGGGTGAGGGCGGGGGCGCGGGTCTGCCCAACCCCTACGTCGGGTGAGGTTCGCTAGTGCGCAGAGCCCTGACGCGGGACGGGTCCCAGGACACGCGACGCCCTGACACCGGGTGAGGCTCGGGGCGCGGAGGTGTCCCACTCTTGCGTCGGGTGGGGCTCGGGGCACGTAGGTGGCCAACCCTCACGTCGGATGCGGCCACGACACCGCGGAACCCAGACGCGGGGGCGGGCTCAGGACACGCGACACCCCGACCCCGGGTGGGGCTCGCGAGGGCGTGGGAGCTGCACCGGGCATGGCCCGCCGGGCGCGGGGCACTCCGACGCGGGGCCAGAGTGGGGGATCTGCCCGCCGCTTACGCCGGGTGAGGATCGCTAGTGCGCAGAGCCCTGACGT
This sequence comes from Streptomyces sp. NPDC057702, assembly GCF_042799315.1. Taxonomy (NCBI): domain Bacteria; kingdom Bacillati; phylum Actinomycetota; class Actinomycetes; order Kitasatosporales; family Streptomycetaceae; genus Streptomyces; species Streptomyces sp. NPDC057702. The sequence goes on along the minus strand of NZ_JBHVJC010000023.1, from coordinate 83,419 downwards.
GAGGGCAGGCTCAGGGCACGCGACACCCCGACGTCGGATGGGGCTCGGGGCACGAAGGCGCCCAACCCTTACGTCGCGTGAGGCCACGACAGCGCGGAACCCATACGTGAGGGCGGGCCCCAGGGCACGCGACACCCCGACCCCGGGTCAGGCTCGGGGCACGAAGGCGCCCAACCCTCACGTCGCGTGAGGCCACGGCAACGCGGAACCCATACGTGAGGGCGGGCCCCAGGACACGCAACACCCTGACGTCGGGTGAGGTTCGCGAGGCCGTGGGGGCCTGCAACGAGCATGGCCCGCCGGGCGCGGGGCACTCCGACGCGGGGCCAGAGTGGGGGATCTGCCCGTCGCCTACGTCGCGTGAGGCCACGGCAACGCGGAACCCAGACGTGAGGGCGGGCCCCAGGACACGCGACACCCTGACACCGGGTCAGGCTCGGGGCGCGGAGGTGTCCCACTCTTGCGTCGGGTGTGGCTCGGGGCACGTAGGTGGCCAACCCTCACGTCGGATGCGGCTCAGCGCCCGCGGGACCCTCGCGTCGGGTGAGGCCACGGCAACGCGGGACTCTGACGCGGGGGCGGGGTTCGGGGCGCCAGCTCCGGGCGTCGGGGGTCAGGCTCGGAGCACATGGCGCCTGACGGCGGGTGGGGCGCGGCGCCCAGCGCCAACGTCGGGGGCGGGTCAGCCGGTGCCCGTCGTCGTGCGACGGTAGGCTCGCCGCGCGTGGCTGAGTCGTCCGATGAGCGTGCCCAGCACCGCGGCGGCGAGCAGGAACCCGATCCGGCCCGCGTCCGGGTAGCCGGCCCAGCTCAACCGTCCGCGCGGGGTGATCGCCGCGCTGTTGAGGAAGATCCAGCAGACCACGGCTATGCCCGGGGCCGCGGCCAGGCGGGCGCACCCACCGAGCCCGACGGCCAGTGCGCAGAGCACGACCAGCACGGTGCTCGGGTCCGCCAGCAGGCCGAGCGCCCACAGCACCGCGACCAGTACGCACGCCGCGGCGTACGCGACACCCAGCACCCGCGGCGTGGTGAGGGGTTCGGGAACGGGTCTGGTCTGCGCGTGGAAGCGGTGCCACTCCACCGTCATCGCGGTTTCCCCCCGACGGTTCGGGCCGTGCCAGCCGGTCGGGAACACGTCCGCCGCCGGGCACGGCGGGTGTCTGCCTCAGGAACAACAGCCGCCTCGCGCACGCGCCCGCACCGGGTTACCCCGTTCCGCATCGTCGCGTGAGGTGCCCCATCATGATGCCTGCCACGCCTCCCGGCGTCCCCTGCGGGCTCCAACCGACCACCCCCCACGAGCCCCCCGCACACCCCCTGTCCCCGCCGCACCACCCCTACCTCCCACGCCGCACCACCCCGCGCGCCCCACCCGGCCGACCTCTCGCAAGCCCGAAGCCCACTCAACCGACCGCACGAAGCTCAGCCTCACCAGACCCCCCGCTGACCAGACCCCCGCCAGGCCGACCCCCACACCCACGCCCCACTCCCCCACCAAGCGCGAGCACTCCCTGTGCTCAGCCCCCTCCGCCTCGGCCCCCACCCGACCGAGCCTCGCCAGGGTGGGCCTCGCCAGGCCGGGCCCCACCGGCCCACCCCACAAGCCGAGCCACCTCCCCGAACGCGAGCACCCCGTGCTCAGCCCCCACCAAACCTAGCCTCGCCAGGTGGAGACCCACCAGGCCGGCCCCCACACCACACCCCACACCCCCACCGGTCGCGAGCCCCCGCTCAGCCCCCACCCAACCCGGCCTCACCAGGTGGAGACCCACCAGGCTGGGCCTCACGAGGCCGACCCCACCGGCCCGCCCCCGGCAGGCCGGGCCCACACCATCCGAACGCGAGCACCCCCGTCCTCAGCCCCCACCAGGAGGGGCTCCCCCGGGCTGGGCCCGACCCCCCTGGCCCACACCCCCACCCCCCTCGCCCTCGCCCAGCGCGAGCGCCCCCCGTGGGAACGCCGCGTCGCGCAGGTGGGTGACCAGGGCTTCGAGCGCGTCCCAGCCCGCGCCCGGCGTGGTGTCCGGGAAGGGGTAGTAGAAGGCCGCGCGGTCCAGCGGGCCGAGCTGGACGGGGCGGGCTGGCAGCGGGGGGCGGCGGGCACGGGTGACGCCGGCGGCGCGTACGTCCTCGCGGCCGACCGCGAAGCCCAGCACCGTGGGCGCGCCCTCCAGCGTCGGCGGCACTGTGAGGTCGGCCCGCGCGGCGCGGCGCTGCACCAGCAGGGAGACCAGCCCGTGCTCGGCCGCGAGCTCCCCCGCGAGGTCGACGAAGCGCGCCGGGTCGGGCTCCTCCCCGGGTTCCCGGTAGCCGAGGGTCAGGGTCGCCTCCTCCTCGACGCCGCTCGTGGTGGGTCGCGTGCGCAGTGTCGCCAGGGCCGGGCGGTCCGCGCCGCCGACGGCCACCGTCCAGGTCGGCTCGGGCGCGCGGGCCCGCACGAAGTCGGTCAGCTCCGTCCGCGACCAGGGCTGCCCCGCCGGTTCCGCGCTGCCCCACCCGTGCGGCGGCACGCCCGTCAGGTGCCGCCACGCGGTCTCCAACGCGCCGCCCAACAACAGGTCCGCCTCGGCCGGCTCGCGCGTACGGAAGGTCAGCGCGAGCTGGCTGCCGGGCTGCTCCTGGCCGGGCCCGGCCAGGAAGGCGGGCGCGGTCGTACCGGCCGGGACGAACGCGCCGTCCGACCAGCGCAGCGTCGTCCCGGACAGCCCGTCGTAGTAGCCGCTGGTCCCGTCGCCGACGATCCAGCGGTGTGGCAGGCCCGCCAGCGCGGCCCGGGTGGGGAGGGTCAGGCGCGCGCCGGCGGGCGTCACGAGCTGGAACCCGCGGTCGCTGACCGTCGCGGCGCGCAACGCCTCCGCCAGCCACGACGTCATCGCGACCAGCGGCCGGTCCTGGATGACGACGGCCGCCCGCTCGCTCAGTACGTCCACGGCCGGTTGGTCGGCGGCCGGCGCGGCGGCGCTGGCCAGGTCGGGGAGGGGCCGGCCGAGGTCGGTGACGGCCGCGTCGGCCGGCCAGACCCGGCCGCCGAGTTGGGCCACGAGCCGGGAGGCGATGACACCGGCCAGTTCACCGGACCGCTCGGCGGCCGTGGCCGCCCTGACCTCCGTCCACCACACCGGCCCCGCCGCCCGCACCCCGAGCAGCCGGGCCACCTCGGTCGGCACCCGGACCAGCCGGGGCGCCTCGACGGAGGCCAGCGGGCGGCCGTCGGCGTCGCCGAGCTGGACGACAGCGCCGTCGGCCACAGTGGCCACAGTGGCGTCCGGGCCGCCGGAGAGCAGCCCGGCCAGCAGACTCCAGGTGTCGGGCATGCGCTCGGTGAGCGCGATCACGTCCTTGGTCATGCGGTGCTCACCTGTGCTCGTCCCCTCGTTCGGATCGTGCCGCTCGTACGGATCACGCCGGTCATCCCGGTCATCCCGGCCCCCACCTGCCTCAGCCACCCCGGGCGCCACGATGCGCCGGAGCACGATGCGCCGGGCCACTCCCCGGCACCTCACTCACCCCCAGCGCCCCACTCACCCCAGGCAGCCACTCACCCCACTCACCCCAGGCAACCAGTCGCCACAGCTACCCCGGCCACCCCCCACACCCAAGACGCCCCCTGCACCCCAGTCACCCTCACCACCCCACCTACCGCAGCCGCCCCGGCCCTCCCCTCCCAGGCCGCCCCCACCACCCCGTGGTCACTCCGGTCGTTCCGACCCGCGCGAAGCGGACGTGTCCCGCTCCCACGCGGCGGCCTCGCGCTCCCCGGCCCCCGGCGCCCGCTCCCGCGCCACACGCGTCTGCGCGGGCACCGCCGCGGACGGTGCCGGCTCGGATATGTGCGCGGTCTGGACGAGCCGTGGGGCGGCCCCACGGCGTACGAACGTGCCCCGCCCCACCGGCTGGTCCCGGGCGTACACGCCGGGGAAGAGCTGGCCCTCCGCCCGGTCGCCGGTCATCACCAGGGCGGCGGTCCCGCTCTCCCGCAGGGTCATCAGGAACGGCTCGTACAACGCCCGCGAGGCGCCGGCCACCCGCCGGGTGATCACGAAGTGCAACCCGATGTCGGGGGCGGAGGGCAGGAACGGCAGGAAGGGTTGCAGCGGCTGCTGCCCGGCGACGGCCAGGACGTCGTAGTCGTCCACGAGCACCACGATGCGGGGCCCGCTCGGCTCGGCCGCGCCCGCCGCCAGCAGCTCGGGCGCCAACGCGTCGTCGGGCATGCGCCGGCCGAGTTCGGTGGCGATGGCGCCGGAGAGCCCGGCCGCCAGGTTGGCGTTGTACGCGTACCCGCCCCGGTACGCCTCGGGCACCAGGCTGTGCAGGCCACGGCGCGGGTCCAGGACCGCGAAGACCAGCTCGTCGTCCCCGTACCGGGCCATCAGGCCGCGCGCGACCAGCCGCAGCAGGTTGGTCTTGCCGCACTCGCCGTCGCCGAACACCAACAGGTGCTGGTCGCGGTGGAACAGGTCGAGCGCCACCGGCTGGAGCGCGTTCTGGTCCAGGCCCAGCGGGACGCGGCGCGGCTCGGCCTCGGGGCCCGGCAACCGGTGCGGGCCGAGCCGGGCGGGCAGCACCCGCACCGGCGGCGCGCCCTGGCCCGACCACGCGGCGGCCACCGCCCGCACCGCCTGCTCGGTGGCCGCGCCCAGCGCGTCGGCCGACGCCAGGCCGTCGATCCGGGGCAGGGCCACCTGGGCGAACAGCTTCGCGTCGGTCAGCGCGCGGCCCGGCTCGTCGGGGGTGAGGGTCTCGGCCAGGCGCCGGCCCACCGTGCTGTCCGACGGGTCGTTCAGCCGCAGCTCGATCCGGGTGCCGAAGGCGGACTGGGCGGCGATGCGCACCTCGTTCCAGCGCAGCATGCCGGCCACCACGTGGATGCCGTACCCGCTGCCGCGCTTGAGGAGTTCGGTGACCGCGTCGTCCAGCTCCTCGAACGACTCCCGCAGTTCGCCGAACCCGTCGATGACCAACACCACGTCCGTCGAGCCCAGCTCGGGCAGCAGGCCCTGGGCGCGCGAGCGGCGCAACTCGTCGACGGAGTCGATGCCGTGCTCGCGGAAGACCTCCTCGCGGGCGGTGAGCATGGCGCGTACCTCCTCGACCGTGCGGGCGGCCCGCTCCCGGTCGGAGCGGCCGGCGACCCCGCCGACGTGCGGCAGCCCCGCCATCGCCTGGAGGCCGCCGCCCACCAGGTCCAGGCCGTAGATGCCGACCTCCCGTGGCGTGTGGACCAGCGCGAGCGAGAGGACCAGGGTGCGCAGCAGCGTGGTCTTGCCGGCCGCCGGGCCGCCGATGACGGCGGCGTGCCCGCCGGCGACGGTAAGGTCCAGGACCCACTGCCCCTGCCACTGTCGGGCCGGGTCGTCGAGCAGGCCCAGCGGGACCCGTAGCGGCCCGCCGCCCGGACGGCCCGCCAGCCGCATGCCGCTGGCCTCCGCCCGCACCGGGCCGGCCGTCGCGTCCAACGTCAGCCGCTCCGGCAGCGGCGGCAGCCAGATCTTGCGCACCGGGGCCGCCGCTCCGGCGAGTTGGTCGACCAGGGTCGAGAGCAGGGTGGGGCCCACGGTGCGACGCGCGGGCACCGCCGACGCCTCGCCGCCCTCGCCGGGGCCACCGTCCACCCCCGCGCCCCCGCTGTCGTGCGTGGCGAGCGTGTTGTACGCGGGGTAGGGCAGTGCCGCCGGGCCGGCGTCGGCGTCCGTGTCGCGCCGGGTGGGGCCGCGGTAGGGGCCGGAGACGTACCCCGCCTTGAACCGCTCGTACGCGCTGGTGTCCACCTTCAGGTAGCCGAAGCCGGGGATGGGCGGCAGGTGGAAGGCGTCGGTCGTGTCCAGCACCGTGCGGGACTCGTCGGGCGAGAAGGTGCGCAGGCCCAGCCGGTAGGAGAGGTAGGTGTCAAGGCCCTTGAGCTTGCCGCCCTCGATGCGCTGGCTGGACAGCAGCAGGTGGACGCCGATGGAGCGGCCGATGCGGCCGATGGACAGGAACAGGTCGATGAAGTCCGGCTTGGCGGTCAGGAGTTCGCCGAACTCGTCGATGACCACGAACAGGTGCGGCAGCGGGTCGAGCCCCAGCTCCGGCCGCTCGGCCCGGGTGGCGGCGTACGTCGACACGTCCGCGACGTTCCCCGCGTCCTTGAGCACCCGCTGGCGCCGCTTGACCTCGCCCGACAGGCTGGAGTGCACCCGCTCCACCAGGCCGGCCCGGTTCTCCAGGTTGGTGATCACCCCGGCGACGTGCGGCAGCGACGCGAACGGGGCGAAGGTGGCGCCGCCCTTGTAGTCCACGAGGACCATCGCCAGGTCCTCGGGCGGGTGTGTGGCCACCAGCGCCAGCACCAGGGTCCGCAACAGCTCGCTCTTGCCCGAACCGGTGGCCCCCACACACAGCCCGTGCGGGCCCATGCCCAGCTCGGCCGACTCCTTGAGGTCCAGCAACACCGGCTCGTGCGCGTCGCTGAGCCCGATCGGCACCCGCAGGAAGTTCTGGTCCCGGCGCGGCGCCCACAGCCTGGGGAGGTCCAGGGCGGCCGGGTCCGGCACGCCGATCAGCTCGGGGAAGTCCACCGGCCCCGACAGCGGCGTACCCGAGGCGGCGGACTCGGCCGACAGCCGCAGCGGCGCCAGCGACCGGGCCAGGCCCATCGCGCCGGCCGCGCTCACCTCGTCCAACGTGCCCGTGGTGGTCACCGGTTCGGGGCCGCGCAGGTCCTCCACGACCACCGTGCGCCCGTCCGCCCCGACCGTGATGCGCACCGAGACCTGCCCCGGCTCGTCCACCCGGCGCGCGAGCAGGTGCAGCGCCGTCACGCCCATGTCGGTCAGCGAGACCGCCTCGTCGGGTCGCGGTGGCTCGTGCGCCGACGCCCCGTACGTGTCGTGCACGAGGAGCAACCGCTTGCCGAGCCGCAGCGCCTCCCGGCCCGCCAGCCCCCGGCGCACCTCCGCCGCGTACCCCGCGCGCTCGCGCAGCTCGCCGGCGAGCGCGGCGGCCAGCTCACGCGGCGTGGCCGCGATACGCCGGGCGTGCACCGGGCCGTCCCACTCCCGCGGGTCGAGGAAGTGCGGCAGCCACTTGGCCCACGCCCAGTCCGCGAGCCGGTCCTCGGGGGCGGCCAGCGCGAACGCCACGTCGTCCGGCGCGTGCGCGACCGCCGCCTGGAGGGCGATGGTGCGCGCGACGCGCACCACCTGCTCCCGCTCGCCGATCACACTCACGTTGCCCGCCCGGTCCAACGGCACCGTCAACGGCGCCTCGGGCACGGTGGCGAACCGCGCCTGGAGCCCGGCCGCCTCGTTGAGCATGAACGGGTCCGGCGGCGTGAGCACGCTGCCGCTCTGCCGCTCCATCACCAGCGCCCGCGCCGGCACCTGCCCCGTCCCCACCCGCACGTCGAGGAAGTCCCGGTCGAGCCGGCGCCGCTCCCACCGCCGGGCGGGATCGCGCACCAGGTCGTACAACGCCTCCGGCGGCGGCGCCAACACCCGCGCGGCGGCCCGCAGCTCGCGGTTCTCCCGACTCAGCTCCTCGCGCAGCCCGTCCAGGTACTCCAGATAGCGCTCACGCTGCGTACGTCGCGCGCGCTGCGCCCGGCCCCGCTGCGAGAACAACAGGAACACGCCACCGATCACGGCCACCACCAGCACCACCGCCCCGATCGCGGCGAACTGGCTGTTGCGCACCACCGTCATCATCACCACGGAGCTGAGCACGCCCGCCATCGGCAACAGCGACGTCGCCACCGAACCCGCCTTGCCCTCCGGCAGGTTGGGCGGCGGCTCGATCCGCCGCTCGGCCGGCGCGGGCAGCGGACGCGTGGTCCGCGCGGGCCGGTGCACCACCCGTACGCTCATCGCCGCCGCTCCCGCGCCATCGCCCGGTCCAGCACGGCCGCGGCCAGGCGCGCGGTGGCGTCCACCGTCCGCCGCGCCAACAGGCGCGTGCGCACCTCGCCGCCCGGCGCCAGATGCCGGTCGTACGGCATCGTCACCACGCACGCGCCCCCGTCCGCCAACCGCTCGACCGCCCGCCGTACGTCGAGACCGGCGTCCGGCACGGTGTGGTTCACGACCACCACGGTGCTCGGCAGCATGCTGCGGTGCAGCCCGCCCACCCAGTCGAGCACGGCACGCGTGGCCGCCACCCCCTCCGCGGAGGCCGGGCACACCAGCACCCGGGCCTGGGTGGTCGTCAGCGCCGTGCGCGCCACCACGGCCGGCAGCGTCTCGCAGTCCACCACCGTCGTCCCGAAGTAGCGCCGCACGGACGTCATCACCGTCCGGTACGCGTCGACGTCGAACCGCGCCCCCACCGCGCCCTGGCTCCCCGGCAGCAGCCAGCCGCCTCCCGCGTGCGGCACCAGGTACCCGGTGAGGTCCGTCAGGCGCATCGACGGGTCCACCATGCGCGCCAGGTCCGCGCCCGTCCACCGCACCTCCGTCGCGCCCAACCGGCGCGGCAGCGTGCCCAACGCCGGATCGGCCTCCACGGCCAGCACCGGGTCGCTCCGGTAGTGCGCGTACGTCAGCGACAGCAGCGCCGCCACGGTCGACTTGCCACACCCGCCTCGGATGCTGGTCACCGCGATCTGCCGGCCGGTCGTCACCGGCTGCTGGATCGCCCGCGCCGCCTCGGTCACCACGGCGCTCTCCCGCGCAGCCGACGACACCAGCCGCACCACCGCGCGCCCCCACCGCCGCCCCACCCCGTCCCCCCGCCGCGCCGCCCCCCGCGCCCGCGCGAACTCGGCCCCCAGCACCGGCACGGACTCGGGCGAGGGCAACGCGAGCCCACCCGGCGGTGGCTGGGGCTGGGGCTGGGACTCGACGGGCACGGGCGCGGGCCCACCGGGCGCGGGCGGGTGTGCGGGTGCGTGCTCGCCGAGCGGGTGTGCGGACACGCGCCCGGCGACGTGCGCGAGGTCGCCGCCGAGCGCCCGCGAGGCCCCGCCGTCGTGCGCGGCCACGCGGCCGTCGTGCGCTGCTCCGACGTCGTGCGCTGCTCCGCCCGGCCCCCCCGGGCCGGCGCCGTCGTGCCCGGCTCGCGGGGCGTCACCCCGGTCCAAGGTACGCGCGCCGTCGCCCCCGCCCGGGGTACGCGAGGCGTCGCCCCCGCGCGGCGCGCCGCCCTCCAACTCGCGGAACACCTCGCCCTGCCAGTCCCCCTGCGCTGCCGACATAGCCCCTTCTCAGAACGTACGGGACGACGGAACAGCCCCGTGGGCGTACGGAACGACCTCCTTGACCGAGCGGCCCCTCAGAACGTGTCCAGCAGCCGTCCGTAGACATCGAAAGCCCCGATGGCGGCGGGTATCAGCACGACCACGCCCACCGCTTCCCCCAGGTTCGCCAACCGCCGCAGCCGCACCCGCACATGGTCCGGCGGTCGCACCGCCAGCACCACCAGCGGCACGAGCGCCGCGCCAGCCAGGGCCGCCAACGGGTACGCCGTCCCCCGCTCGGCCCACAGCACCACCAGCCGCACCACCAGCACCACCGCGGCGGCCTGCGACGCCACCACCTCGACGCCGAGCGGGAAGGCCCGGGCCCGGGAGAGCAGCACGACCACCAGCAACGCCGCCACCGCCACCGTCCACGGCTCGGCCCGCTCCAACGCCAACCAGCCCCCGGCGGCCGCCGAACCCGCCGCCGTCACCGTGGCCAGCGCCAACCCGCGATGTGTGGCGGCCAGCGCGATGTCCACCCCGTACCGGCTCACCGAGGCGCCACCCGAACGCTGGTCGTCCAAGCGCGTCAGCCCCGCCCCCATCAGCGCCAGCCGTGGCAGCAACCCCAGCGCCAACACGGACGCCGTACCCAACGCGACGCCCACCCGATACCCGTCGGTCAGCGCCCAGCCCAGCTCCCACCCACCCACGGCCACCGCCACGGCCCCGGCGCCCACCAGGCCACCCCGCCCGACCGGCGTGCACAGCCCGAGCAGCGCCAACGCGACGACGACCGCGAGCCCGACAGCCGCCACCCGAAGCTCCGGCCCGCCCTCGGCACCGGTCACCATCCAGCCGCCGAACGCGCCCAACACCCCGCCCACCAGCACCAACACCGTGCCCAGAGCCTGAGCCACCCATCGCGCCAGCGGCGCCCCGACCCCCGCGGCCACCGCCGCCAGCACCAGGATCGGCGGGCCCGCCTCGTCCGCCCCCAGCCACTGCCGCGCGCACCCCGCCGCCACCAACGCCAGCACCAGATGCGCGACACCCGCCGCCCACACACGGCCGCGCTCGTCCCACCGCCACCCGCGTACGTCGAGGTCGTCGGCCGCCTCGTCGCTGACGTCGTGCACCACGGGAGCCGCCGGCGTCTCCACCTCGCGTACGAGCCGAATCACGGCCCCGTCCGGCACGTCCAGCGACGCCAACGTGTCGTCCTGGGCCAGGACCGCACCGTCGGCCAGCACGAGCCGACGTAGCATCGGCTCCTTCCCGGGCCGCTCCCCCACCATCTCCATGATGTCCGGGAGGAGTTCACCCACCGGCTCGTCGGCGGGCAGCAGCATGTCGATCCGCCGCCGCTTCCCCACCAACGTGACCCGGCTCAACCCGGCCCGCCGCCCCGTCACGGTCACCACCGAGCCCCCGCCCCGCCCGCCGACCCGGCCCGATCGCCCACCCCCGCCGACGCCGTCACCACCACCCGAGGCGACTCCCGCCGCTCCTTCTCCTTGTCAGCCAACTTCCCGGAGACGAACGACCACCCCACACACCCCGCACACACCACCGCCGCCAGCGCGATCCCCCCGAACACCTTCCCCACACCCTCGTCCAACGACCGCCGCGACCGCTGCCCCCCGAACACCACCGCATCCCGCAACCGCCGCCGCCGCACGGCCACCGACTCCAGTAACTGACTGTCATAGTCCCGCGCCAAGCCCCCCACCCCCTCACGCTCTGTGATGCACTGCCTACACCATACGACGCGGGTCCGACAGCCGCCGGGGGTTGGGGAGATCGCGCGGCCCACCCGCTCGGCGACCTGCGGCTTCACCACACAACGGATGCGAACCGCACGTCACCGAACGCGACAGCGGCGTTCACCTCGACGAGAGACGCGCCATCTGTCGAAGTGATCGCGGGCAGGACGCGCGACCCGACACGGCTACGTCCCACCCGGCCCTGACTACATCTTGTCGGTCAGGTTCGGGCCGAAACCGGCATCATCAAGGTCGGCTTCGGCGATCCCATACCCTTCAGCCACTCCGAAATACGTAGGCTCTCCGGGAACCCCCGCCACACCGAACAGGCCGTCGATCTCTTCCAGCGCCGCCGCAAGACGTGGAGCGTTGCGGCGGTACAACTCGGGATGCGGCCGTCCGTAGTAGTCGTGTGGTTTCCACACGTCGTGCGCCACCGAGATCTCGATAGCCAGACCGGTGGGGTCGGGCGAAGTGATCAGCTCGATCAGATTGACTTCGGAATGCGGGACACCTTCGCTGTCAATCCATTCCCCGCGCCCCTGGACCGTAATATCGCCCACCGCGCCTCCGACAAGCCCAACCGGTCGGGCATCGTGGATACGCCTGACCGTGTCCTGATCAGCGAAGGGCACCTTCAGGGCGAGTCGCGACGCGAAGCCGGTCCCTCCCCCTTCCTCCGCGTACCAGTCGAACGAGAGAGCATGAGGAGTATGGAGCCGCCACTTGTCGAGCACCCGCGCCACTTTCTCGGCAACCAGCAAAGAGTTTTCCAACCCCGCCGGAGCGTAACCTTCTAGCTCCCAGATCCAGGCGCCACAGTGCTCCGGCGCACGCATAGACCAGGCCACAACCACTCCTTACGGGAACAACTTGCCACGAGGTGGCACTGTGATATACCCATCCTGAAAGCGCAGATGGAAGACAATATTTGACTTCTTTGAGAAATGCGTGATGTCCGCCCTGTGCTGAGACGTGAACGCCGCCCGCGTCGAGTGCACATCAAGTATGGCGATCTTGTGGGGCAGGTTTCCGTAGAGCTGACTCCGGGAAATCTTGCGAGCGGCACTCTTGATTCCGTCTACGCCCTCAACACCCTTCAACTGGTATGCGTAGTCGATCGGCGGCTCAATAGGCTTTCCCGTAGCCGGGTCGACACGTGGACCCGATTCCCGAGTAAAGACATCGAGGTCCAACTTATCATCCGGCATCTTTTTCTCGAAGCCCATCCGGTCGATAGGCACGCCACTCCGTTCCAGATCGACCGCGTGCTGTAGGGCCATGTGAACCGCTTGCTGCTCCTGCTTGTTCTTGATGTCAGAGAGCACCTGTTTGAAACCCTCGACATCGGAGAACTTCTTCGAAGCGATGATTTCCGAGATGTTGGCCCCGTAGGGGGACTTCCGCAGCTGAGTGATAATGCGCTGCTGGTCGTTCAGAGACACTTTCGCGCGGGTGAGCTCACCCGTGACGGCCGCCTCCTGCTCGGGCCGCATCGGGCCGCTCTCAGGTACCAGACGGTCGAGGCCCGCGCCTGGGGCTCCACCCTGGCCCTGCGGCGACTCGTCGCGGAGGTTCAGTCAGCCAGGTCATCCAGTTCGCGCAATGCTGATTCGTCGAGAGAAGTGACAGAAGTCCGAGCAACGTGATCCTGCCATCTCCCCAAACGCACGTGAATGAACTCGAAATCCGCCACGCCATTTTCGACCACGAACCCGCCACCTCGCTCGAAGAGCATGAGGAGCGGCTCAAACGGATCGGGTAGATCCTCATTGATCACATCATGCGAATTCTTGACTCTAGCCCAGTGCAGAGCCGATCGGCACAAATACTCGACTCTAAGCTGAGCTCCTCGATCAGAGATCTCTCGCACAATCTGCTCTACTGAGCCACTTCCCTCCGCGTGCTTCTCTGGCGAAAACAATCGCACGAGATCCGTGTAGGGCCAGTCAGGAACCTCCCCTTCGAACCGCTCCACCTGGAGGGCCAGTCTGCGCAGGTATTCACGGAACAGCCTCGACCTAGAGGGTGCATGGCGCGCAGCTTTGTCCTCATCAGTCCAGTCGACGCTCAAAAGGCGCTCGGCCACGTCGCGCATGAGTTTGTCACTCAAGTTTCAAACCTCTCTTGGCAGCATCCACGACCACATCCAAGTTGGATAGGTCAGCAGCTATGACTTCGGATGGCGCCTTCAAACCCAGCTTGGACCAAACACGCAACGAACCTTCGGCGCTGATCGGCGCGGGAGAGAACGATCTCGGCGCTACATCATGTGCACCTATATTCTTCGTGTCAACCGTGAGGCGCTCAGGATCCCAGTAGTCCGGATGAGTCGGCCTGTAGGGCAAACCGGCCTCCAGGAGTTTACTCTCCACGAACTCGTGAGCAATGAGCCCGCGGAAATAGGCTTCCTCATCAGCCTTAAGTGTCCCCCTCTCAGCCTTCCTCCAGAGTTGTGCAATTTGATCGTCAGGAGTGAAATAGACGCCACGAGCGATCTGGTCCGGCCCCACCGCCACATCATGCCTGTTAAGGAAGAGATTTTCCTTCGCGCGCTGGATCACACTCTCACTTATGTTGGTGTTCTGTGCGATCGCGGGTACGTCGGTAGTCGAGTTCCGGTAGTGCTGATAGTCGTCCATCGTCTTCTGGTTGTACGGCTCAGGGCGTTCGGCGTAGGTGATCCCGTCTCCGGCATCGAATCCCGGAACCTCTGTAACTGGAGGGGACGCCGGTTCGGATGCTCCGGGCTTAGCCGATGAGCCGAGGTCGTCGCCCGCATCAGGCCGCTTACCCCCCTCGTCCCCCACCCGCTCACCCGGGCCGGGCTCCCCCTCGCCCGAGCCGGGTTCGCGATCACCCGGAGCGGGCTCGCGCTCGCCGGGGCCGGCGTCCGGCTCGCGTGGGCCGGCCGACTCCGGCAGGTCGCGGCCGGCGGCCTCCGGCTCGGGCAGGTCCCGGCCAGGGCCACCCGACTCGGGCAGGTCACGCCCACCTCCGGGCACCTCGCCACCACCCGTACCCGGCACCTCACGCCCGGCCCCGGCAGGGGCACCCGGCACCTCGCGCACGGGCCCTCCGGGCCCGACGTCGGGGCGGGAGCCGGAACCCGGCCGCGTACCGGGGCCGTCCCCGGGCCGTACCCCCGGACCGTCACCCGGCCGCACACCAGGCCCGTCCGCCGGACCGGAACCGGGCCCACCGGGACCAGGCCCGTCTCCCGAGCCAGGTGGCCGGCCGCCAGGCCCATTCCCCGAGCCAGGCGGCGGGCCACCAGGCCCGTCCCCCGTGTGCGCCACCGGGCCCGTCGGCGGACGATCACCCACCGCGCCCGGCCGCGCGCCCGGCCCGGTGGCACCGTCGCCACCGACCCGCGCCGCGTCGTCGCCCACCCGGGGCACCTCGCCGGGGCCCACCCGCGCCGCGTCGTCGCCGCCCAGCCGCACCACGTCGTCGGCGCCCCGTGTGCCCGCCCCGACCGTGGCCAGGTCGAGCTCCGGTACCCGCGCGGCCGTCGCCGCGTCGGGAGAGCGGCCCACCGGGGCGCCCTCTCCCGCGCGCGTGGGCGCGCCGGGCGTGTCGCCGTCCAGGGCCGCGCGGTCGTTGGCGCTGAGCTCGTGCTGGGCCTTCTCGCCCGCCTGTTTGATCGTGCCGTCGGGGTTGCGGAGTGTCCCGTCGAGGTCGAGGAAGTCGCCGTCGGGCAGGCGTACGGAGCCCTCCGGGACGTCCAGGCTCGGGACGCCGTTGGGCAGTTCCACGCCCGTCTTGCCCGGTGGCAGTCGCGGCATCTCCGGCGTGGTCGGGTCGAAGACCTGGCCGTCGGGGAGGCGCACGGTGCCGTCGGGGAGGTCGACGCCCTCGACCGTGTTCAGGCCCCGGAAGCTCGCCGTCACGTCGCCGATCTTGGGCATCTTGCCCAGGCCCGCGGAACCGGCCTTGACGATGTACGTCATCGGGTCGACGGCCCGGCCCACCTTGCCCGCGGCCGACACGACCTTGCCCGCCGTGCCGGTCTTGGTCACCGCGCCGGTACCGCCCGTGGCGACCGTGGTGATGACGTTGAAGCTGACCAGGCCCGCCGCCTTGCCCGGGTCCTTGCGCCACTCGTCCCAGGCCACCAGGGACTTGCCGACCTCCTTGGTGGTCTTCAGGCTCTGCCGGCTCCAGTTCTTCACGCCGCCCTCCGGCAGCAGGTCGTACGCGATCATGCCGCCGGGTATCGACAGGATGGCCAGTCCGGTGGCGAGTTGGCCCAGCCCCTTCCACGACTGTTTGAACGTCTCCCAGCCGCCGAGGCCGACCAGGCCGCCGAGCCCCTTGAGCGTGCCCCACACGCCCTCGACGATGAAGCCGTCCCACACGAAGCTCTTGGCCCAGTGCCCGATCTCCCAGGCGTGGTGCTTCTCCTCGACGGCCTTGCCCCAGGGGGTCTCGCCGGCCTTCTTCATGTCGTCGACGCTGTAGCCGTACATGTTCTTGCCGCCGGAGCCGTCGTCCTCGCGCCACACGGTGCCGCCGTTGACGAGGCCGCTGATCTTGTTGGCGGCGGCGCGTTCGGCCGCCCAGAACTGGGCGACGGCCGTTGACACGTCCTGGACCAGGTCGTTGTTCTTGTCGACCTTGCCGCCGTCGTACTTCCAGTCGTCGTCGTCCTCGATGTCCTCGACGAAGGCCGCGGCCTCGGCCTTGAGCCGCTTGAGCCTGTCGATGATCGGGCGGACCTCGGTGGAGTAACCCTCCAGTGCCGAGGCGACGGTGGTCAGGTCGTCGGCGAAGCGGCCGGCGGTGTCCTTCACCGGCTGTGTCGTGGCGAAGAGTTGGTCGGCCTCGGGCGCCTGGTAGAAGGCCGAGAGCTTCTGGAACTCGGAGTGTGTGTCCGCGCCCGTGCTCCGCACCTTGCCCGCGTCCCCGCGCAACCCGGTGATGTCGTGTTCCAACAACTCCAGGCTGCCCGTGAAGGTCGGGATGCCCGAAGGGTCGATCCGGTCCGGCGTGTCACCCATGGCGGCCCCCCACCTACTTCTTTTCCCCCGTGGGCTTGCCGAAGTCCGGGTCGGGGGCCTTGCCGGCCTCCCGCTGGGCGTCGGCAGCCATCTGTAAGTTCCCGTGCATGTACGCGGTCGTCGCGTCGCTCGCGCCCTTCACGGACTTCGCGGACCGCGCCGCGACGAACCGCAGGTCCTTCTCCGCATGGGTCGCGAACTCCGAGAGCGCGAGCCCCACCAGCCCCGCCTCCGGCGTCTCCCCGCCCGTGGCGAGCGTGCCCGCGTGGGTCGCCGCGTCCTTCAGGTGTTCGCCGAACGCCTTCGCCTCACCCTGGAGCCGCTTGGCGATCTCCACCGTGTCCCGCAACGTCCGCCCGATGTCCGGCGGCCGTAGGTCCCAGCCCGTCATCGACTGCCTCCCCCTTCAACCGTCACCCACACGCCCCACGTCGAGGCGTGCGGGGTGCCTCACTCGCTGCCGTGTTCTCGCCGTCCCGTCTCTCCGCGCGACCGCCGCAGCCTCCCGACGCCGGCCCCGCGACCCGCCTCGGGCAGGCCCCACCCCGCGTCCACCCACGCCCCGCGACACCCCGACAGCCCCACCCCGCCTCGTACGCCCAGCGCCAGCGGGCCGTCGTACGCCCACCAGCCCCGTACGTCCCGGACCAGCGAACGCCGTACGCCCTGAGCCGGCGAGCCGCCGTACGCGCCCGGTCGCGGCACCCCGACGACACCCCACGACGCGGCACCTCAGGGCACACCACGGCACGACACGTGGCGGCCCGTCGCCGCGCACCGCGTCGCGTCAGCCGATCCCGTCCACGGCCGACTTGGCGCGGCTCAGCGACGACTGGGCCGTGCCGTCGTTCTTCTCCAGCGTCGCCCGGACGAGCCGGATGATCTCCCGTACCTCGCTCGCCGAACGGTTCCAGCGCTGCTCGGCCGCGTGGTACTGGTCGGATACGCCATCGGCCTGGAAGTCGGCCATCGCGGCCTTGACCTGCCGGTCCCGGTCGGTGATCACGGCTTCGAGCCGGGCCACGATGCCGCCCAGGCTGCCCTGCACCTCGCTGGAGGCGCCGCCGTCGTAGCTGTTGCGGTCGGAGTTCGAACCCATGGTGTTCCCCCTCAAGTCGTCTGGCCGTGGCCGTCGTACGTCCCCGCGGGTCAGCGTCCGCCGAACCGCGCCGCGTCGAAGTTGGCGGACGCCATCGACTGGTGGGCGTTCTCGGCGGACTCCTGGTCGCCGGAGGTGAACGCCTTGTCCATGCCCGTCTGACCGCCCAGGATCTTCGCGAGCGCGGCGTTCAGCCCGGCCGTGACCTCGTCCGAACGCGCCTTGAACTGGTCGAAGGCGGCCTTGCCCTGCCCGTTGAACTTGCCCTCCAACGGCTGCGCCGCGTCCACCAGTTGCCTGATCAGGCCGCCGAGGTCGTCCGACGAATAGCGTGACTGACTGGTCAGCGTGGAGATCGTCTGACTGCCCATGTCGAACTTCATACCCATTGGTAACCCCTCCCGTGCGGGTCCCCGCCCACGCCGACGGGCACACCCCGTTGATCACCTGCCGCGACGAAGCGACGACAGTGTGCTGATCCGAGTAGACAGTGGCACACGGCTCCGGTGCAACGCACACCGAACGCCTGAGACACAACGCATACATTGCACGCCATCCAACTCCCTTGCCGCACACAGTTTTTGTGCGACTTGACATGGCTGGTAGTCGTCGGTGGCGGCCCGGCACCGCGTCCACTCACCCCGCCAACGGCGCCAGGGTCAGGAGGCCGCAGCCGTAGGCCTTGGCCGGGCCGAGGCCGGTCAGCAGGTGGGTGGTGAGGGACTCCGGGTCGGTGACGCGGAGGCGGCCCTCGAAGGTGGCGCTGTGGAAGGTGACGTGGGCGCCTCGGCCTGACTTGGTGAAGGAGTGGCGGTGGCGGGCGGTGATGCGGACCTCGCGGGCGTCGGAGGCGAGCTCGGGGTCCGGCGGGGGGGCCGTGGTCAGGCCGGGGGCCGCCGGGTCGACGCGGGAGGCGGGGACCTCGAAGCCCCAGCGGGCGGTGCGGTCGAGGAACCAGTTGAGCTGGGCCGTGGCGGTGCGGTGGGCCAGCCGGAAGCCACGGGGCCGCCCCCCCTCGGGCACGTCGGCCAGCCGCTTGGCCTGGGCGGGGGTGGGGGACAGTGGCGAGGTCGTGTTCTGCACCGGGTTGGCGGTGAGGCGGAACGCGAACTCGCGGCCGGTGACGATGTGCGCCAGGAGCGGGGTGTAGTCGCGTACGAGGGCGTGCTCGCCCTCGGCGTCGGGCCAGCCGGCGCGTTCGACCACGTGCGTCCAGTCGGGTCGGGAGCGGGTCAGGACGACGAGGTGGGGCCGGCGCGGGTTGTCCGCGTCCAGGCGCCACAGCACGCGCTCCTTCGACGTACCCGGCAGGCCGCCCTGGACCGCGCCGTGCAGGGCGCGTGGGCTGGCCAGCAGACGCCGGCTCTCGGCCCGGAGCGGGTTGATGCGGACGCGGGAGAGGTAGGTCATCTCGGTCACCTGCCCAGCAGGGCGAAGGGGTCGTGCCCGGTGGCGCCGGGGTCGGCGTCCCCGGGGCCGGAGTCGGGGGTGATGTCGGCGGCGGGGAAGCCGGTGGGTACGGCGAACCAGTCGCGGTACACCCGGCGGCTGGTGAAGCGGCGGGCCAGCGGGTCGAAGGAGAGCGGCGCGTCCCACAGTTCGTCGTCGCCCCGCGGGCTCTCCACGGTCACCGACAGGTCGATGCGCGCCGGGTACACGGGCTGGTCCAGGCCCTGCTCGCGGCCGGTGCGCGCCGCGTACTGCGCGCGCAGGCGCGCGGACGCCTGCCACGGGTGGGCGCCCAGCACGTCCGCCAGCTCCCCCTCGTGCACACCCAGCGCGACCGGCTGGGTGGGCGGGCAGGACCGGCGGCCGAGCGCCAGCGGGAACGCGGGGGCGCGGACGGCCCGGTCGAGGCGCTCCAGCAGTTCGCGGGGGCCGGCCAGGGCGGCCAGGAACGTCGCGTCCTGGAGGTAGTAGCGGCTGGTCACGTGCGTGAACTTGGCCGGCTGCGTGGGCTTTTGGACGCCCTTGGCGGAGACACCCGACTGGGGCAGCGGGCGGCCCCGGTAGTCGGAGATGATGTGGTAGTCGCGTAGCAGCGATCCGGCCACGTCGACGCGTACGCCAAGGCGCAGGTCCAGCAGCTCGCCCAGCGGCTCGTCGCGGTCGCGGCCGGTCGCGGCGGCGAGCAGGCCGATCACGCCGGACTTGGTGGGTTCGGAGTGGGTCTCCCGACGGTTGAGGGCGACCTTGGAGCCCCATGCCTGGAGGGGGCCCGCCAGGCGCAGCAGGAGGACCGCCGACGGGCTGTCCGGTGCCGGTGGAGGGGCGACGGGCGCGGGTGTGCCCCGGTGGGCGGGGCCGGGGAGCGTCATCGGTTGGCCGGGGTGGCGGCCGATCCGGCCAGCGACGTCAGGTGTTCCCCCAGGCCGGTCAGGAGCTCGGGGAAGGTGACCCCCTTACCGAAGGCGGTCGTGATGGCGGTGCCCGCCGTGGAGTCGTCGCCGAAGGCGTGGCACACGGACTGGTGCTCCGGGGCGTCGCCCCACAGCTTGAGGGCGGTGGTGTGCTCCCGCGCCAGCCGTCGGGCCGACTCGGCGGCGATGCCCACGTCCGGCGTGACGGGTTCCTCGAAGGCGGAGACGAGGTTGACGGGCTGGTCGGTGCGGACCGTGACGGCGACCAGGCTGGGCAGGGTGCGGTGGGCGAAGGAGTTGCCGTACCCGCTGGGGACGGAGCGGGCGAAGGAGGTCACGAACTTCTGCACGCCGTCGATCGCGTCCTCGACGGTGCCCAGGTTGTTCCGGAGCTGGTGCAACCCGACGCTGGCGTACCGGTAGAGGGTGGCCGAGTTGAAGCCGATGGTGCCGATCATGCCGGCGCCGGTCTCCTGGCCCTTGCGCGCCTCGTCGTCGACGGCCGTGAAGTAGTCGAACTCCAGCTCGACGGCGTGCGTGGACAGCGCGTGCGCGACCTGGACGGCGGCGTCCACGCGCAGCGCGGGGATATCGGCGACCATCCGGCCGAAGAGGGCGACATCCAGCGGATGGCCCGAGGTGAACACGTCCTGGATCGGCAGCTTCTCCATCTCGTCGGCCAGCTTCTTGTCGTCGTAGCCGACGTACTCGGCGGCCCGGTCGCGGACGAGCGCGGCGACGGCGTCGAGCTGGCGATGTCCGTAGAAGAAGAGGTACGCCGTGTCGCCCTCCTTCTTGCCCGCGCGGATCTTCAACGGGGCCAGCAGCGCCGTGGCGAGCCGGGCGGCGCCCTCGTCGCCGAGGCCGGCGGTCTCGCGCAGCCGGGCGGTGAGCGCGGCGGCCACCCGTCGGGTGCGGGTGGCCAGGTCCTGCTCGGGCAGTTGGTCGGTGAAGTGCAGCCGCGTGGCGCGCTTCCACGCCTGCGAGGAGACGCGGGAGCGGCGCACCCCGCCGTAGAACGCCTCCTTGGGGTTGCCCTGGTCGTCACGGTTGAGGTTGGCCGGGGGCACGGTCTGCAGGATGTGGATGTCGACGAACGCGCGGGGAGCGGGCAGCTCCATGGGGCCTCCAGGGCTCGGTAGGGAGCCGCGCGGCCGTGGCGGCCACGCGGATGAGGGTGGGCGGGTGGACGAGGAGGTGCCGGGCGTGGGGTGCCGGGCGCGGCGGAAGGCCGGATGGTGCCGTGCGGTTACGCCCCGTCGGTCGCGGCGTCGTCCCCGAGCGGCTTCCACGCGTGGTAGGACAGGCCCCAGTTGCGGCGGACGCGCTGGCGCTGTTCCGGGCGGGTCCAGCGGGCCAGGTCCAGCGTCAGCCAGTCGTAGTCCAGGGCGATGGCCTCGGCGCGGAGCTGCGGGATCAGGCCGCGCAGCCGGTGCAGCAGGGCCTTCACCGACGTGGCGTTCACGGCCGCCGCCACCCGCCGGTCCAGGGCCTCCGGGCTGAACCGGTCGGCCACCCGCAGCGAGCGCAGCGCCGTTCCCAGGTTGATGTCGGCCCGGTGCATGGGGCGCTGCTGGCTCTGTTGGTGCAGGCCGTAGAGGGCGAGCGCGCCGTGCTCGGCGTCGAGTTCGAGGGTGACCTCGCCGTCGGTGGGGCTCGTGTAGTACGGCCACATCGCGGGCACCGTGCCGGCCGGCCGGCCCAACCCGGCGCGCAGGTCGGCCAGTTCCTCGCCGGGCGGGCCGCTGAGGGCGTGGCCCTGCCAGCGGCCCCTGGCGTCCAGGTAGCGGCTCCAGTACCGGGTGGCCGGCGCGGGTGCGGTCGCGGGTGTCGCAGGGCTTGGGGCGGGCGCGGTCGCGGTGTCCCGCGCGGGCGCGGGGTTCGGCGCGGTCTGGGGTGGGATGCTCACCGCGAGGTGCCTTCCGTCGGCGGGTTGTCGGGCTGGCTGGTGTCGGGCCGGGGCACGCGGCCGTCCAACCCGGGGCTGTCGGGGGCGCCGGGGTGGCGTCCGCTGGCGTCAGGGCCGACAGGGTGGGGCCCCGTGGCCTCGGGGGTGGGGGCGTCGGGGGCGGGTGGCCCCGGTGTCTCCGCCGCGCCCGGCCCAGGGACACCGGCCTCCCCGGCGGCCTCGGCCTCAGCGGCGGCCCGCGCCGCCTGCGCCTCCGCGGCTCGCGCGCGCCGCCCCTCGGCCCGCCGTTCGGTCCGCCGCCAGAGGATCTTGTTGAGGCTCTTGCGGAACCCGGCCTCCGCCTCGCTGAGTCGGTAGACCCGGCTGGCGTCGCCCTTGGCGACCACGCGGCCCTGGAAGAGGCCGGGCGCGGCGGCGTTCGTCAGGACCTGGTCCGCGACCTTCCACGCCTCGCGGGCGGCGATCTCCTCCCACGCGGCCAGCTCCGCCTGGATGCGCTCGCCGTCCTCGTCGGCCTTCCGCAGCTCCACCAGCAGGGCTCGTACCCGTGGGTCGAGCGCGTGCAGCAGCGCCTCGCCCGGGTACTCCCAGGTGCCGCGCCGTGGCGCGTCGGCCCCGGCGGCCCGGCGCAGATCGGCCGCGAGCCGGTTGGCGGCCAGCGAGAGCTCCTCGGCCTGCTCCACCGCGCCCAGCAGCGCGCCGCGCGTCCTGCCCGCCCGGTCCAGCGCGGCCAGCGGCAGCGGGATCTCGTCGAAGAACAGGTCCTCGACGGCCCCGAGCTTGCTGCTGTACGTGACGCCGGTGAGCTCCAGTTGCAGCGCGTAGTCCGAGCGGGGTGTCCCGTACTCCTGACGCGCCGCGCTGAGCTGCTTCAGCAACTCGCTCGTGTAGTAGCCGTGCTGGTCGTTCGGGGCCTTGGTGGCGTCGAAGGAACGGTCCACGGCCAGCAGTGAGTCCAACCCGCGCCAGGCGGCGCGCCCCTCGCGGTGTCGCAGCGGGCGCGTCCGGGGCACCTCGGCGGCCTTTCCC
Source organism: Streptomyces sp. NPDC057702 (assembly GCF_042799315.1). Lineage (NCBI taxonomy): Bacteria > Bacillati > Actinomycetota > Actinomycetes > Kitasatosporales > Streptomycetaceae > Streptomyces > Streptomyces sp. NPDC057702. Next base: position 61,093 of record NZ_JBHVJC010000023.1, on the reverse strand, counting down.
TTGCGTTTGGCGTACGAGGCGGGGCTCTCCTCCCGCCAGGCCGTGTGCGTCTCGTGGTCCTGCGAGACCCGCAGCAGCCGGTCCCCGGCCGCCAGCACGGCCCGGGTGACGCGCAGGCTCCCGTCGGCGATCCGCTCGGGCACCAACAACACGCGCCGGGCCTGCCAGGTCCACACCTCCAGGGGGCCGGCCGCCGTGCGGGCCTGCCAGTTGGGAGTGGCCGTCGAGTGCGTACGGGCGGCCTGCTCACCCCGCTCCCGGCGCGACCACTGCGGCAGGTCACCGGCCAGGCGCGTCGTGCCGTACGGAATGTTGAGCAGCAGCGTCTCGTACAGCGTCGTGCCGCGCGGCATCACCACACCCAACTGGCCCAGCGGGCCGACCGGGTTGCCCGTGGTCTTGCCACCCTTGGCCTGGTCGTCGTCGACCACGCCGGTCTTGATGGCGCCGGTGTCCCAGCAGTGGGTGTGCAGCAGCCAGCGGGCGGCCTCGGCGGGGGTGAGGGCGAGCGGGTCCGCGTCCGTGCGCGGGGAGAACAGCGGCACGTTGTTGCCCTGGGCCGCGGTGGGGACCAGCAGCGCGGAGGTCTTGGTCTCACCCTTCGCTGTCCGCAGGCCGGGGACCTGGGCGAAGAGGTCGGTGGCCGGTGGCCGCTCGTCCAGGTCGCCGTCCCGGGCGGCGGGCCCGTCGGCGGCGAAGAGGTGGAAGAGGTGGCCGTGGGCGTCGAAGTAGGCGCTCAGGCGCTCGCGTTCGTCCTTGGTGAAGGAGCCCCGGGAGAACCGCTCGGACCAGTCGGCGGCGTTCTTCGGGAAGTCCAGCGCGTCCACCACCAGCGGCAGCAGGAGCTGTCGGAAGATCGCCGGCCGTTGGGTGGGGATGTCCACCTCGAAGTCCCGGAAACGGTGTGCTTCCAGCAGGAGTTCGCGCACTCCTACGTCATGTCCACCTGGCTCCACCGAGCTCGGTGACGCGGACGTATCTCCCTGGTCAGCGGCGCGTACCGACAGCCACGGCTCATCGAGCAGACTCCACAACCCAGCCTCCACACAATGCTTTTCGTCTACGGGGTGGGGGGATGTCAGCTTGGCACAGCCGGCGAGGCGTCGCGGGCCGAATGCAAGAATCTCCTGAAGCGGGAGCTGAATGGGTGCGTCCGCGCCCCGGCGCGCCGGGGGTTGTCCCGCTTTTCGTCTCGCGACGCAGGTCGGCCCCGCGCCTCGCGGGGATGCTCGGGCCCGCCCGGGCGGTACGCGGTCCGCCCGCGCCCGCCCGGGTGGCTGCCCGCCGGTGTCACCGGGGGCACGCGGCGGGTGGGTCAGGCGCTCACGTGGCCGGTCCCTCGTCGACCAGGCCCAGCTCGGGGTCGTACCGGAGCGTGCGGCCGGCCAGGGTGGCTCGCCCGTCGGAGCACAGGATGAGGACCCGGGTGTGTGCGAGCGGGGTCCACCCCCAGGGCCGCCGGGTGGGCAGGTCCCGGCGGCCCGCGCCGTGGCACGACGGGGGCAGGCCCACGGTGGCGGCCGTCACCGCGGCGCACAGCGCGGCGTCGGGGCGCTCGTTCTCGCCGAACTCCGTTCCGTCCACCGTGCGCAGGACGTCGCCGTCCTTGGTCAGCAGCGCGGCCCGCTCGCCGGCGTGGTCTTGGACCACGGCGTCGAGGTCGTCGGGGCCGCCGGAGAACCGTTGGGTGAGCCGGTGCAGGCCCTCCAGGGTGGCGGTCTCGCGCGCCCCTCGTCGGGACAGCACGCGCTCGTCGGCCACCACCGCGCGCGACCGCCGTTCCTCCTCCGCCGCGCGGCGGGCCACCGCGACCGTCTCGCGCCAGCTCCCCGGCACCACGTCGGCCAGGTGACCCGTCTCGTCCGTGTCGTCGTACGCGGCCGCCACCAGGCCGGGCACGTCGGCCGGGTGGGACCAGGCGTGCTCGGGCCGCGCGGCACGGCGTACGTGGGCGGCGGCGAGCAGCAGGGCGTGGCGCCCGTACCGGTCCTCGGCCGCCGCCGGGAAACGGGGTACGGGGACGTGGGCTCCCGGGCCGCCCGGCGGGGTGGGGCCGGCGGTCGCGGGCGGCGCGGCGGGCGCGGCGGCCTCGGGTGCGGGGGCGTCTCCGTCGGCGTACCCGGTGACGATGACGCGCGGTGTGCGCAGCCGCTCGGGGCGGGGCGCGTGGTCGCCACGGTGCAGTCGGCCGACGCGTTGCAGCAGGAGGTCCAGCGGGGCCAGGTCGGTGAGCAGCAGGTCGGCGTCGAGGTCGCAGGACTGCTCGGCCACCTGGGAGGCGATCACGACCATCCGGTGGGGGCGCGGTGGCGGGGTGGTCTCGCCGGGCCGGGCGGGCCGCAGCACGTCCAGGCACTCCGCCATGCGCGTGGCGAGTTCGGCGGCGGTCAGTTGCTCGTGCAGCAGGACCACGCGGGTGTCGGGGAGGTGGCCTCGCACGCGCGTGTACAGGCTCTGGGCGCGGTCGGCCGAGTCGCGGATGACCAGGGCGCAGCCCCCGTCGGCGAGTTCGGCGCGCAGCCGACCGGCCACGGCCGCGTCCGAGACCGCGCGAGCTCGGGCGTGCGCGGCCGGCCCGGCCCCGGCCGCCGGCACGGTCTCCGGCATCGGTTCGACGCTCAGCGGCACCGAGGGGCGGCGGGCGGTCGTCGTACGGGTGAGGCTGGCGGGGCCGCCCGGGGTGGGCCAGACGGCGGTGACCGCCGGCTGCTGGTCCGGGTGGGCCAGGGCGTGGTGGTCGGGTTCCTCACGCCGCGCGGCGCCGGCCAGGTACGCGTCGGCCAGGGCCTGCCGGTGGGCGGGCGGCAGGGTCGCGGAGAGCAGCACCACGGGCACGCCAGCCTCACCGAACCAGCGCAGTCCCTCCAGCAGGAAGCGGGAGCCGCTGACGTCGGCGGCGTGCACCTCGTCCAGCAGCACCACCTTGCCGAGCAGGCCGGCCATCCGGAGCATGACGAACTTGGTGCGGGTCGCCGCGTGCAGCAGCGTGCTGGTGGGGCCGACCACGAACGGGCACAGCAGGCCGCGGTCGTAGCCGAAGAACCAGTCGGCGGGCGTCTGTCGTGGCACGGCCCGCACGTCGCCGCCACCCTCCGCGCCGGGTTCTCCGTCCTCGTCGCAGGTGCCGACCGCCGCCCGCTGGCGCTCGGCGGGGGCCGCGATCAGGGCGCTCCACTCCCGCATGAGGTTGCGCTGGCCGTGCAGGAGGGCGACGTGCGGGGCCAGTTCGGGGTCGACGCGGCCGACCCACTCGCGGACGTGGGCGAACAGCGGGTCGTTGGCCGACCACTCGGGCATGCCGACGAAGACGCCGTCGGCGCCGAACTTCGACGCCAGGATCTCCGTCGCCATCAGCCCGGCCCAGGTCTTGCCCTCGCCGGTGGGACCCTCGACGACCAGCAGCCCGGGCGCTTCCATGGCCCGCGCCGTCTCCATGGCCAGGGTCTGCACCGGGCGGGGCGGGTGCTGGAAGCGTCGCTCGAAGGCGTCGGCGGGCGGGGTGGGCAGTGTGCCCCAGCCGCCACGCAGGCCGATGCTCCGCCACGCGGCGGCGGCCCGCTCGCGCGCGCCGGCCATCCCGACCCGCGCGAAGTCGTCGATGCCGGGGAACTCGGCGGTGCCGCTGGCGATCCAGTCGGCCATCACCACCAGTCCGCTGACCATGAGCTGGAGCGCGCGCGAGGGGACGGCCACGGGGGCCACGGCGGCGACGGAGGGCAGCCCGAGCTGCTCGGTGACGTAGCGCAGGTGGGTCAGGCGCGCCCGCGCCCAGCGCTCGCCGCCCTGGAGTTCGCCCAGACCCTTCGGCGCCGGCTCCAGCTCCTGCGCCGCGTGCAGGATGCCGTGGTGGCCGGCCACCAGCGGCCACACCCAGGCGATCTGCTCGGTGGGCCAACCCTCCTCCCGTAGCAGCGGGATGAGCAGGTAGCCGCCGGCGGCGCCGTGCCGCCACGGGACCCTCGGGACGAGCGAGGGCCAGGTCAGACCGGCCGCGTGCAGCGAGGGCGGGTAGCCCTCAAGCCGGCACTGGAAGGCGGGCGTGACCTTGCCGAGGTCGTGGAGGCCGCAGATCCACGCCAGCAGGGTGCGGCCCCGGCCCGGGCCGCCGGCCGCCTCGTCGAGCTGACGGCGCGCGGCCGGGGCCAGGTAGTCGTCCCACAGGCGCTCGGCGACGGCCGCGGTGTCCAGCAGGTGGGTGGCGACCAGACTCATGGTCTCGTCGCTGCCCCGCCGGGGCGTCTTGGCCACGCAGACACCCAACGACACGGCCGGGTCCCACGCGTCACGGTACGGCCCGTCGGGCATGCCGTCCCTCCCTCGCCTCGTCGCTGTGGTCAGGGCGTCCCTCTCGGTCCGCTCCGCCATCGTTTACGGCCAAGCTGACCAGCCGGGACCACCGGTCCCACCCCCGGTGGCATCATGCCGCCGTGACGGACGACGACCTGGCCCTGAGCGTGAGTTTCGGCCACGATCTGCTGACGGACTGGATACCCGACGCGCTCGGCGCGACCGATGTCCTGCGCGGGCTGGCGGCCGGGCGCGCGCCGGGCTCGGGCGCGTTGGCCGTCGAGTGGTTGCGGGTGCCGCTGGCCCACCGCCGCGAGGTCGTCCCCGTGGTCTCGACCGCCGTCCGCGCCCGACTGCACCACGCGACCGAGCGCGCGCTGCGCGGCGTCACGGCACCACCCGAGGTGTTCAGCTACCGGGGCCCGGGCTGGGACTACACCACCGCCTTCCGGCGGCGCGGCGAGCGCCTGCGGGACCTGGCCGGGCGGGACGACCTGCCGCTGGTGCTGGGCCTGGACGTCCACCGCTTCGGCCGCTCGCTCCCCCTGGCCACGGTGCTGGGCGCGTCCTGGATGAGCGAGCAACTCGGCGCGTTGGTCAGCCAGTTGCACGCGGCGGCCGGTCACGTCGTCTTCTCCAGCCACCGCTGGGCCAACCGCGTCGGCGGCGCGGCGCTGGCCCCGGTCGACGCGACGCTGGGCGGTCTGGTGCCGGGCCGGTGGCTGCGCTGGGCCGACGACTGGCACGTCTTCGTACGCGACGAGGCCGAGGCGGACCGGGTGCGCGAGGCGGTGCGCGAGGCGCTGGCCGCCCTGGGGCTCACGCTGGCGTCGGCCAAGGGCGGCCTGCGGCCGGCGGCCACGGTGTTGGCGGGGCCGGCGCGGGACGTGGCGGGCGCGCCGAGCAGGGTGTGGCGGGCGAGCACGCGCGAGGACGACCTGCGCGGGATGCGGTTCGCGCTGCCGCGCCTGCCCCCAGACCCCCGGGCCTCCCGCGAGGTGCCGGCGGCCGTGCGGAAGTGGCCCGCACTGCTGCCCCGGGCCGTGATGTACCTGAACAGGGCGGTGGACACCACGGACGGGCGGGCGGCGGTGGCGGAGCTGCTCGACGGCGTCGGGCGGGACCGGTACGCGGCGGCGCGGCTGCTCGCGCTGGCGAGCCGGTACGCGGAGGTCGCCGACCTCGTACCGGACGCGGTGCTGGAGTTGGCCGCCGACGACCTCTCGCCCGTGGGCCTGCGCGAACTGGCGACCCGGGTCGCCGTCCTGGCCCGCCGCCCCCACCTCGCCCCCGACCCGACCCCACGCCTACGCCCCTGGCTGAGCGCCGGCGGCCACGCCGGCGACTCCCCGCCGAGCGTGGATACGCTGCTGTGACGCCCGCGCACCGGGCCGTCGAGAGCGGGCGGACGCGGGCCCGGGGAGTAGGCGGCGAACCGGGGCTGTCACGTGGCCGGGGTGGGCGAGTGCCGGGCGGGCGGTGTGCGCGGAGCGGTCGGCGGGCGCCGGGCAGCGGTGAAGGGGCGCGGCTCGGGGTCGAGTCCGCACGCGAGGCCGTACGCGGGTCGCGGGGCGCGGGGCGGGCGACGGGCCCGGGCAGGGGACGGGGCCGAGGCGGGTTCGGGCGCGGGGCACGGTGACGGGGGGTTTCGTGAGCAGCGGCCGGGTCGATGACGTACGCGACGCGCGAGCGGAGGGGGCGGGTCCGGTCATGGCCGGCAGCGGGACCACGGCGCGGCCGGGGGGTGCGCGCGGTGCCTGGGGGGCCGCCGACTGGGCCGCCCTGGCCAGAGCCGACCGGGAGCAACTGCGCACGATCGGCGTGGTGGTGGCCACGCTCGACAGCGCGTTGCCCAGCGGACGTTGGCATCTGAAGGGGTCGACGGCGCTGCTCGGCTGGCTCGGGCCGGTGGCCCGGATGCCGGGCGATGTGGATCTGGCGGTACCGGCCGGCGCGGGGCGCGAGCTGCTGCGGGGTGCTCCGCTGCCATGCGGGCCGGGCGGCGAACGCGTGCGGCTGTCGCGGGCGGAGCCGGTGGTCTTCAGCTCACCGGGCCGGGCCGCGGTGCATCGGGCACTGGTGGAGGTGGCGGGCGAACGGGTCGACGGGTCCGTGTTGGTGAACGTGCTGCTGGTCCCGGAGGCCACGGCCGCCCGCGACACACGCACCGCGCCGCTGGCCTTCCCCACCGACGCGGGCGCCCACCCGGTGCCCGCCGCGACGCTCAGCCGATGCCTGGCCCAGAAGCTGCTGCGGTACACACGGCAGCGCGAAGCAGGAAAGATCAACACGCGCTGGTCCGACCTCGCGGACTTCCTCATCGCCGCCGCCGGCCACCGCGCCCCGCGCCTGGACCTGGACGAGCTGCGCCGGGACGTGGCGGTCGAGTTCGCGGCCATGGGCCGCGCGTGGCCGGCCGCCCTGCCCCCGCCGCCACCGGAGTGGCTGGACTTCTGGGACACGGCCACCTTCCGCGCCGGCTGGCCCTTCGGCCGACTGCCCGAGGCGGTACGCCGCCTCGCGGCCTTCTGGGCCCCGGTCCTCGCGGCGCCGGCCGCACCGTACGACCCCACGCACGCGCCACCCGCGACGCCGCCGGGCGACCTCGCACCCACGCCGACGGACGCCACCGCCCCGCCCCGGTCCTGGTCCCCCACCGCGTGGCGGTGGCAGCCCACGTGAGCCACCCCGGGCCTCGACCGCCGGGCACACCGCGGCCGACGCGCACCCGGGGCAGTGGACCGACGGGGGCGCGGCCCACTGGCAGGGCGGCCAGAGCGCCCCCTACCGGGCCTCCGTCGTGGTGAACAGGCGCTCCAGGTGGTCGAAGTGCGCGGGAGGCAGGTGGCGTCGCCAGTCGGCGCGCAGGCGCCTGGCGTGGGTCAGGTGGTGGGCGCCGGGGGCGCCGGGGCCGGCGGTGCCGAGGGCGGCCAGGAAGTCGAGGGTGGCGTCCGCCGCGTCGGGGGGCAGCGGCTGCCCGTAGAGGTGCAGGAGGCGTTGGGGGTGTCGCGTGCCCTTGAGGGTCTTGGTGACGTGCAGGCTGAAGTGGGCGCGGCGGCGGGCGTCCGCCGGCCCCGCCGCGCTCCCCTCGCCCGCCGTCATCGGCGCGGCCCCCGCGCCGCTGTGCATCTGGCCCGCGCTCCACCGGTTGGCGCGGGCCACCGCCGCGCGGAGCGCGTCCGCGTCGGTCACCGTGCCCGACAGGCCGTCGCCGAGGGTCGCGAACAGCCGTCCCGTGCCCGCGAGGCCGTCGCTGATCGCCCGCAGGTGGTCGGCGAGCACGGCCTCCCGCGCGGCGCGCGACGGGTAGGCGCGGCGGACGAGGTCGGCGACGGGCAGCGGCGCGCGGTGCCACGCGGTGGCCAGCGGCAGCAGTTCGCTGGCGTTGCCCCGGGTGAGTCGGGCGCCGTCGCCGGCCCGGGAGGTGGTGCCCCACTCGATGTCGTGCACGTCGGTGACCGTGAACAGGCCACGCGCGCCGCCCGCCACGCGCCCCGACGCGCCGTCGGCCGACAGCACGCCCGGCAGCCTCGGATCCTCGCCGTCGCCCGCTCCCGCCCGCGTGGGCTGCCCGTCCAGCGGGCGGACCAGCACGCCGGCCAGCAGCGAGGCGCTGGCCGGCACGGAGAGCAGCTCGGGAACCCGGGCGAGCGCTTCGGGCGCCCGCCGCCAGGGCAGGTCAGGCCGGTCCCGGCGCAGCCGGGCGGCCATGGCGACGGCGTAGCAGGCGCGCAGCAGGGCACCGCGCCGCTCGGCGGCCCCGCCGGCGCCCAGCGGCACGTGGTCCCACGCCCAGCCGTGCCGTACGCCGCGCGCGCCCGCGACCAGCGGGGCGGGCACGGGCTCCCGGGGCCCGTCCGGCGCGGTACGGACCAGGACCAGGTCCTTGCCGTAGTACGCGGGGTGCCAGGCGGCGCCCGCCGCCCGACCGACGGCGGCCAGGCTGCGGCGTACCCGCTCCAGGCCCGCCTCGTGGTCGCCGTCGTCCTCCACACTGGCCCGCAGGGCACTGGTGACGACGATCAGCGTCACGGCCCGGTCACCCGAGTCGGCGACGTGCGCCAGCACGTCCCCCGCGTCCGCGCAGTCGGCCGGGAAGCCGGGTGCGTGCCGGGGCGGCCAGCGGTACGCGGGGGTCACGCCCGCCTCCGACCCTCGCGCGCGGCACGCGGTTCCCCACACGCGGCCCCGGCGCCCACGGGCCGGCCCGCCGGGCCCTCGAAGCTCCCTACAGCCACAGCCACAGCCGCCACCTCCGCCCGCCGAACCGACCGGCCGCGCCCGACATCCCGTGGAGACCACACCGCGCTCACTCCCGCCACGTCTCCCACTGGAAGAGGTGGACGAACAGGCGCCGCAGGCCGGGGAAGACGAGCAGGAGCAGGGCGATGGTGACGCCGGTGATGACCAGGGTGAGGGCGAGGGCGGCACCGCCCGAGCCGGGCAGTCCCTGCCAGATGCCGAGCCCGACGCTGAGGGGTAGGCCCACGGCGGCCAGCAGCCCCAGGATGGCGTTGCTGGCCTCCGTCTCCCTCGACAGCACCTGCCGGGAGAGTTCGCCGAGGTCGTCCTTGAGTGACTGCACCTCGTCCGCCAGGCCCGCGCTGAGCCGCCAGGTGCGCAGGAGCGTGGTGGCGGTCTCGGTACGGCCGAAATCCGCCGCCCAGTAGCCACGCCGGAACACCAGCAGGTCGCGTTCCAGTTGAGCGACCACCCGCTGGCGTGGCATGCCTTCGGCGATGCGCGCCACCTCGGCGCCGAAGGCCGCCAACACGATCTCGTGCAGCCGGGCCAGGGCCAGGGCGTCGGCGTACAGGGTCGCCACCGAGTGCGTGGCGCCGTTGTAGTAGTTGCCCCGGTCGTCCCGGCCGGGGTCGGGCTCGCTGCCGACCAGCACCAGCCCGCGCAGGCCGAGCACGCCGCTCACCTTGCTGGGGAGCTGGAGCCGCAGGGTTTCCAGCTTGGCCCGCGCCTCCGGCCCCGGGGGGAAGTTCGTCGCGTGGTACATCTGCCACAGCCACTGGTCCACCGCGCTCCAACTCTCCGAGCCCGGTGGGGTGCTGTCCGTGGTGAGTCGTGGCAGGTCGCCCCGGGCGGTGAGCAGGGTGCAGTAGACGGCCTCGCGTTCGGCGGTGGAGATGCGGCAGCCGGGCGGGAGCTGGTCGGCGGCCCACGCGCGGTGGACGCCGTCGGCGTGGTGCGGATCGAGGTCGGCGCAGTTCCGCAGCGCTCCGGGCATCTGTGCCGGTGGCTTCGCCGGCAGGCTGCCGTGGAGGAGGGCGACGCCGTTCGCCGTCGGGCTCACGTCCATGCGGCGCAGCATGCCGAGCGCCGAGTCGTTGAGGCGGATCAGCTCGACGGCACTGAGCACGAAGCCGCCCGGGGAGGGTCGCGGGTCGACCTCCTCCGTGTGCCAGCGCACCGTGGGTTCCCACAGCAACGGCACCAGTCGCTGATCCGTGTGGCCCACCCGGCGACGGGTCGAGGAGTCGACGTCGCCGCTGCCGCGACGGCGACGCCAGACGCGCACCAGCGGCCCGGGGTGAAAGGGAGCACCCGGGGGTTCGTCGATCCGTACGGCGATGATCAACACGGTGTCCCGGCGCACCAGTACGTCGGGGTCGGCCGTCCCGGGCGCGCCCCCCGGGGCCCCGCCTCCCGCGCCGCCGTCGGCCGGCTGGCTCATCCGAGAAGGTCCAGTGCCGCGCGCAGGTGCCGGTGGCGTTCGGCCGCGTCGACGTACCGCCACTGCCGGAACCCCTCGGTCACGGGACCGCGCACCAGCACCCGGGGCGCCTCGCGTACGGGCCGGCCCCGGGCGACCAGCGTCAGCGTGCCGGGGGCCGCTCCCGCGCGGTGCAGGGTGTCCGCCACCATGCCGTAGTGCCCGCCGGCGGGCACGGTGTGCGTGCGGGCCGACGTCACCCGCACCCGGCGGGCGTCGCCGGCGTCGAAGTGGAAGCCGCCGTCCCGGGGGCGGTAGCGCACGACGTCGTACGCCTCGGGGGCGTAGGCGGCGGGGGCGGCGGCCGGGTTCGAGGGGGCGGGCGGGGCGTCGGGGGCGATCTCGACGAGCGTGTTGTACAGCTCGCCGGCCAGCACCGTGGCGGCGAAGTCCCAGCGGTGGTCGTGGATCTGCGCGTCCTCGCCGCCGGCCTGCCACACGTGCAGGAACAACCGGCGCCCGTCGGTGCGGAGTTGGGCCAGGGGCAGCTTCACGAAGCCGTTCGGGTGCGCGATGGGGGTGGGCGCGGTCGGTGGCCGGAACGGGGCTTCGTAACGGTCGTGGAGCGCCGCGCCGAGCGCAGCCCGGGCGAGTTCGGCCGTCACGGGGGCGACCGTCGTCGCCGGGTCCGGTGCGGGCGTCGGCCCGGCGCCGGTGGCCCCGCGCTCCCCCGGCCGCGCCCGCACGACCTCGCGTCCCGTCAAGCTCACCACTGGCCCCCTCCCGCACCTGGGCGGGGCGCGTCCGCCCGCCGTGGCGAGCGTAACCAACCGACCCCCGCCCCGACGGCCGGCCCGGCACATCCGCCCGCGACAACGGCCGAATGCGCGGCCGGCGCGCGCACCGGCGCGCGCGTCAAGGGGGCGGAACAAGCCGGGGCGAACGGCCGGGCCCGCGGAAGTGGCGGGCGGGCGTCGGCCCGTCGGCCCGCCTGCCGTTACGCTCTCCCGGATCGGCCGGGACGGCGCGCGGCCCACGCGGAGCCGGGCCGGCCGGCGGCCCGCGTACGCGGGCTCGCGGGCCCCGGCGATCGGGGACGGCGCGCGGGAAGGAGCGGGACCGGTGGGTGACGACAAGGACGAGGACGCTGCCCGGCCTTCGCCACAGCGGGGCCGCAGGCGCGGCCAGGGCGAGTTGGAGGCGCAGGTCATGCGGGTGTTGCAGGAGGCCGGCGAACCGGTCACCGCGGCGCGGGTGCGCCAGGATCTGGGCGACGACCTGGCATACACCACGGTCGTGACGATCCTGACCCGGCTGCACGGCAAGCACAGCGTGACCCGGCGCCGTTCGGGCCGGTCCTTCCGGTGGGCGCCGGCGGCCGACGAGGCGGGGCTGGCCGCGCAGCGCATGCGGCGCGTGCTGGACGGGCACAGCGACCGGGACGCGGTGCTCGCCAGCTTCGTGTCCGGCCTGTCGGCCGAGGACGAGCGGCTGGTCCGGGAGTTGCTGCACGGCATGCCCGCCGGGCCGGAGGGTGTCGACGACGGGCCGGGCCCGGCCCCCGCCGACGACCCCGCGCGCCGCTACCGCGAACGGGAGCCGTGAGCCGGTGGGTGTCTTCGTCGTCCTCCCGCTGGTCCTGCCGCTCACGGCCTGGCCGATGTCGCGGCTGGCCGAGCGGCGGTTGCACCCGCGTACCGCGACGGTCCTGCTGACCGGCGTCGGCGTGATCCTCGCGGTGTGCAGCACGCTGTGTCTGGTGCTGCTGGTCGTCGTCGGCACCGCGCAGGTCCCCGGCAACCCGCTGCCCGACGGCTGGGCCGACCCGGAGGTGCGGGCGGCCGTGCCGTACGACGAGAACGTCGGCTTCGCCGCCATCGGCGTCCTGGCCCTGGTCTCGGCGGCCTGCGGGCGCACCCTGTGGCGGCACTACCGGGTACGCAACGGGGCCTGGCGCGCGCTCGCCGAACTGCCCTCCGCGCCGCGCCCGGCACCGGCCGCCTCCGCGCCGCCCACCGCCTCGGGCCCACGCGCGGGGAGCGGCACCCTGGCGGGCACCGACACCCTCGTGGGGGCCGGCGGGCCCGCGCTGACCGTGTTGCCGGACGAGGTGCCGTACGCGTACGCGCTGCCCGACCGGTCGGGGTCGGGGCGCGTCGTCGTCTCGGACGCGATGCTGGCCGGGCTCGGCGCCTCGGAGCGGCGGGCGTTGGTCGCCCACGAGCGGGCCCATCTGGCCGGGCGGCACCACCGCTATCTGCTGGGCTCGCGGTTGGCCGCGAGCGCCAACCCGTTCCTGCGCCCGCTGTGGACGGCGGTCGCCTTCAGCGCGGAGCGCTGGGCGGACGAGGAGGCGGCCCGCGAGGTGGGTGACCGGCGTGTGGTGGCCACGGCCGTGGGCAAGGCGGCGCTGATCGCCGGGCCCGCGCCGGCGCCCGGCATCGCCGCGTTCGCGGCGGCCGGCCCGGTGCCGCGACGCATCGCCGCGCTGCTGGGGCCCGTCCCCTCGCCCCGGCTGTGGCCGCCGGCCGACGGTTCGCTGTACGCGGCGGCGCTCATCGCGGCGGCCGGCACCGCCGCCTCGGCCCTCTCCTCGCTGAACGCGGCGGTGGCCCTGTTCGTCGTGCTCAAGGCGGCCACCGCGCTGTGACGCGCGGGACGCGGCGGCGCGGGCGGACCAAGCGGCGTCCGACGCGGCCGGGACGGGTTCGACACCGCCGGGTCGGGTCGGACGCCGCCGGGTCGGGTCGCCGCCGGGGCCACGCGACGAGGGCCGGCCGCGAGCGGCGACGAAGGAAGGGCTGCCCGGCCAGGGGGCGGGCCCGGGCAGCCCCGTGTGGGGCGGGGCCATCAGCGCGCGGTGCGCGCCGCACGGCCCCGGTGGTGCGACGGAAAGCCGCCCTTACCAGGTCAGACGTTGACGCCGAAGTCGGCGGCGATGCCGGCCAGACCGGAGGCGTAACCCTGGCCCACCGCGCGGAACTTCCACTCGGTGCCGTGCCGGTACAGCTCACCGAAGACCATCGCGGTCTCGGTCGAGGCGTCCTCGGTCAGGTCGTAGCGGGCCAGCTCGACGCCGTCGGCCTGGTTGACCACGCGGATGAAGGCGTTGCGCACCTGGCCGAAGCTCTGGCCACGGGCCGCGGCGTCGTGGATCGACACCGGGAAGACGATCTTCGTGATGTCGGCGGGTACGCCGGCGAGGTTGACCTTGACGGCCTCGTCGTCCCCGTCGCCCTCACCGGTGAGGTTGTCGCCGGTGTGCTCGACGGAACCGTCCGGGCTGGTCAGGTTGTTGTAGAAGATGAAGTGCCGGTCGGACGCGACCTTGCCGGAGTCGTTGCACAGCAGGGCGCTGGCGTCCAGGTCGTAGTCGGTCCCGGTGGTCGTCCGCACGTCCCAGCCGAGTCCGACGACCACGGCGGTCAGCCCCGGCGCCTCCTTGCTCAGCGAGACATTGCCACCCTTGGCGAGCGAAACACCCATGATCTGCCCTTCCCCTGTTCCCCTGCGTTGGCTACTGCCGCAAATCTACAACACTGTAGAAATGACGGGCCGGGGGCGACCAGCGACGACGCGGCCCCGACACGGCGATCCCGAACGAACCCACCGCGCCACCCCACACCCGGATACGGCACACCCACCCGCCGGTCCGCGACGGGTGTCGCCACGGGTGGGTCGGTCCGGTATACACCAGGCTGTTGACGAACGGGGGTGGGGTCGCTCCGCCAGGGCGAGGCCGACCCGTGCGCGGACGACGAGACTCCACCGGGGTAGGACCCTCCCCGCGCCGGCGGGGTTGCTCCGGTCCACACCGGGCTGTTCACCGACGAAGGGTGGTCGTCCCCGCACCACGCGGGGTTGGCCCGCGCGAGTACAACGAGAAGGCCACCGAAATCCGGCCCGCCCCGCCCACGCGGGGTTGCTCCGGTCTACACGGCGCTGTTGACCGACGAGGGGTGGTCGTCCCCGCCCACGCGGGGTGGGCCCGGCTCGGGCGCTGGTGGCCCGGTCAGGCCCGGTCGGCCTGGCTCGGGGGGTGGTGGGGCGCGTTCAGGCTCCCGCTTCTGGCCAGTCCAGGAGGCGGGCGCCGATGACGGCGGTCTGGAGGGTGTAGCGGTGGACGGGGTCGCCGGGGTCGGCGCCGGTCAGTTTGCGGATGCGGTCCAGGCGGTAGGTCATGGCGCGGGCGCTGAGGGAGAGGCGGCGGGCGGCCTCGGCGGCCACGCAACCCGTGTCGAAGTAGGCGGCCAGGGTGTCGATGAGGGGCTGGGCGCCGCCGCGGGCCTGCTGGAGGGGGCCGAGGACGGTGCGTACGAGGTCGGTCATGGCCTGCCGGTCGCGGGTGAGGACCGGGTAGACGAGCAGGTCGGAGGCGTTGAGGACGGGGTCGTTCAGGTTCATGCGGGTGGCCAGGTCCAGGGTGTTGAGCGCCTCCTCGTAGGAGTGGACGACGCCGCCCACGCCGGGGTGGGCCCGGCCGATGGCGACCTGGCCGCCGTCGGTCGCCGCGTACGCCTGCTTCGCGAAGTAGCGCAGGACGTCGAACTCGTCGACGGGCGCGATGCAGATCAGCCGGCCGTCCTTGGTGGTGAGCAGGATGCGGCGGTCGCCGAAGCGGGCCAGCAGTGACGACTCGATGCCGCGGGTGACCGGGTCGCCGTCGTCGTACGGTTCAGCGCCCTGGGCCACCGCGACCGCGTGCGCGTGGGCCAGCAGCAGGCCGAAGCGTTCGGCGCGTTCGGCGAGGCGGCCCAGGTCGCTGCGGCCGTAGAGCAGGTCGTCGATGAACTCGCGGCGCGCGGCCTCCTCCTGGCGCACGGCGAGCCGCTGCGCCCGCTCGTACCCCTCGGCGAAGGCGTCGATGGCCTGGGTGGCGGCGGCCAGCAGGTGGTCGGCGTCCGCGTCGCGCAGGTCCGGGCGGACCGCCTGGGCGGTGACCAGGTGGGCGTGGACCAGGGCGCGCAGGCCCAGGCCCGCCTCGGCGGCGCTCTCCCCCCGTGCGCGCAGGGCCACCAGTTCGGCGCGGACCAGCCGCCGGCCGGTGGCGCAGGCGCTGGTGAGGATCTCCGCGTAACCCTCCAGGTAGTCCTCGGGTATGCCGCGTTCCGTCATGGCTCCTCCGCCCTCCGCGCGCCGCCGTCGCCCTGGTGGCGCGCGGGGCTCAAGGGTTGCACGCGGCATGACGGGGGCGGCCATCGGCATTAAGAGGGCGTAAAGACTGCCGGCGCGCGGCAATGCGCGACGCTGCTGTGCGCTGGCAGGATGAGATCGCCGGGGCGGTCGGAACCATGCGGTGCCGGCAGCCGGAAGTGGAGTGTCCCGCTCGACGGGGCACGGAAACAGTCGCGGTCGTGGGCGGGCGTCGCGCTGAGGGGGCAATGACGATGGCCGATTTCCTGGACGTGGCCGCCGGCTTTCCCACCGTGTTGTTCAGCGCCGCCCTGCTGGTCGTGGTCGGCTTCTGGCTGTTGGTCGCCTTCGGGGCCGCCGGCCACGGCACCTTCGACACCGACGTGAACTCCGACGCCCTACACCTGGGCGGGGTGCCGGTGGCGGTGTCGGCCTCGCTGTTCATCGCGTTCGGCTGGTTCCTCAGTCTCGCCGGCTCCCGGCTGCTCGGGGAGGCGGACCTGACCGGCTCCCCGCGGCTGTCGCTGGAGTTCGCCGTCCTGGGTGGCAGCGTGCTCGGCGCGTGGTGGGTGGCCCGCCTGCTGAACCGACCACTGGCCACCCTCTTCCCCGACGAACCCGAGCCGTCCCGGCAGGACTTCATCGGGCTGACCTGCATCATTCGCACCGGGCGGGTGGACGCGAGGTTCGGTCAGGCGGAGGTGACCGCCCGGGACGGCTCCACGGCGCTGGTGCAGGTGCGGCAGAACGACGGGGACCACCTCGCCCTGGGCAGTACAGGGCTGTTGTACGCCTACGACGACTCGGGCGAGTTCTTCTGGGTCGCGCCCTTCGACGCGGCGCTCGACCCCAGAGGCTGACCCGCCCGCGCCGACCGCCCGCGCCGACCCGCACGAGGGGAACGCCCCCACTCGCCGAACGCCCACCCGCGCGATCCGCCACCCGGCCACCGCGCACCACCAGCACCACCACCACCGCCGCCGACCCACCCGCCCGGCCGGCACACCCACCGCCGATCACGACCGGCGCGCCCGACGCCGTCGCGCGCCCCGGCTCCGGCCGCCCGCTTCGCTTTCCGCTCCATCTCTTCTACGGGGACTTTCCATGAGTACCTTCACCATAGGCATCGGCGTACTCGTCGTTGTCGTCCTGCTCATCGCCCTGGTCCTGCTGTTCGTGGCCAGTCGGCTCTTCCGCAAGGTCGAGCAGGGCAAGGCGTTGATCGTGTCCAAGATGCGCAAGGTGGACGTCACCTTCACCGGTCGGGTCGTCCTGCCGGTGCTGCACAAGGCCGAGGTGATGGACATCTCGGTGAAGACGATGGAGATCTCGCGCACCGGCCGTGACGGCCTGATCTGCCGGGACAACATCCGCGCCGACATCCGCATCTCGTTCTTCGTCCGCGTCAACAAGACCGTCGAGGACGTCATCAAGGTCGCCCAGGCCATCGGCACGGCCCGCGCGAGCGACAAGGCCACGTTGCAGGAGCTGTTCAACGCCAAGTTCTCCGAGGCGCTCAAGACGGTCGGCAAGCAGCTCGACTTCACCGACCTGTACACCAAGCGCGAGGAGCTGCGAGACCGGATCATCGAGGTCATCGGCACCGATCTGAACGGCTACAGCCTGGAGGACGCGGCGATCGACCACCTGGAGCAGACGCCGCTGAACCAGCTCGACGCCCACAACATCCTCGACGCCCAGGGCATCCGCAAGATCACCGAGCTGACGGCCGTCGAGCACGTGCGCACCAACGAGTTCCAGCGCCACGAGGAGAAGGAGATCACCCGGCAGAACGTGGACGCCCGCGAGGCGATTCTGGAGCTGGAGCGGCGCCAGGCGGACGCGGAGATCAAGCAGAAGCGGGAGATCGACACCGTGCGGGCCCGCGAGGAGGCCGAGACGGCCCGCGTGGTGGAGGAGGAGCGGCTGCGCGCGCAGGCGGCGTTCCTCAAGACCGAGGAGCAGCTCGGCATCCAGCGCGAGAACCAGGCCCGTGAGGTCGCGGTGGCGCAGAAGAACCGCGAGCGGGTCATCGCCATCGAGAACGAGCGCATCGAGAAAGACCGGCTGCTTGAGGTCATCGCCCGCGAGCGGGAGACCCAGCTGACCCGCATCTCCGCCGAGAAGGAGGTCGAGGGCGAGCGCCGGGAGATCGCCGAGGTGGTGCGCGAGCGGATCGCGGTGGACCGCACAGTCGCCGAGCAGGAGGAGTCCATCAAGCGGCTGCGCGCCGTCGAGGAGGCCGAGCGGGAGCGGCAGGCGGTGGTCATCGCGGCCGAGGCCGAGGCGCAGGAGCAGTTGGTCAAGGACATCAAGGCAGCGGAGGCGGCCGAGCAGGCGGCCATCCACCGCGCGGCCGAGGAGCTGACGCTGGCCGAGGCGCGCACGAAGACGGCCGACATGGACGCGCGGGCCAAGATACGGCTGGCCGAGGGCATCCAGGCCGAGGCGGCGGCCGAGGGGCTGGCGGCCGTGCAGGTGCGGGACAAGGAGTCGGAGGTCGTCGAGAAGGCCGGCCGGGCCGAGGCCGAGGCGACGGCGGCCCGACTGCGCGCCGAGGCCGAGGGCACGCGCGAGAAGGCGCTGGCGGAGGCGGCGGCCATCGGCGAGAAGCTGAAGGCCGAGGCGGCGGGCCTGACCGAGAAGGCGGCGGCGATGGCCGCGCTGGACGAGGCGTCGCGGGCGCACGAGGAGTTCCGGCTGCGCATCCAGGCCGACAAGGACGTACGGCTGGCGGGCATCGAGGCACAGCGGCAGGTCGCCGAGGCGCAGGCCACGGTCCTGGCGACCGGGCTGGAGAGCGCCGACATCAGCATCGTCGGCGGCGAGAGCGCCTTCTTCGACCGGCTGGTCGGGGCGATCTCGCTGGGCAAGAGCGTCGACAGCTTCGTCCAGCACTCGCAGACCGCGCAGACCCTGGCCGGGCCCTGGCTGGACGGCTCGGCGTCGTTCACCGACGACCTGACGAAGGTCCTGACCTCGACGTCGACCGCCGACGTACAGAACCTGACCGTTTCGGCGCTGCTGATGAAGCTGATGCCACAGGGTTCCAGCCAGCTCGACGAGCTGCTGACCTCGGCCCGCAAGCTGGGCCTGGCGGACCTGCCGGTGACCGAGCTGGTCGGCCGTGGCGACGCGGGCGTGCTCGGCGGCGCCGGCGCGAGCCCCGCCCCCGCGCCCTCGGTCAACGGCGCGCCGCTGACCTGAGCGCGCCCCCCCGGGGCGGAACGGCCACCGGGCCGCGCCGCCCCACCGAGCCGACCGCACGGGGGAGCGGTCGAGGTGTCCGGAGCCGCCGCGCGGGGGGCGGCGGCTCCGGACCCGGGTACGCGTGTCGCCTGGGCCGGCGGGGCTGGCGGGGCTGGCAGGGCTGGCGGGGCTGGCAGGGCTGGCGGGGCTGGCAGGGCTGGCGGGGCTGGCAGAGTGCACCACGCGGCGCGCGCGGTGGGGAGGCTTCCGAGGCCCGGCGCGTACGACGCCCGGGGTACGCCTCGGCACCCGGGGGTACGCCTCGGGAACGGGGGTACGCCCCGGGGGCGGCCGGGCGGTAGGGCCCGGGGGCGGCGGGGCGCACGCGACGTACGCGGCGCGGCGTACGGGCACCCGGCGCGGCGTACGCGGGCCCGTGACCCACCCGGGTCCAGCTCCCACGCGCGGGCCGGGCGCCGGTGCGCGAGCCACCCACCCCGTACGCCACACCCACCCCCGCATGCCACGACCTCAGCCACGACGACAGCCACAGCCTCAGCCACAATCACCAGCACCAGCACCAGCACCAGCACCACGATCACACCCACCACCCCGTCCGGCACACCAGAGCCCGCACACCCCACCCACCACCGACCGCGGCGCGTCCCGGACGCGCCGCCAGCCAGAGCAGGGAGTCGAACCAGATGGAGACCGGGACGGGAAGCGGGCTCGACGTCGGCACGTACGAGGTGCTGCGCGACCGGCTGGGGGCGCGGGCGGGCGAGCTGGCGCGGCGGGCGGAGGCCCTGAACGCGGCGCGCGTCGAGGAGTTCGGTTCCACCGAGCTGACGCTGACCGGCACCGAACCGGTGCGTACCGAGCGGGCCAGCGTGGCCCGCGACGTCGTGGCCGTCGGCGAACTGCTGCTGTTCGGCCGCGACGCCGCCACCGGGCCCGAGGCCGGCGCCACCACCGTCGGCGACGTCTTCACCCTCTATGACCGCGAGCTGAACCCGCTGCCCGAGGACGCCGCGCCGGGGCTGCTGGACGATCCCGCCTTCGTCCGCGAGTTCGAGGCGCTCTACCGCTACTACCGGGGCACGCGACTACGTCAACTGCGCCTGCTGGACGGCAAGTTGCTGGCCGTCTTCCAGACCGGCGAGCAGGCCGACGACCTGCGCGTGCTGCGCTGGGCGCTGCCCGTGGACGGGCCGGCCCGCTTCCTGGACGCGCGCGGCGAGCGGGACCACGTCTTCCCCGCCGCGCACGACGTGACGTGGACGGCGACCACGCGCGCGGACCACGTCCTGGGCCGCTTCCCGCACATCGCCATCGACGGCGGCACGCTCTACGTCGCCACCGTCGGCGGGTCGCTGACCGTCAAGACGGAGAACACCACCGAGAGCGGCGACGGCGTCTACCGCGAGCCGGTGGACGAGCCGTTGCAGTCGCTGGCCGACGCGGACGTGGCGTACGCGAGTGTGGGGCCGCTGGTGCTGCTGCGGGTGCGGCCGTACAAGGAGGAGACCTGGCGCCACCTGGTCTTCCACACCGTCACGCACGCCGTCGCGCGGCTGGACGGCATCGGGCGGTCCTGCCAGCGGCTCCCCGACGACCAGGGCATCGTCTTCCCCGGTGGCTACTGCCTGGCCACCGGCGCCGTGAAGAGCTTCGACGCGGACACCGAGGGCATGGAGTTCGCGCACGCGGTGCGCTCACCCAACGGCGAGGACGTGCTGTACGCCTTCCACGCCCTCGCGCGGGGCCGCACGCTGCTGCTGGCGTACAACACGATCCGCGAGGAGATCGCCACCCCGCTGCCCTGCCACGGGTACGCCCTCTTCGACGACGGCACCCTGGTCGCGCTGCGCCCCGAGTCCGACGAGCCCACGCGCGTGCACCCGGTGCAGCTCTGGCGCACCCCGTACGTCTCCGACACCCACGCCGCCAGCGCGACCGCCGGCGCCGGGCCGCTGGCCCGGATCGGCAACGCGGACCTGGTCCGGGGCATCGCGGAGTGCCTGTCCATCGCCCGGCAGGTCGCCGACACGGAGCCCACCGGCGAGATGTACCGGTCGCTGGCCACCGCGTGCGCGCGGGCGGCCGACCGGTTCCACTGGCTCGGCGACCCGGAGGTCGGCGACCTGCGCGGGCCGCTGGCCGAGGTGCGGGAGACGGCCGAGCAGGTGCTCGCGGAGTTCGCGACCGTCCAGGACCTGACGCGGCGGGCGGCCGACGCGCTGGCCGAGAGCGCGGCGCTGGTGGCCCGCCTGGTACGCCGGGTGCGCGGCGAGGCGCCGGCCACCGCCGAGGAGTGGGTGGCGCGGATCGGCGAACTGCGCCAGGCACAGGGCCGGTTGGTGACGCTCAAGGACATGCGGTACGCGGACGTCGAGCGCATCGACGCGCTCGCCGACGACGTCGAGGCCGACATCGCCACCACCGCCCGCCGCGCGGTCGCCTTCCTCCAGCGCGCCGACGCGTTCGACGGATACCGCGCCCAGGCCGAGGAGTTGACCGCCGAGGCGGACGAGATCGGCACGGTCGCCGAGGCCGACCCGCTCGCCGAGCGCATCGCGGAACGCTCGGCCGGACTGCGCGAGGTCACCGAGGTCATCGCCCGGCTCGACATCGGCGACGCCACCGTACGCACCGCCATCCTGGAGCGGATCGCCGAGGTCACCGGCGGACTCAACCGGGCCAGGGCCACCCTGGACGCGCGCCGCCGGGAGCTGGCCGACCGGGAGGGGCGCGCGGAGTTCGCGGCGGAGTTCACCCTCCTCGGCCAGTCGGTCGCGGGCGCGCTCGCCGCGTGCGAGAGCCCGCGCCAGTGCGACGACCAACTCTCCGCGCTGCTGCTGCGGCTGGAAGACCTGGAAGCGCGGTTCGCCGACCACGAGGAGTTCCGGGCCAAGATCGACGACCGCCGGACCGAGGTCAGCGACGCGTTCGCCGCCCGCCGGCAGGCGCTGGAGGACGCCGCGGCCCGGCGCGCCGCCACGCTGGCCGACTCGGCCACCCGCGTCCTGGAGACCCTGACCCGACGCGCCGGCACACTGCCGGACCGGGACGCGGTGGCCACCTTCTTCGCCTCCGACGCGCTGGTGACCAAGGTCCGCCGCACGGCCGACGAACTGCGCGAACTCGGCGAGGGCGTACGCGCCGAGGAGTTGGCGGGTCGGCTGGGGGCGGCGCGCGAGGACGCGCTGCGCTCGCTGCGGGACCGGACCGAGCTGTACGCCGACGGCGGCGAGACCATCCGGCTCGGCGCGCACCGGTTCGCCGTCAGCACCCAGGACGCCGAGTTGACGCTGCTGCCCGACGCGGACGGGCACGGCATGTCCTTCGCGCTGACCGGCACGGACTACCGCTCCCCCGTCACCGATCCGGCCTTCGCCGCCACCCGCGCGTACTGGCGCCAGACGCTGCCCTCGGAGTCCCCCGAGGTCTACCGCTCCGAGCATCTCGCCGCCCGGCTGCTCGCCGAGCACGGCGCCCCCGCCCTGGCCGCCACCGCCCCGGAAGAGTTGGCGCAGTTGGTGCGGCGGACGGCGGAGGAGGCGTACGACGAGGGGTACGAACGCGGCGTCCACGACCGCGACGCGACCGCGATCCTGACGGCGGTACTCCGCCTGCACGACCGCGCCGAGCTGCTGCGCTACCCGGCTTCGGCGCGCGCCACGGCGGCCCTGTTCTGGGCGCACGGCACGACCGCCGCCGCCCGCGCGTCCTGGTCCCGCGAGGCGGTGTCGCTGGCGCGGGCCCGCACGCTGTTCGGCTCGGCGCCGGGCCTGGGGGCGTTGCGAGCGGAGCTCGCGGGGCGGATCGGAGAGTTCACGCTGGCCGGGTGGCCGAGCGGGGGCGGGAGCGCGGGGACGCTGGCGCTGGCGGGTGGAGTGGGCCCGGGTGGGCCCGGTCGTGGCGGCGGGGACGTGGGCGCGGGGGTGGGCGCGCGGGGCGCGGCGGCGGGCGCGGACGGGGGCGCGGGGTCGTTCGGCGGCGGTGTGGCCGCCGGGGCGCTCGGCGGCGCGGGGGCGTCGGAGGCGGGAGCCGGCGCGTCGCCGGGGGCGCTCGGCAGGGGCTTCGGCGGTGCGGGATCGCCCGAGGTGGCGGCGGCGTATCTGGTCGAGGAGTTGGCGCTGGGTGGGGCGTTCGTGACGGGGCCGGCGGCGCGGGAGCTGCTGGACGCGTTCGGGCGCGCGGTCGGGGCGTCCCCGTACGAGGACGACGTACGCGCCCGGCTCGCCGCCGGCGACCCGGCGGCGGCACACCGCCTGGTGCGTGGCTGGCTCACGGCGTACGTCGCGGCCGGGGGCCGCGCGGGGGCGCGGGCCGGCGAGGGCGGCGTGGCCGCCGGGGCCCCCGCACCGGGCGGCGGTGCGCGCGGGGGCGCGGGCCGTACGGGTGGCGCGGGGGCGCCGGGCGGCGCGGAGGGGGCGGACGGGGCGGACCGGGCGCGTGGGGTGGACGGGTCCGATGCGGGCTCGGCCGTCGAGAGCCGGGCCGGCGGGGGGCTGGCCGAAGCGGAGCCCGGCCCGGTTTCCGGTGCGGCTTCCGGTGCGGGGCCCGGCGGGACGTCGGGCGCGAGGGAGGCTTCCGGTACGGCGGCGGCCGGTGCGGTGGCGCGCGGTGCGCTGGCGCGCGGTGGGGCGGCGCCCGGCGTTGGGTCGGCCGGCGCGGGGCTGGCCGGCGATACGCCGGACGGGGATCTGGCCGAGGCGGTGGCCATCGAGGTCTGCCCCGACCTCGACCGGCGCACCGTGGACGCGGAGCTGACCGCGCGCGTGGACGGGCTGCTGGGCGCGCACCCGCGCGTGGTCGGGCGGTCGCTCGCGTTGCGGATCGACGAGTTCCACGCGCGGACCAGCGACTTCGCCACCCGCGTGGTGCCCGGCTTCCGGGCGTACCAGCGGCGGCGTACGGAACTGATCGCGGCGGAGCGGGCGCGGCTGCGGATCGCGGAGTACCGGCCACGGGTCATGTCGTCCTTCGTCCGCAACCGGCTCGTGGACGAGGTCTACCTGCCGCTCATCGGCGACAACCTGGCCCGCCAGATCGGCGCCGCCGGCGACACGAAGCGCTCCGACACCAGCGGGTTGCTGCTGCTCGTCTCGCCGCCCGGATACGGCAAGACGACGCTGGTCGAGTACGTCGCCGAGCGGCTCGGCCTGCTCCTGGTCAAGGTCAACGGGCCCGCGCTCGGCCACGGCGTCACCTCGCTCGACCCGGCCGAGGCGCCCAACGCGACCTCCCGCCGCGAGGTCGAGAAGATCAACTTCGCGTTGGCGGCGGGCAACAACGTCCTGCTCTACCTGGACGACATCCAGCACACCTCGCCCGAACTGCTCCAGAAGTTCATCCCGCTGTGCGACGCCACCCGACGTATGGAGGGCGTGCGGGACGGCGAGGCCCACACGTACGACCTGCGCGGCAAGCGGTTCGCGGTGTGCATGGCGGGCAACCCGTACACCGAGTCGGGCCGGCGCTTCCGCGTACCGGACATGCTCGCCAACCGGGCCGACGTGTGGAACCTCGGCGACGTCCTCACCGGCAAGGAGGAGGCGTTCAAGGCCAGCTTCGTGGAGAACGCGCTGACCTCCAACCCCACCCTGGCCCCCCTCGCGGGCCGTGACCGCGCCGACCTCGACCTGCTGATCCGACTCGCGGCGAGCGACCCGACGGCCCGCCGCGACCGGCTGACCCACCCGTACGCCCCCGCCGAACTCGACCGTGTCCTGGCCGTACTCCGACACGTCCTGACCGCCCGCGAGACGGTCCTCGCCGTCAACGCCGCCTACATCGCGTCGGCGGCCCAGTCCGACGAGACCCGCACCGAGCCCGCGTTCGGCCTCCAGGGCTCGTACCGCGACATGAACCAGATCGCCTCCCGCGTCAACCCCGCCATGAACGACACCGAACTCGCCGCCCTGGTCACCGACCACTACCGCAACGAGGCCCAGACGCTGGGCGCGGCGGCCGAGACCAACCTGCTGAAGCTGGCGGCCCTGCGCGGCACGCTGACAGAGGAGCAGGCCGTCCGCTGGAAGGAGCTGTGCGGGGCCTTGGCCGGCGGGGGCGCCGCCGGAGGTGTCGCCGGGGGCGGCGGCTTGGGTGGGGGTCACCCTGCGGGTGGCCTCGGTGTGGGTGTGCCGAGGGTGGGTGTGCCGGATGTGGGTGTGCCGGATGCCGAGGGTGGGTTCGCTCGCGCGGGTGGCCCTGCGGGTGGCTTGGGGGGTGGCCATGGTGCGGGTGCCGAGGGTGGGTTCGCTCGCGCGGGAGGCCCTGCGGGTGGCTTGGGCGAGGGTGGCTCGGGCGCCGGGGGTGGGCTCGGCGCCGAGGCGGGTGAGGTCGCCGGTGGTGGTGCGGGTGAGGTCGCTGGGAGCGGGCCTGGTCTCGCGGGTGGCTTCGCCGGTACGGCGGGTGTGGGTGGCGCGGTGGGGTTGGGTGAGGCGGTGGCCGCGCTGGGGTTGCTGGCCGACCGCCTCGCGGCCGTCGAGTCGGCCATCACGCGCGCGGCGGACCCCCGCCACCTCCTGAACCGACCTCCGGGCCGCCACGCGGGCGGCCATGCGGGCGGCCATGCGGCCGGGCCGGACGAGGTGGATGCGGCGGGCTCGATTGCCGTACCGGAGACGGGAGTTGAGGGGCAGGAGGAGTGAGACAGGCTGCGGGGGGGGTGACGGGTTATGCGCTGCGGGTGTGGCCCGGGGGCTCTGCGCGGCGGGCCGCGCCCGAGGGGGCTGTGGGTGTGGTCCGGGCTTTACGCGGCCGGCCGCGCCCGAGGGGGCTGTGGGGTGCGAGGGCGGCCCCGCCAGCCCCGACCGTGGGGGTGGGCTTGGCGCCCGGCCTGCCGCGGGTGGGGTGGGGTTGGGCTGGTGACGGCCGGAGCGGGCCCGCCCAAGGCTGGCTACGTGGAGCCGTGGTGCGGCAACCCCGGCCCCCCCCGGCCGGAACGACCGCTTTAGCCAACGGCCCGCTTCCTGACTTGGGTTGGTGCGCGGTCCGGGGTCGGGACGCCAGGTGTGGAGCTTGGGGTGCGTTGGCAACGGAGTACGTCTCCTGCGGGGCGGCGGCCGGTAATCTGGCTCCCGATCTGTCGCTGCCTCGATGATGTGCGGTAAGGGTGAGATGTGCGTGATGTCGCGTTCTCGGGAAGTTGCGGATTCCGGGGCAGCCGCTCCGTAAAGCCCCAGGTCAATTGCTCTGGTCCCCGCGCGCGCGGGGGTGGTCCCGGGTTCGGCAGGTCCGCGTGCGCCCACGGAGGCTGGTCCCCGCGCGCGCGGGGGTGGTCCCAGCATGCGCGCGCGTGCGTCGGCGAGGTCCTTCTGGTCCCCGCGCGTGCGGGGGTGGTCCCGGCGGCGCTGTACTGCGCGTCCGTCATGCTCCCTGGTCCCCGCGCGTGCGGGGGTGGTCTCGACGACGGCGCCCTTCCGGTGGGGTGGGCGCCGCTGGTCCCCGCGCGTGCGGGGGTGGTCCCGCGTTCCCGTTCAACCCGGGCCATCCGGAAGCCTGGTCCCCGCGCCTGCGGGGGTGGCCCCCGCGAAGTCGAGAGGCGCGAGGACAAGAAGCCGCTGCCCCCCCGCACGCGGGGATAGCCCCTGCTCAGGGGTGGCGTAGACGCGAGGCACCGGTTGGTCCCGCTCGCCG
The DNA here is from genome assembly GCF_042799315.1 of Streptomyces sp. NPDC057702. Lineage (NCBI taxonomy): Bacteria > Bacillati > Actinomycetota > Actinomycetes > Kitasatosporales > Streptomycetaceae > Streptomyces > Streptomyces sp. NPDC057702. Next base: position 35,172 of record NZ_JBHVJC010000023.1, on the reverse strand, counting down.
GGATGGCCCCTTCATGGCGCCGCTGCTGCTCTACGTCTCGGCCTGGTCCCCGCACATGCGGGGATGACCCTCCGAAGCGGCCGACGTTCAGCACGACGAGTCCGCGCTCCCCGCGAAGGCGGGGCTCCTCACCTCGTCCTCGCGCACGCGGGGATGCTCCTCACCCTAGGGCGACTTCGTTGCCGTCGCCGTCCTCGTCCCCGCGCGCGGGGTTGGTCCCAGCCCGTAGGCGCGCGCCGGCTCCAGCAGGGCTCGGTCCCCGCGCGGGCGGGGCTCGCCGCCGGCGGCAGGCGGCTACACCGGGCCGCTCACCAGCAGACTGCGGAACCGCGCGTTGCTCGGTTCCGCGTCGCGGGGGCCGACCGTGGCGATCCAGTGGCGGCAGACGACGTTGACGAGGACTTCAACCGCCGTGGGCTCGGCGGCGCGCCAGGCCGCGAAGGCCGCGAGCCAGGCGCGGGCGGCCCGCGGGGTGTGGCCGCACTCCATGAGGCGTACGGCCGTGTACGCCGCGTCCACCCACGCGGGGCCGAGCGCCGGCATGGCCCAGTCCACGACGTACGCGGCGCCGGTGGCCTCCTCGATGAGGAGGTTGTGAGGGTTGGTGTCGGTGTGCAGGAGGTGCTCGCCGGCGAGGGCCTCCGCCTCGCCGGGCAACAGGTGCTCGGCGAAGCGGTCGGCCAGTCGCGGGAGCGGGAACCGCGGGGGTGGGGCCTGCTGTACGCGCTGGAGGGTGGACGCCACCGCCGCCAGGTCCCGGGAGCCGGGGCCGAGGTCGGCGTGCGCGCCCCTGACGTACGCGAAGGCCAGGCAGTGCCAGCCCCCGTACTCGAAGCTGTGCAGGATTCCCGGCCCCACCCCCAGTTCGCTGACGAGGGAGTTGACCTGCTGTTCCCGCAGGAGTCCGGCTCGGTCCGCGTGACTGGTCATACGAACGCCCTTGAGGAACAGCGATTCGCCGCACCGCGTGTCGAGAGCGAGGGCGAGCGAACAGTTCAGGCCCTCGGGAACCTCTTCGGTGCGTACGACGCGACCCGTACGCTCCTCGATCACGCGGCGCAGGGCGGCGGGCAGGTCGGCCCACCGCACACGTTCTGTCATCGCGTTCCGATCACTTGCCGGGGCAGGGGCACGGGCCGGACGTCCTGTGCCCCCGCTGTCCACGGTGTGGACTCGTGAGTACCGTTTGCCTGATGGCTCGTCAGTTCTGGGTGGCGCCGCACTTGCGGCAGCGGGTCTTGCCGCTCCAGCCGATCCAGTCGTGATCACATTCGCTCAGGGTGTGCCACATGCCCAATTCCCCTCTGCTCGCCTTACTTTACGGGCCACCCGTCCCCTACCCGCGAGGCTCCACGGCCCCGTTGGTCGGCGGCTGGTGTTCCGTTGGTGCCACTCGCCTATCGTCCTTCGACCATTGACGACCGACTTCTTTCCCTCCCATTCCCCTTTTCGACCGCCTTTCGCACGGATGTCGTAGATCCGGTTGTGAGTGTTATCGGAGCGGTTGCCACCGAGGCGACGCACGGACTCGGGCCGGCCCCAGGGCTCGTCACCCAGGAAGACGAACTCCCCCGCAGGACCGGTTGCACCGACCAGCACGGGGTCGGCTGGCGCCTACGCCTGAGTGGTACGGGGTCGGCTGGCGCCTGGGTCTGGGCGGGACGGGGGCCGGCCGGCGCCTGGGCCTTAGCGGTATGAGTGGGGCTGGGTCAGACTCGGCTGACGCATGGGCATGGGCAATACGGGTGAGGCTGGGGCAGGCCAGGCTGACGCCTGGGGCGTCGGTGGTGCGTTACCGACTGTGCCGAGGGAGCACCGGCCAGCCAACGCGGCACGCGGACCGCCCACGTTCCGTCCGCCGTACGCGGGAACGGCGCGACCTGCGGGCCCTATCGCCGCCCGCCCCACCGCCGCCCCGACCGACTCGGGGCCGCGCCCCACCGAACCGCCGGAGCGGATCGGGTTACATCGCGTACGAGGCGCACGCCCCGGCACCGACGACTAGCCTGGACGTAGGTGTCCGAGGGTTTGACGATGTGGGTGGTAAGCGTTGGATGTGGGTGATGTCGCGTTCTCAGGAAGTTGCGGAATCCGGGGCACCGGCGCGACAACACCGCAGGTCAATTGCTCTGGTCCCCGCGCGCGCGGGGGTGGTCCCAAGCTCGCCTTGCCGTCCGTGCGAGTGATCTCCTGGTCCCCGCGCGCGCGGGGGTGGTCCCCAGGTCAGGTACTCGATGATCTCCTGGTCCACCTGGTCCCAGCGCGCGCGGGGGTGGTCCCGGGGAAGAGGGGCGCCGCTGGGCGGCGGTGGTCTGGTCCCCGCGCGCGCGGAGGTGGTCCCCCTCACCGCCCTCCAGGACGACACCGGCGCGGCTGGTCCCCGCGCGCGAGGGTGGTCCCAGCGGCTCGGCACCCGCTCGTTGAGGGCCTCACTGGTCCCCGCGCGCGGGGGGGGTCCCGTCGCCATCGGCTTCGTAGTCGTAGTCGGTCACTGGTCCCCGCGCGCGCGGGGGTGGTCCCGGCGTCAGGACTGATGTCGTCGTGGCGCTGGCCCGGTCCCCGCATGCGGGGATGCTCCCCCGAGGTCGGCCAGATCGCCGAGCACAGCTCCGACGTCCCCGCACTGCGGGGTTCTCCCCGGCGTTGGCGTCCTCGCGGGTCACCTCGGAGCCCGGTCCCCGCACGGATGCGGGGCTGATCTCGTGACGCCGACGGCGGCCACGATCACCGCGCCGGCGTCCTCGGTTCGGGCGTGGTCCGCAGCACCGCTCCCCTAAAGCGGGTGTCGCAGGTCGGCCCCCACGCGGGGTTGGTCCCGCCATCGCGGCGGCCCAGATGTTCAGGGCGCTTCCGTCCCCGCAGTCGCGGGGCTCCCCCACACCCACCCCCACCACTCCACGGACGCCCCGCCACAAACAACCCTCACCAGCCCCCACCACGAAGCTCACCCCCCGGCGGCTGATTAACAACGAACGCCGGAGTCTTACCCAACGCCGCACTCAACGCCGTGGCCACAGCGATCTCCTCAGCCAAGTCCTCCGCCCGCGCCCAACGACGCTCATACAAGCAACCCCCCGAGCGCGCAGACCGACCACCACCCACCACCCGCACATCCTCACCATCAGTCCAACCACCATCCACGACGATCACCAACTGCTCCGGATCACGCCCCAACGCCGGACGCTGGTCGATAGTCAACGCACGATGCACCACCGGCAACTCCAACCCCAACGCGAACGCCGCCCGCCCCGCCGCCGCCATCACCGACTCATACGGACGCAACACCACACCCGGCACCTGCCACGGCGCACGAACACTCCGCACCTGCAACACACACGGCCAACCACCCGACAAGTCACCCGGAGCACCCGGATCACGCGGACGCCACACCAACACATTCACCCGCACCTCACGCCTACTCACCCCACACCCCCAACCCGGAACGCACGCGAGCGTGCAACGCCACAAGGTCGAGCCCACACTCCCCCGGAGCCTTCCCGTTGGTCGTCAACACACCCGAGACACCAGCGCCGTCCGACCAGAAGAAACCCCCCGCACCAACCAACGCGTCCAACCCCACCTGAAACCACCCCGGGTTGCGCCGAACGGTGTGCTCCGCATGCGCCCGAGGATCGAACTGCGCCACCTCGTACGCGTACTGGAACTCCACATCGCTCGCCCGCATCCACCGCGCACCAGGCGCGGCCAGCGGCCCGTTCGCGAGAAAGAAACGCAACACCACACCCTGCGCGGTACGCACCTCGTGCTCACCGGTCAACACAGCCCTGACCCGATCACTCACGTTCACCACCCACCCTCCTCAACCTGGTGGTCCCGCCGGCGATGCATGCCAAGCACCTCAACGGCCTTACGCCGCCGCCGCACATCCCCCAAAGCGTCCGCGCGCCCCGCGACAATCCAGATCGCCCGACGCCTCGCACACGAATCCGACACGTCCTCCCACGCCCGTCGGTCGTGCTTGTCGATCAACGCCGCCAACCTCGCGTCAGCGGGGGTGGGGGCAGGGGGCCAGTGGTCCACCCTTACGGGTGGCTCGGGGTGCACGCTCACTGGCCGCTCCCCCCTCGTTCATTCCGGCAGTTCCGATCGATCCACATGGTTGTCGCTCGCCTTTCCACGGCGGGTAGCGTCGCGTGCCGGGCCCCCGACGGCGTGCCGACGAACGCGGCAAACCAGTAGGCTGCTCGATCACTTGACGTGTGTGACTGCTTTCTCTAAGCAACACCTCGGGCATGCTTGATGGGTACGGCCGCGAGGGTGGCAAGGGGTGGCACTTCCGCGCTCTGAGCGCAGGGAGGGAGCGACTGTTCGGATGACTGCGCCAAACACCGAACTCAGCGGGTTTCTTGATCGCACAGGACTCAGCAACAAGGAGCTCGCACGTCGTATCCGGGCCGCTGCCCACGCCTGCTCGCAGCTTCATGTGCAGCCAGACGGCACAACGGTGCGACGTTGGCTCGAAGGGCATCGCCCCCGGCCGCCGGTGCCCGATCTCATCGCCGATGTCCTTTCGACCGCACTGGGTTATCGCGTAACGACTTACGACATCGGGTTCGGAGACGGCAGCATTGCGGAACGCGGTCTCACCTACAGCTCGGGGTTCGTGGATACGGTGGAAGCTGTAGCCGACTTGGGGAGAGCGGACGTGGAACGACGCAACTTCTTGGCAGTCGCACCCTTCGCTGCCGTGGCGGCCGTGGGGCCGTCCCGCGACTGGTTGCTCAGCACGTTGGAGAGCCAGCCGACGCCGGGGGGACGCGTTCGGTTGGAGGACGTCACCTCGGTACGCAGCGTCTTCGCGAGGTTCCAGCACGTGGACGTCATGCAGGGCGGTGGGGCCGGCCGGCACGCACTCGCGCGGTACATGAACGACAAGGTCTATCCGCTACTTCGCCGCACCCATGCCGAGGATGTACGCCAAGCCTTGTGCGAAGCCACGGCCGAGCAGACGTACCTGCTCGGCTGGATGGCGTACGACAACGGTGAGCACGGCACAGCCCAGCGATACCTGATCCAGTCGCTGCGTCTCGCGCAGGAATCGCGCAATGCGGCTCTCGGGGCGCATGTGCTCGCCGGGATGGCGGATCAAGCCACCTTGCTTGGTAACCCCGCCGAGGGACGCAGCCTCGCCCAGGCTGGCCGGCACGGTCTGACGAACTCCACATCGCCCGCGTGCATGGCGGACCTGTGGTGCCTGGAAGCACGTGCGCTGGCGCGACTCGGACAGAAGGAGGCCGCCAAGCACGCGGTGGAGCAGTCGCAGGAATCCTTTGCACGAGTGCGGCCCGAAAGGGAGCCGGAGTGGGCGCAGTTCATCGACGTGGCGTATCTCCACGGAGAACACGCCCACACGTTTCGCGATCTGGGGGAACCGCACCAGGCGGAAGTGCACGCACGTGAGTCCATTCGCGAGGCCAAGCGGCAACAGCGGGCCCGTCGGGGCGCCATGTCACAGGCCGCCCTCGCGGCGGCACACGTCCAACGCCGGGACCTCGAAGCCGCGCACGCTGCCGGTCTACGGGCTATCAGTCTGGCGAAACAGGTCAAGTCCTCCCGCTGCACCGAGGCAGTACGCGACCTGTCCCGCCGCATGGGCACGTACGGAGCTCATCGCCTCGTGACCGACTACAACGACCGCGCGAGGGAACTGACCAGCAGGGCCGCATAGCGATCGAAGCTGGCCGCTGTTCGCGCGCCTGCGCCCAGCGTCGCTCTGACCATCGAACTGGGGCGCCGACCCGCAGCGTTGGACTTGGTGTGCATCGCCTCTGGCGCCGCGTAGGCCTCCTCGGGGCTCGTCTCGGGGGCGAACAGGTCTCGGGGTACCGCGTGGAAGGCCGCCTCCACCTCGCGTGAACTGATCGCCCCGCGCGCCCGAAGGCCCGCCACCATGCGCTGTCGCAGTACGTCGGGTGCTTCGTTCCGCGCGTCGTTCTCGGTCACCCGGGCTTCCCTCTGGCCGATACCTAGGGGTCGAAGGGCATCCGTTCAGCTCACAGGCGTGATCGACGGTGTAGGCAAAGAAGACACGTGGACGGTTCGATCGAGCGTCACGGGGCCGCGCTTGGCCGGAGCAGGGTTGTCAGCGTTTGACGCGGTTGCGAATGGCGAGGGCGGCCAGGCCCAGCAGGACGGGTTCGGTGAAGCGTGAGGTCATCTCGATGTAGACGCCGGCGGTGGTCAGGTCTTGGCCGGAGGCGCGGAACACCACCGAGTTCAGCGTGACGTTCAGGGCCTTCTCGAAGCGCTTGCCGGTGAACCGGTCGCCGGTGGGGTTCTGGGGATCGTCCTTGTCGATCTCGAAGGTCACCTTTCCCCCGCCGGCCGGGACGGTGCCGGTTGCGGTCTGCTTCGGAGTGTCCTGCGCGAGGCCGAAGGCCATGAGCAGGACGATGGTGAGGAGCATGGCGAAGCTGAGCCAGGCCAGGGCCCGGGAGGCGCGCAGGCCGTAGCCGGACATCGCCCAGTACGCGGTCAGCAGCCCTCGTTCACCGCGGGGGACGTTGTCGGCGTGGCGGCGCATCTCCATCTCGCCGTAGTAGAAGTCCGCCGCCCCTGGTTCGTGCTTTCCGTCTTCGAAGGCCTTGCGCAGCGCCCGGTATACCGCGGCCAGTTGCGGCGGCCCGGCCCATCCGGTGCCGGGGACCCAGCCCTGTACTGCCCCCGGCTGACTGGCGCGCCAGTTGTGTTCCTCGGCCAGGACGAGGCGCTCGGTGAACCGCACGGGCGGCCAGCGCCGCCAGTGCAGGGCGGGCGGTGCGGTGTTGAAAGTGCAGGCCCCCTCTAGGCGAATCTGGTCCAGGTGGACCGTGCCGGTGAACAGGCATTCCCAAAGGTCGAGGTCGGCCAGGACCAGATGGGCCGCGTCCACCCCGCGCAGCGACGACAGTCGCACCCCTGGGTCGTACGCGCTCGGAAAGAGATCTTCTGCGAGCGGTCGGCCGTCATTGACGAACGGGTCCGGCTCGGCGGCAATCGTGAGGGGGTACTCGAACACGGCGTGAGCGAAGTCCACCGTGGCATAGCGCAGGCGGATCTCCGCTGTCGATGACCAGCGGGTGCGATGGCACTCCAGACGGCGCACAGCGAATGAGAGGGTCACCGGGCTGCCGAACATCGCACCGGACAGAACAAGCCGCCCAGCACACACCAAAGGCCCGAACTGGTCGACCTCCACGAAGGTCGCCGACTCGAACCAGGCGTCGCCTTCGAAGGTCGCCGACCCGAACCCGGCCACGCCCTCGAAGATCGCCAACAAGAACCAGGCGTCGCGCTTGAAGGTCGCCGACCCGAACCAGGCGTCGCCCGCGAAGGTCGCCGACCCGAATCCGGCCACGCCCTCGAAGGTCGCTGACGCGAACACGGTGTCGCCCTTGAAGGTCGCTGACGTGAACCAGGCGTCGCGCTTGAAGGACGCCGACTCGAACCAGGCGTCGCCCTCGAAGGACGCCGACTCGAACCAGGCGTCGCCCTCGAAGGACGCCGACTCGAACCAGGCGTCGCCCTCGAAGGACGCCGACCCGAACCCGGCCACGCCTAAGCGAGGGCGCCCGGTTGCGGAGTCACGAAGGGCGTCGAGTAAAGCGTTAAGGAGGGAATCGGTGAAGGCGGTGCCACGGTGGTCGATGTCGCTGCCGGGGGTCAGACCGGCTAGATAGGCGTCGCGGTCGGCGCCGGCCAGGTGGGCGAGACATTCCGTGTAGCCGGGGACGTGGATGCCGCGGCAGCCGACGGGGTCGGCAGCAGGGTCTGCACCGCGTGCGCAGTGCGGCCAGGCTGGCGGTTCGGGTGCGTTCATGGCCGGCGGCTCCACGGTCGGTGTCACACGTACGGACGCCCGGGGAACTGAGAACGGTTCAGGCTCGACGATGACGGGCGTGTCGGGGATCGGGACCCGGGTTGCGAACATGCCGTACGTGCCCGAACGGCCCTTAGATAGCTGTCAGGCATGGTGCACTGACGCGCACATGCCTTACACGCCTGTCGCCCGCTCGACACCTGAGATGATCCGCGCCGCCGCGTGGCTCTCGTCGCTGCTTGGGGCACGTTCTCGGTAACGGTGGGGCCATGGCATCACGTCACCGTGCGTAGGCGAAGGATGCCTCGGCGCTTTCTGGCCATGCCCACTGGCGGGTGTGCCGCGCGCGTTCCGGTGGCCGCCGTGTGGGGAGGTTCCGGTTGCTCCGGAGCGGGAACGGAATGTGCGCCCGCACCCCCACCCTCCGGAGGAGCCCCCCATGTCCACCGCTCACGAGGAACTCGGCGACGCGCGGATTCGGGAGGTCACGGGCTTCGTTGACATCGCCGCGCCGCCGGCTGCCGGCGAGGCCGTCGCTCTGCTCGTTTTCGGGACTCATCTGTCGCGGCCGGCTGAGCTCGCGGCCGAGTGGTATCACCGGGGGACGGCGCCGCTGGTCATTGTGACCGGTGGGGTCAACCGGCACAACGGGGTGGTGGAGGGGCGGGAGTTCCGGCGGCTGCTGCGCGAACGCGACGTACCGGAAAGCGCCATCCGGTGTGAGGACGCCTCCGCGAACACGTGGCAGAACGTGGAGTTCGCGCGGCCCTACCTGCGGGAGGCTCTCGGGTCCGGGTTGCGGATCGCGGTCGTCGGGAAGTGGTACCACCGGCGCACGCTGCACTGTCTCACCACCCTCGTGCCGGACATCGGGCCTTTTCACGCCCTGACCTGGGACCCCGTCTACGACGGGCAGCCCCTCACCCGTGACACCTGGGCGCGGGTGCCGGGCGGTCGGCGGCGGGTGGTGCGGGAGTGGGAGGAGTCGGTACGGCGGGTGGCGGACGGCACGTTCCGGGACGCGCGGCGTGGGGGCGACGGCGCGTGGCGGGGCTGATCCCGCCCCCCGCCACGGCACGGGTGCCAAGCGAGTCGCTCGGCCCATCCCCCGAGACGTCGGCGGTCCGCCCTCTGATCACGCCCGCGCCCTCGTTTCCGCAGGTTGGGCGGTAGTGGGACCCGCAGAGTGAGTGGGTCGGCGCTTCGGACTTCCCTCCACGCGGACGTGGGCGCGTGGCACGAGAGGTGCGGCCCCGTCGTGGAGTTCAGCGACCTCCGGGGCAACGAGGTGCGGTTCGTCTCCACCCTGATGGCCCACCGCGCGTGCGCCGTGACCGTCCACTCCTCCGTCGAGGTCGTCTATCCGTCGGAGCAGCCGCGCGAGGTGGATCCTCCAGGCCGCCGGAAGCCTGTCGGCGGGGCAACTCAGCCGAGGGAGCACGGGGGCGGCCCGGTTCTCACAGGTAGATCTGCGATGGTGGACGCACTAGGACCCTGGGGCTTTACGTTATTGCCTAACTCAGTTGTTCAGTAGGTGTATTGGCTGTCGACGACACCGGCCGCATCAAGGGGAACGGCTCGGGACAGCGTGGTGTCGCGTCAGCCAGTGCCCGCCCCGTCGGCCCCGGATCGTAGCCGTTCGTCTTCAGTCCAGCAGCTCCGCCAGATGGTGAGGCAGTGGATCGCACTGCCATGCCCATGGGGGCTGGTGTGGCCAGATGAGTACAGAGTGGCACCCCGCGCGCCCCTGATGCGGGACCGCCTGTTCCGGGCTCGGGAGTGAAACGTTGCGCGGCGAGTGTCGGCGGGCACCGGCCGCGCGGCCTTGACACGTACCGGTCGAACGTCCCCCATCAGGGTTCACGTACCCACACAGAGCAATCCTGGAACACCTGCGAAAGACCTCAACTCCTGCTTAAAGTAGCAGAGTTGACAGTGCACATGAGATGCACTGCAGGTCAGTTACGGGGGCGCTCATGACCAGTCTTCCTGAAATCTCCGCCGAGCTCGCTACCTACTTCTCGCTGTCAGTCGAGGTCTTGGGCGCCGCCGTGGTGGCTAGTGCCGCACAGCGCATGTCGGACGGGTCGATCGACGCGGGCCAGGGCTACTTTCGTAGGCTCTTTCGCAGCAGCAGGGAGGACGTCCTGATGCCCTTCCCCGAGGGCCGTAGCGAACAGCGCGCCGACCAGCTACTCGGCGCGCTCTCCTCCAAGGACAGGCAGCGGCTGGCCTCAGCCCTGACAGCCTGGCTCGGCGAACAGCGGAACGGCTGTCCGGATGAGGCCCGTCTGGCGGAGCTCATGGCAGCAGGGCCGGCGCCCACGCGCGTACACCACGTCACGGCCTACGGTTCGAACTCCGCCGCCATCGGCTCGGTGGGAGACGGCGCTACGTTCCACTTCGGCGGCGGCAGTCGTCACGGTGCCGAAGCATGAGTTCCGACGAGCCCGGCGGAGGCGGGAGCCCCGAGTCCGGCAACGTTAGTTCTAGTGGCGTCGGCTCGTCCTCGTTTGGCTCGGTCGGCGCCAACGCCACGTTCAAATGGGAGCTCAGGCGTCCACTGAGGCACGTCGCCTGGATGCCGGTGTCCGCCTGTCTTGTCATCGTTACGACCATCGCCTTCGGCATCTTTGCCGTCGCCCAGTGGCCCGGCGGCCCGCAGATGCAGTACGTATGGTTCTACGTCCTCACGACCCTCACCCTGCTGGTCGCAGGTGCCGCCGCTCTGTACCCGAGCGGCCAGACCGGACAAACCTGCGACGCCGCGCAACGGGCCGCCGGGACACGGCGTAGCAGGATAGTCCGCGCCATTCTCGTCGGCGCTGCCACGCTCTGCTGCGGTGGCAGCGCGCTCGCCTGGGTGGATGTCGACCGTACCGGCGAGGTCAGCGTGGAGATGATCATCCAGGGCAAGCAGCCCGTAGGCGACACCGGCGGCCAACTCAAGGTGGTGATGAAGCAGCCAGCTTCCGGCGACGTACGGGACAAGCTGCGCCTGACGTTGACCGTCAAGGACGACGATTCGAGCGCGCCCACTTGCGTCGGCAAGACCACAGTGACGATCACCGCCGTCACCCCGGGCGTCACCCCGCACAATTCGGAGGTGCCCGCGCAGTCGACCATCAACTTCGACCTCGGCGGGCGCGAGGTAGCAGTCGAGTTCGCAATCGCCGTACGACCGGGCACTGGCTGCTTCATGCGCCTCGCTCAAGCCCGAGGAACGCTGCACGATGCATGAACCGAAACAATCACAAGGACCGTACATGGGCAAAACAGGGCGCCGTTCCCGCACAATCCGCACCGGGGTCATCGTGGTCGCCTTCGCGGGGGCTTCCCTGGCCGGCTGCTCCTCAGAACCGGCTTCGATGTTGGCCGGAAAGAAGGTAGAGGTCGGCAGTAAGGGTGACCAGCCGGGCACGAGCTACTCACCCCACGACGGCGAGTTCAACGGGTTCGACATCACGGTCGCCCGAGAGGTGCTCCGCAGAGTGGAGGCCAAGCCCCCGCAATTTGAGGGTGTTCTATCCCAAAACCGGGCCGACGTGCTCCAGGATGGAGCTGTCCAGCTCGTCGCGGCCACCTTTTCGATCACGGCGCAAAGGATGAAGCCGACTTCGGAAGGCGGTGATGGGCTTGACTTCGTAGGGCCCTACGCATCCACCCAGCAGGGCATCCTCGTACGCACCGAAAACGCCGGACGGTACAAGAGGGTCAAAGACCTCAAAGAGCGGACTGTCTGCGTCTGGAAAGACACCACTTCCGCACGGGAGCTAGAAAAAACAGCGTATAGCGGTCTCATTCCCGTCGAGAAGACGGACGCAAAGGACTGCATCAAAGCACTGAAGAGCGGAAAGGTCGATGCCCTTTCCACTGACCAGCTTATTCTCTACGGGTTCGAGGCAGCGGAACCTGGTCTCACCGTGCCAGACGGCCTAGTGTTTGGACCGATCAACGACTACGGCATCGCCATGGTCAAGGGTCATCGCGAAGACTGCCGGAAGCTCAAGCAGGCGCTTATAGACTACGCAGGCAGCAACGACTGGGACCGGGACTTCCAGAACAATCTGGATCGCGTCCCCAGGGCCGACCGTGAGGATGCCAGGCCCACCGTCTACGAGATCGAGAGTCTCTCCTGCCGTGACAAGCCGGGTAACGCGAACGTGGACGAGTGACAGTCACCTCAACGCCAGGCAACATTCGCCATGCTCGCTAATGGGACACGGAGAAGTTGATCGGGGGGGTGGTGCAGAGGCATCGGATGGATGGTTTGCATGCTGCGGTAGCCAGGGGCGTTGGCGGGGCAACCGTGATGTCCTGGCCCAGCGGCTACTCGAAGGTCCCCCACTGATGCGTAGTCGACAGTAGGTGATCGTTGCCCCGACCGATCCGTCGAAGGTGGAGGCCGGAGACACCGTCCTCGCCCGCGTCGCCGGGACGGTCACTTGCCCTATGTGTGGCCCGTGGACTTCTCCATCAAGCGGGTGCCGATCAACGACAGAGACGGCAGCGCCAACGGATGGACCGGTACGCGGGCCCCGCGGCCCGGCGGGCTGGCAGCATCTGCTCAACGGCGCGACCTGGGCTGTCAACGCACTCCGGGACGACGTGCAGCATGACGTTGCCGAGCGGCTTGGCGGCCTGCACGGCGTGTTGATGCTGGACGGCATCGGCTTCATCAAGACGGGAACGGCTTCGGCCGGTTTCCAGCGGCAGTGCTCCAGCACTGTCGGCCGCACCGAGATCTGCCGGCTCGGGGTCTTCGTCGCCCGCGCGACGGCCAAGGGTCGGGCATGGGTGGACCGTGAGCGGTACCTGCCGAAGTCCGGGATGGACGAAGCGGCCCGGTGCGGGGCGTTCGCTCGTACGACGGACTCCGCCGCGCGGCGCGACCCCACCGTGGCCCTGACGCGCTGGGCGCGGACGTCCAGGGGGCGTCACGGGCGCCGCCGACCTTCAGGTCGAAGTGCCACCGGTTCTTGGTGGCCTTGGGCTCCGGAACCCGCTGGCACCAGACCCTCGGGCCGTGCCCGGCGGGATCGACGATCGACTCCGGGCAGTCCCCGGCGCCGGCCGGCAACTCCGCCTCGGGCCCCGCCGCCGCCCAGTGGGCCCGCCACGTGACGTACCCGGCGGGGGCTCGGGCACGTACCCCGGGGCCTCGGCCCAGAAAGCCACCACGCGCGGCAGATCGGCGCAGTCGATCGTGAGCCGCACTGTCATCTCCATGCGCGGAGCGTCGCAGGGGAGTCGGACAGCCGGGTCCGACCGGTCGGTGCTGGCGGTGGGTGGCAGCCGGTTCTGACGGTGGGTTACGGCAGCCGGTTCTGGCGGCCGGTCCGTCGCCGTCACCCCGGCCGGCCCGGTCTCCGCGCCGACGGGCGGCGGTACGTCCCCCGCGCGGGACCGCTGCCGCGCACCGGCCCGCGCCCTCGCCCGCGTACTCCCACTCCGTAACTCCCGCCGCGCGCCCGGCTGGTGGCACCTTCCGTGAAACCTCGCGCGCGCTCCCCGCCCGGGGGTGGCGGGGAGCGCGGTGGGGCCTGGGCGGTGGCGGGCTAGCGTGCCGTGGGGCGCAGGGTCCGCCAGGTGACGGCCGCGCTCGTGGTGACCGCCAGGGCGAGGGAGCCGGCGATCACCGCGAGGACGACGGACGGGCTCAGGTGGGGGGCGACGTCCGTGCCGGTCGACTGGGACAGTCCGGAGGCCATCGCGGCCAGCGGGCCCAGGGTGACCAGGACGCCCAGGGTCGCGCCGAGGACCGTCACCAGGGCGGTCTCGCCGACGGTGAACACCAGCAGTTGTCGCACGGTGGCGCCGGCGGACCGCATGACGGAGAAGTCGCGCCGCCGGCTGTGGGCGGTCATGCCCATGCTGTTGGCCACGGCGATGCCGCTGTAGCCGACCGCGATGACGATGAGCATGGTGGTCAGGCTCTCGGCCAGCCGCGCGTCGGTCTCGTAGTCGTCGAGCGCGTAGCGCATCGCGTCGTGGACGGCGGTGCCGGGGACGGCGGCGCCGGGCCGGGTCCCCGAGGGAAGGAAGATGTCGTCGGTGAGCGCGGCCGGGTCGTGCGCCCGCACCAGCGCGCGGGACACGACGAAGTCACCACGGGCGGGGTCATCGGGCAGGACGCGGGCGACGCGCAGCCTGACGGTGGCGCCGTCGGCGAACCGCACCGGGTGCTCGTCGCCGGCCCGTACGCCCAACCGGTCCGCCATCCGCGCGCCGAGCACGGCCTGGCCCGGCCTGTCCCAGCGGGCGTCGCGCGAGCCGAGCGCGTCGATGACGGTGAGGTCCCCGCCCGCGTCGCGGACGAACGCGCGGGTGGGCAGCGCCGCCTTGCCCACCGGGTGGGCGGCGACCACCTCGTCGGTGTTGCCCGGGGTGCCGTCCGGGGTCACGATCGACTGCCCCCTGAGCTCCCTGGCGCCGCCCGCCGGGTACGCCACGCGCATGGTCTCCACCACGCCGCTGAGCAGGACGGCGAATCCGACGGCCGCGATGACCGGGGCGGCGAGGGAGGCGGCCCGACCCGGGTGGGCCCGCAGTTCCGCCCGGACCAGCAGCGGCGTGGCCGAGCCGAACCGCGCGAACGGCGCGGTCAGCAGCCGCCCCAGGGGGCCGACGCACACCGGCGCCAGCAGCGCCGCCGCCACGATGAGCACCATCGTCGCGCAGATGGCCATGTTGACCCGGTTGTCCGCGGCGGCCGAGGCGCAGGCGACGACGGAGACCACGCCAAGGCCCAGCACGCCCAGGCCGCTGATCAGGCGCGCGCGGCTGATGGCCTGGCCGGCGGGCCCGCCGGCGGCCAGGGCCTCGATCGGCGCGACCTGGGCGGCCGTCCGGCTGGCCGACCAGGCGCCCAGGACGCTGACGCCCACGCCGATCGCCGCGGCGCTCGCCAGGGGCCACATCGCCACCCGTAGGGCGAGGTCGGGCGGGGTGACGTCGAGCCCGCGCAGGACGTCGCGCAGCAGTGGCGCGGCGGCGACGCCGGCCAGGGTGCCGGCCACGGCGCCGAGCAGGCCGATGACGGCCGCCTCGCCGAGGATCATCCGGCGGACCTGGCGCGGGCTCGCGCCGATCATGCGCAGCAGGCCGATCTCCCGCCGGCGCAGCCCGGTCGCCAGGACGAGCATGGACGCCACGACGAAGACGGTGATGAACAGGCCCAGGGTGGCCATGGCGGTGATCAGTTGCGCGCCGAGGAACCGCTGGTGCTCCACGTGCGCCGGCTGGAGTGTCGAGCGGGCGTGGCCGGTGACCACGGTGCCCCGGTCGCCGACGGCCTCGGCGGCCCGGTCCGCCACGTCCCCGGCGGACGCGTCGCGCTCGGTGAGCAGCGCGAGGGCGTCGACGCCCGGCCGTTGGGCGGCGGCCAAGGCGTCGGTGACGTAGTAGCCGGGGCCGTTCACGGTGCCGACCACGCGGAAGCCGGTGCGGCCGGCGGCCAGGTTGACGGTCAGGTCCGCGCCGACGGGCACGCCGAGCGCCCGGTCCACCACGATCTCCTCGGCCGTGGCCGGTGCCCGACCCGCCACCAGGTCGTAGGGGGCCAGCCGCGCGCTCGACCAGCCGTGGCCGGCCTCCAACGCGCCCGCGTCGGCGATGGGTTGGTCGCCCCGGAAGCCCTGGGCGTAGAAGGAGCGGTCCGCGACGACGGCGGCGACGCCGGGCAGCGCGCGCAGTTCCTCGACCAGCGGGCGGGCCTCGGCCGCGCTCCACGGGACACGGTCCTGGCGCTGGCCGTCCGCGTCCAGGGCCCGGTCGGGCAGGGCGATGACGGGGGCGCCCGCCAGGCGGGGTTGGACCGTGGGGCGGGAGGAGTCGTAGATGATCAGGGTGGTGGTGATGAGCGCGACGCCGACCAGCACGGCGGCGAAGGCCGCCAGGAAGCCGCTCCAGCGCTCTCGGACGTTGGCGAAGATCAGCATCACGCCTCCAGTTGGGCCATGTGGGCGGCGATCGCGGAGGCGTTGTGGCCTTCGGCGTCGCGGCTGAGGGTGACGCGGTCGGCGAGACGGCCGTCCTTGAGGAAGACGACCACGTCGGCGACGGCCGCGGCCATCGGGTCGTGGGTGACCATGAGGGTGGTCTGGCCCTCCGTGTCGACCAGCGCGCGCATCATCCGCAGCACCTCCCGCGAGGTGGCGGTGTCCAGGGCGCCGGTGGGCTCGTCCGCGAACAGCACGTCCGGCCGGGTCACCAGCGCGCGGGCGAGGGCGACGCGCTGCTGCTGGCCGCCGGACAGCTCGCCGGGCCGGTGCCCCGCGCGCCGCGCCAGCCCGACCGCCGCCAGGGCGCCGGCGACCTGGTCGCGGCTCACCCGGCGGCCGGCGAACCGCGAGGGCAGCTCGACGTTCTGGGCCGCGGTCAGCGACTCGACCAGGTTGAAGGACTGGAACACGAAGCCGATGTGGTCGCGGCGCAGGACGGTGCGTTCGCGTTCGTTCATGCCGCCGATGTCGGTTCCGGCGACCACCACCCGTCCCCCGGTGGGGCGGTCCAGGCCGGCCGCGCACTGCAACAGCGTGGACTTGCCGGAACCGGACGGCCCCATGATGGCCGTGAAGGACCCCCGGGGGAAGGCGAGGGAAACGCCGTCCAGCGCGGTGACGGCGCTCTCGCCGGTGCCGTGCACCTTGCGGACGGCGTGCAGGTGGATCGCGTCGGAGGCCGGGGTTTCGGTGGTGGTGGTCATGGGGTCGATTCCACCGGGGGCACGGGTGTCCGCGCACTGGCCCGCGCTCTACTTCGGGGGTAGAGCCAGCTCTACCCCGCTGGCCGACCCCCCGGGATAGCGTCGGACGCATGCGACCCAGAACAGCCTGGCAGGCGATGGCCCAACGCCCGCTGAGCTTCCTGACCTCCAGTTGGCCGTGGCGCTCGCTGGCCTACCTGGCCAGCGGGGTCGTGGTCGGCGCCGGTGCCGTGGCCGTCTTCGCCACCGGGCTGGTGGCCGGGCTGGTGCTGCTGGTCGTCCTGGTCGGCGTGGCCCCGCTGGTCGGCGTCGTCCTGTCCTCGACCACCGTGGCCGCCGTCGAGCGGCGGCGGCTGCGGCTGGTCGACCTCGACCCGATGCCCGACCCGCACCGGGCACCCGAGGCGCCCGGCCCGCGCGCCTGGGTGGCCACCCGGCTCACCGAACAGGTCACCTGGCGCGAGCTGCTGTTCACGCTCGTGTCCGCGGCGGCGCTGTGGTGGCTCGACCTGCTGGTCCTGGCCTTCTGCCTCGGCGTGCCCGCCCTCACCTTCAGCGCCCTGGAGGACGGTTCGACCTGGCCGTGGGCGGTGTTCGGCGCGCTGGTGCTGCTGGCCTCGCCGTACACCGTGACGTCGTGGGCCGGGGCTCGCGCGGCGCTGGCCCGCACCTTCCTCGCGCCGCGCGACGGCGAACTCGGCGAGTCGCTGCGGGAGGTACGCGCCTCGCGCGCGCGGCTCATCGACTCCTTCGACGCCGAGCGCGTGCGCATCGAACGCGACCTGCACGACGGCGCGCAACAGCGCCTGGTGTCGGTCGGGATGGCGCTGGGCCTGATGCGGCTGGACATCCCCGCCGGATCGCCCCTGGCCACCCAGCTCACCGCCGCCGAGGAGCAGCTCTCGGTGGCCCACCAGGAGTTGCGTAGTCTGATCCGGGGGCTCAACCCCCCGGTGCTCGCGGACCACGGCCTGGTCGCCGCCGTCGAGGACCACGCGAGCCGCTTCCCCCTGCCGGTCACCGTCGACCTCCAGCTCCCGGGCCGACTGCCCCGACCGCTGGAGACCCACGTCTACTACCTGCTCAACGAGGCCATGACGAACATCGCTCGACACAGCGGCGCCACCAGCGCGACGGTGTACGGCCGCTACCACGCGGACCTGCTCGTCCTGGAGATCACCGACGACGGGAAGGGCGGCGCGGACCCGGCCGCCGGCAGCGGCCTGACCGGGCTCGCCGACCGGCTCACCGCCCTGGAGGGCCGACTGCGCGTGTCCAGCCCCGCCGGCGGCCCGACCCTGCTGCACGTGGAGATCCCATGTCACTTCGCGTGATCGTCGCGGAAGACGCCGTGCTGCTACGGGAGGGGCTGGTGGGCCTGTTGCAGCGGTTCGGCCACGACACGCTGGCCGCCGTGGGCGACGCGGACGCGCTCGTCGCGGCCGTCCACCGCGACCGGCCCGACCTGGTCGTCACGGACGTACGGATGCCACCGGGCAACGGCGACGACGGGCTCCAGACGGCCGTGGCGCTGCGCGAGAGGTACCCGGGGCTGCCGGTGCTCGTGCTGAGCCAGTACGTCGAGCGGTCCTACGCGGTCAGGCTGCTCGACTCACACGGCGGCGCCGCCGTCGGGTACCTCCTCAAGGAACGCGTCGGCGCGGTCGCCGACTTCATGGCGGCACTGGAGCGCGTGGCCGCCGGCGGGACCGTGGTCGACCCCGAGGTGGTCCACCAGCTCCTGCGGACCCGCCACGATCCGCTGGAGCGACTGAGCGCGCGCGAACGGGAGGTGCTGAGCCTCATGGCGGAGGGCCTGACCAACGCGAACCTCGCCGCCCGGCTGTTCATCAGCGACGCCGCCGTCAACAAGCACATCGGCAACATCTTCCAGAAGCTCGACCTGCCCGTCGACACCGACGGCCACCGCCGGGTCCTGGCGGTACTGGCGTTCCTCAGAGCGTGACCGGGGGCGCCGCGGCGGGGCGAGGCGGCTGACCCGTGTGGTGGGGGGAGGCGACCGGGGCGGGGCGGTTGGCTCATGTGGCGGGGCGGGGCGGGGCGGGGCGGTGTGGTGGGGGGCTGGCCCGTGTGCTGGAGTCAGGCGGCCGGGGTGGGTCGGCGCGGTGGGGTGGGTCGGCGCGGTGGGGTGGGTCGGCGCGGTGGGGTGGGTCGGCGCGGTGGGGTGGGTCGGCGGGGGGGGGGTGCCCCCCCGGGAGCCGCCGGCCCCCCCCCCCCCCC
>NZ_JBHVJC010000023.1:0-16395 GCF_042799315.1 Streptomyces sp. NPDC057702 | reverse complement strand
TTCCTCCGGCGGGCGCGGGGGGGGGGGGGGGGGGCGGCGGGTGGGGGGGGGCGGGGGGGGGGGGGGGGGGGGGCGCGGGGGGGGGGGGCGGCGGGGCGGTTGACCCCCCGGGTGACCGGCGGGCCAACCGCCACCGCGCCCGGCCGCTGACGTCAGCCGGCGGCCAGGTGGACGAGGCTGGTCACCACCCCGACGGTGGCCAGCGCACAGGTCCCCCAGCCCTTGGCACGCCTGAGGCCGGGTCCGAGAGCACTGCCCCAGGCGAGGAGCAGGGCGACGGCCGCGAGGGGCCACAGCACCCAGGCCAGGACAAGGGGGCCCCGGCCGTCCCCCAGAACCGGTAGACGCCGACGGCGGCGGTTCGGCGCCCGCGATGGCGCCGTGCGCGATCGGGGTGCTAGGTGACGCGCCGCCCGGGCCGGCCGTCTGGCGCGTACCTCGGGGGCGGGGGGCAGGAATGCCGTGCCGGGGGCGGTGGTTGGAGCCGATCATGAAAGCCATCGGTGTGGAGGAGTTCGGCGGGCCCGAGGTGCTGCGGGTGCTGGAGTTGCCCGAGCCGCAGGCGGGGCCCGGCGAGGTGCGGATTCGGGTGCGCGCGGCGGCCGTGAACCCGACGGACGTCATGTTGCGGACCGGGGGCCACGCCGTACGGATGCCGGGCCGTCGGCCGCCGTTCGTGCCCGGCATGGACGCCGCGGGCGTCATCGACCAGCTCGGCCCGGGGGTGGGCGGGCGGCTGGAGCTGGGGCAACGGGTCGTCGCCCTGGTCATGTTCGTCGGCCCGCGTGGTGGGGCGTACGCGGAGTGGGTCGTGGTGCCCGCCGAGTCGGTCGTACCGGCGCCGGCCGGTGTGGACTTCCCCGCCGCGTCCACGCTGCTCATGAACGCCCTGACCGCGCGGCTGGCGCTGGACGCGGTGGCCGTGCCGGCCGGGGGGACGGTGGCCGTGACGGGGGCGGCGGGCGCGGTGGGCGGGTACGCGGTCGAACTGGCCACGGACGACGGGCTGACCGTCATCGCGGACGCCGCCGGGCCGGACGTGGACCGGGTACGCGGCTTCGGTGCTGACCACGTCGTCGAGCGCGGCCCCGATGTCGCCACGCGCGTGCGCGCGCTCGTGCCCGACGGCGTACCCGGCCTCGTGGACGCGTCCGACCAGACCACCGAGGTGGTCCCGGCCGTCGCCGACGGCGGGGCGCTGGCCACGGTGCGCGGCTGGGCCGGGCCGGCCGGCCGCGGCATCGCCGTGCACCCGGTGATGGCGCCGGACGGCATGGCCGACACGGCGAAGCTGGACACCCTGCGCCGCCAGGTCGAGGAGGGCGTGCTGTCGCTGCACGTGGCCGACGTCCTACCCGCCGAGGAAGCCGCCCGAGCACACCGCCTGTTGGAGGCGGGCGGGCTGCGCGGGCGGCTGGTGCTGGACTTCTCCTGACGGTGCCCGTGGGACGGGCTCGCCGCCCCGGCTGGTCGGGGCGGGCCGGCAGGTCCGTCCGACGGGCCAGGCTGCCGCGACGGCGGCCAGGTGAGCCCGACTCCGGCAGAGGCCGTCCGGCCGGCCCGACTCCGGCAGAGGCCGTCCGGCCGGCCCGACTCCGGCGGAGGCCGTCGGGTGGGCCCGGCTCCGGCAGAGGCCGTCCGGCCGGCCCGACCTCGGCGGGGGCCGTCGGGCCGGCTCGACTCCGGCGGGGGCCGTCAGACGGGCCAGGTTCCGACGGCCTTGGTCGGACGGGCCAAGGCTCCGACGGCCAAGGCTCCGACGGCCGTGGTCGGGCAGTCGTGGTCGGGTGGCCGTGGTCAGGTGGCCGTGTTGTGACGCCGGTCGTCAGGCGGGCCAGGCGTTGGCGGCGGTCGTGGCCTTGGCGAAGTCGGCGAAGGTGCGGGGCGGGCGGCCCAGGGCGCGGGGGACGCCGTCGGAGACGTACGCGTCGGTGCCGTTCCGCAGTGGCGCCATCACGTGCGCGAACGCCTCCGCGTCGGCGGGCGACAGGCCCTGGTCGACGAGTTCGGCGACGTATCGCTCGACGGTGAGCGGCACGTACCGGACGGTGCGGCCGGCGGCCTCGGAGATCGTGGCGGCGACCTCGGCGAGCGTGAGGGCGGCGGGGCCGGAGAGTTCGTAGGTCCGGCCCGCGTGCCCGTCCTCGGTCAGCGCGGCGACCACGACCGCCGCGATGTCCTCGGCGTCGACGAAGCTGGCGGCGCCCTCGCCGGCGGGCAGCCGGAGTTCACCGGCGCGCACGCCGTCGGCGAAGAAGCCCTCGCTGAAGTTCTGCGCGAACCAGCCCGGCCGGCTGATCGTCCACTCCAGACCGCTCGCGCGCACGGCGGCCTCGCTGTCGCGGATGCCGTCCAGGACGCCGGCGCTGTCCCGCGCGTAGTCCGGGTCGTCGATGCCACGGCCCGAGGCCAGCACGACGCGTCGCACACCGTGGTGTGCGGCGCGCTCGACGAAGGGGCGGACCAGCTTCGTGCCGTCCACCTGCACGACGTACACGGACCGCACGCCCGCCAACGCGGCGTCCCAGGTGGCGCGGTCGCTCCAGTCGAAGGGGTGCTCGCCGGCGCGGGAGGCGGCGCGTACCGGCAGGCCACGGGCGCGTAGCCGACTGACGACGCGACGGCCGGACTTGCCGGTCGCGCCGGTGACGAGAATGGGCTGTTGTGCGTTCATGGCCCCAGTCAAGCCGCACGCGATGAGACGTTCCATGGCCTGGAAGCTCTGCCCGATGTCTTGGCGTCTACGGCCCGCCCTACACTGCGGACATGGACGCGGTATCGGAACTGCTCGCCGAGGTGCGGGCACGGGGGGCCGTCTTCCGACAGACGATCATGCGCCCGCCGTGGGCCCTGCGGATGGCCAGCGGCGCCCCGTTGACGCTGGCGATGATGGCCCGCGGCCGGGCCTGGGTCGTGCCCGAGGCGGGCGACCCGGTGGCCATCGGCGTCGGTGACATCGCGGTCGTCCGCGGCGACGCGCCGTACACCGTGGCCGACGACCCGACGAGCGTCCCCGCGCTGGTGGTGACCAGCGCGGACTACTGCCCCGGCGCGACGGGCGTCGAGCCCCCGACCGGCCCGGGCCGGCTGTGCGCCGCGCCGGCTGACGGGGAGAGCGAGCGCGGCTCGGATGGCGGGGGGAGCGTGCGCGGTTCGGGTAGTGGGGAGAGCGTGCGTGGTTCGGATGGCGGTCGCGCGGGTGACGGCCAGCGGGTGGGTGGGGCGACTGGCGCGCCGGCTGGTGGGGTGACTGGTGGGGTGACTGGTGGGGTGGCTGGCGCGCCGGTCGGTGGCGGTGGGGTGGGGGGCGTGGCTCCCGTGCTGGTGAGTGGGGCTTTCGAGCGGCGCGGGGAGTTGAGTGAGCGGCTGGTACGGGCGCTGCCGCCGGTACTGGTGGTGCCGGCCGCCGACGGGCCGTACCCGTCGGTGGCGGCGGTGGCCGAGGAGATCGCGCGCGACCGGCCGGGCCAACAACTGGTGCTGGACCGGATGTTGGACCTGCTGCTGGTGTCCGCGCTGCGGAGCTGGTTCGAGGACCCGGGCGCCGACGCGCCCGCCTGGTGCCGCGCCCTGGACGACCCGCTCGTGGGCACCGCGCTACGGCTGCTGCACGACACGCCCGCCCACCCGTGGACGGTCGCGGACCTCGCCACCCGGGCCGGCTCCTCCCGCGCGGCCCTGGCCCGCCGCTTCACCGCGCTGGTCGGCGAACCACCGATGACCTACCTCGCGAGCTGGCGCGTGGCCCTCGCCGCCGACCTGCTGCGCCAGACCGACCAGACGGTGAACGCGATCGCCCGCCGGGTCGGCTACGCCAACGCCTTCGCGCTCAGCGTGGCGTTCAAGCGCCTACGCGGCACCCGCCCGAGCGAGTACCGCGAGGCGGGCGCGGACGGCACCGGATGGCGGGCCGAGGCCGCACAGGGGTGAGGCCCCGCCCGTACGGCGGGGTGCGACGCCTGCGGCGCGTCCGGGCGGCTTGGGGCAAGGGCCCGTCCGGGGATGCCGGGACCAGGGCCCGCCCGGGAGTGCCGGGACAAGGGCCCGCCCGCGCGGCGACGTGACCCCCTGCGGCGCGTACGGAGGGTGCGGGCCGGGGTGGGGCCGCCGCGGGGCGCGGGCGGGATGCTCGGCGGTGTGCTGCGGGTGGGGCGGAGGCTGGTGAGGTGAGAGGCGGGGGTGTGCGACTCCGACTCGCACGCTCCGAGGGGAGTCGGACGACTGGCGCTACCAGCTGGCGCGCCCCAGCAAGCGCGCCTGCTCACTCTTGAGTCGGGCGAACCGGTCACGAACGTACCGACGCAGTTCGCGGCCGGGGAACGGTATGAGAGAGAGGTGCTCCGTGTAGTCACCCTGAGCCCAGCGCGCGACCGTGATCTCGTAGCCCGAGACGTGGGCGCAGAGTTGGAGCAGGGCCTCGGGCATCTCCTCCTCGATGAGCAGATCGGCCTGGGAGACCACCACGTCGCGCATGGCCTGGATATTGGGCACGAAGACGGTGGAGGCCCAGGTGCGCCACTGCGCCAGCTCCTGCGCGGTGGGTGGTACGTCGTGGTTGAACGGGTCGCGACCGTCAGCGCGCGCGAACCTCTCCGCGAAGGTGTCGTAGACACGGCCGTTGGCTTCCATCAGGGCGAACAGCGGCCCGTAGAAGTTGCTCAACTGCTCATTGACGCGGGTGAGCCGGGCCTGTCGCTGTGTGAGGCGCAGCCCGTTCAGGTAGGTCGCCAGGTAGCCGATGAACGCCACCACGACGGTCACGATCGCTGTAGCCATAACAGGCGATCCTAGGCGCCCGTTCAGCTGCTACGGGCAGGTCGCGCGTTACGAAGAGGCCGGCGGAATCGCCGTCGGCGGGCTATGACGCACGCCGTACGGAGCGACGACACGGCGTGGCGCGCTCCCGTCGGCCCCGAGCGGGCCACGGCTACGGGTGCACCGCCGGTTCGCGGAGGGCGGTGGGGTTCTCACGTGGGGCGGCACCGCCCGACGGTGTCGCGGTGAACGGTCGGGGCGGTCGGGGCGGTCGGGGCGGTCGGGGCGGTCGGGGCGGTCGGGGCGGTCGGGGCGGTCGGGGCGGTCGGGGCACGATGCCCGATCGGAGCCGAGCGGTGGCGCTGTCTGCGGGGCCCGTGGCCCGGCTCGGACGGACGAGGGGGAAGCCACCGGCGCCGGGCGCGCGGTGACGGCCGGCTGTCGTGCCCGCGCCGTCAGAGGCGAGTGGTCGGCGGGGTACGCGGCGCGGTGTGTTCCGGCAGGCACGGCTCGCCGTCGGGTTGACGGTACGCGCGGTGGGGGCCGTTCCGTTGGCCAGGGCCTGCCCGCGCGCCGTGCGTGGCGGCGGATCGTCGTCGACCGCGCCACGCCACGGCGCAGGCGGGCGACGTACGCCGCTCCCCCCTCCACCCATCGCGGCCCCCGCCGCGCACGGCGAACGTTCCTCCTCGGCCGCTCCCCGCCGTCGAGCCCATGCCGTCCGTGGCGCGCACGCCCCGGTCGGGCGGCCTCGGTGGCCCGCCGTCGTACGCGACAGGGCTCGCCCCCGCCGGCCCCCGCCCGCCACCTCCCGAGCGGTCCCCGCCCGCGCGCGGGCGCGGGCGGGGGCCAGGCGGGGTGTGGGTCGTGGGGCGGGGGGCCGATAACGAGGTTGGCCCGATGGCGGGGATCGGACCCGGTGACGAGGCCCGGTGACGGGTCGAGTTCAGTAGCGGGGCGGGGGCGGCGACGGGGCGGGTGGGTGGTTCAGTGGCGGGGTGCCGGGGCCGGGGCCGGGCGGGAGACGTCCGGGGTGCTCGGCCTGGGGGCGACGGGGGCCGGCTTCGCGGCGGGCGGGGCCGGGCGCACGGTCGGCGGGACCGGAGCCGGGGCGGGCTTCGCGGTCGGCGGCACGGGGGCCGGCACGGGCCTGGTGGTCGGCGGGACCGGCGCGGGGGCCGGCTTGCCGGGGTGGGCGCTCTGCGGGGGCACGGGGGCCGGCGCCGGCTTGCCGGGGCTGACGACCTTCGGCGGCACGGGCTTGGCCGGCTTGCCGGGCTTGGCCGGTACGGGCTTGCCGGGCTTGGTCGGCTTCGCGGGGGCCGGCTTGCCGGGCTTGGCCGGCTTCGCGGGGGTGGGCTTGCCGGGCTTGGCCGGGGCCGGCTTGGCCTCCTTGGCCGGTGTGGTCGGCGCCCCGTGGGCGGCGCCCGGGCCGGAGACGGCGTTGGCGACGGTGGCCCAGCCTCCGACGGCCAGGACACCGCTGGCGGCGACGCCGAGGATGAGACGGCGCGTACGGCTGGCGGTCAAACGCTTCGACACGGTTGCTCCTTGCGGATCGAGGTGGCCGGTTGCCCGGCCGGGACGAGGGCCGGGCGCCCGCCTGGCGGGCCGCGGTACCGCCCGGCGGGGGCGTTGGCCCTCGTGTCAGTGGAGTACGCGGCCACGCGGCGGCGGGTTGCACGCGGGGCGCGGGAATCTTTCTCGGCCCGACGTGCAACCCCCGGGGTCCCCGTCCCGTACGTAGAAGAGGACGGGCGGGGCGTGTGGGGAGGTCGGGCGGGTGCGGGAGGCGGTGCGGGAGCGGGAGTTCCGCGAGTTCGCGGAGGCGCGGCAGGCCCAGTTGCGGCGTAACGCGTACCTGCTCTGCGGGGACTGGCACCTGGCCCAGGACCTGACCCAGACCACGTTGATGAAGCTGTACGCCGCCTGGGGCCGGGTGCGTCGGGACGGCAACGTGGACGCGTACGCGCGCACCATCCTCACCCGTACCTTCATCGACCAGCACCGCAGGGGCCGCTGGCGCGAGGAGACGGTGGAGGACGTACCGGAGGTGCCCGAGGCGGAACCGGAGGGGCCGGAGTTGCGGATGGTGATGCGGTCCGCCTTGCTGGAGCTTCCGCCGCGCTACCGGGCAGTGCTCGTCCTGCGCTTCTGGGAGGACTGGAGCGTGGAGCAGACGGCGGCGGCGCTGCGGGTGTCCCCCGGTACGGTCAAGAGCCAGAGCGCGCGGGGGCTCAAGCGGTTGCGAGCACTGGTCGAGGGCCTGGCGGACGAGGTGAGCGGGCGGTGAACCGGGACATGGACGAGCACGAGGGCGCCGAACTGCGCTTCGCCTTCACCGAGATCCTCGACTCCACGCAGGAACCCCCGCTGCCGAACCTGGCCGACGCGGCCGTGTCCGGCGGGCGGCGGCTGCGCCGCCGGCGCGTCGCGGCGGCGGCGGCCGGCGTCGCCACGGTCGCGGCGCTCACCGTGGCCGCCGTCATCGCGCTGCCCGGCGCCGGGCCCACCCGCGAACAGCAGCCGCTGGCGCCGACGGGCCCCCCGCGCCCCACGCCCACCGCGCCGACGCCCGACCCCCCGGGGCCCACCGCCACACCGCACCCCGACCCGATGCCCCCGACGGGCGTACCCACGGCGCCGACCACCGGCGCGCCCCCCACGCCCACACCACCCCCGCCCAGGGCGGGCGGCCCGGCCGCCGGCGCCCCCTCCGCGCGCCCCGGCGCCGTCACCCCGCCGGATCCGGCGGCCCGCCCCGACGTCCCCGTCCCGTCCGACCCCACCAGACCCACGCCCCCACAGGCACCCCCGCCCACCCCCGGCCCCTGAGACCCGCACACCGCCCAGCCGCCCCGGGTCGTGGCCCGGACGCGAGCCGGCGCCCACGCCTGGACGACAGCCCGTTCGAAGCACCACCGGCCGGCGACACGGTCGTTGCCGCGTCCACGGCTCCACCACGGGGACGGGGAGCCGGGGTCACCCGTCGCGGACGGACGACGAGCACGTCGCGCCACTCGGCCAGCGAACCGCCTGTCATGCGAGCGGCCGACGGGACCCGCCGGCCGAGGTGGCCCGCCGGCCGAGGTGGCGGCGGCCGGGCCCGTCGCGAGGTGCGCGGCACCGTCCGCGCGGAGCGCGCGGCGCCGCGCGTGAACGGGGCGTTGACGCCCGCCAAGCCTGGCATGACCATGTAAGGAATCGGGCACGGCCCGGCCGCCCGATGCCGCCCGGCCACCCGCTACCGCCCGTCCGCGCACCACCCGCCCCACCCCGGCGGGGCCGGCCAACCCCGGCCAACCCCGTACCGGCCCAAGTCGCCCCGCACCGGCCACCCCAGCCCCACCTCCGCCAGCACACCCCGCCCGCCCCACCCGCACCGCCTCACCCCCTCGCCGCCGCCCCGTCGGGAGGACACCCCGTGGCGCACACCGAACCCGCCGCGCGGCACGCTGTGGTGCGCGCGGCCCGGCGCCAGTTGGCCGACGGTGGCAGCTTCGTGCTGTACGGGTCGCGCGGCGCCGGGAAGTCGTACGTGCTGCGCGGTCTCGTCGAGGGCGCGCGCGACCACGCGGGGAGCGTGTTGTGGTGCGAACCGGGCGCTGCCGAGCACCCGTTGGCGTACGCCACGCTCGCCGACCTCCTGGACCCGTTGCCCGACGAGGCGCTGTCCGCGCTGCCGCCGCCGCAACGGTCCGCGCTGCGCGCCGTGTTGCGCCGGGAGGTGTCGGCGCCCGAGGGGCCCGACCCGATGGGCGTCCGGCTGGGCCTGCTGGCGCTGGTGCGGGGGCTGGCCGCGCGCGGGCCGGTGCTGCTCGCGGTGGACGGGGCGCACTGCGTGGACGAGCCGAGCGCGCAGACGCTGGCGTACGCGGCGCGGCGGCTGGGGCCTTCGCGGGTGCGCGCCGTGGTCACCGAGACCGTGCCGGCCGGCGGCGGGCCCTCGCGGGGGCTCGCGCTGTGTCCGGGCGACGTGCTGGCCCGCGAACTGCCCGCGCCCACGGCGCCCGAACTACGCGAGGTGCTCGACCGGTACGCGACCAGGGAGCTGCCGTACTGGCTGGTCAGACGCGTACACGAGGCGTGTGACGGCGATCTGCTGGACGCGTTGGAGATCGTACGGCTCCTCGACCGGCTGCCTGAACCGCCCACCCGGGACCAGCCGTTGCCGATACCGGAACGCATCGGCGCGGGGGTCGCGGAGCGGCTCGCGCGGGTGGAGCCGGCCGGGCGGGCGCTGGTCCTGCTGACGGCGGCGGCCGGGCGGGGCTCGGTGGACCTGGAGCTGCTGCGTGCCGCGACCCACACACCCGCCACCCCACCGACACCGGCCGGCCCTCACCCCTTGGCGCTCCCACCCACACCCGCCGACGACGGCCCCCCGGACGTCGACCCACCCGACCACACCCGCGCCGTCACCCCGCGCGCGGACGGCGCGCCGACCGACCACGCCCGCCCCGCCCCCGCGCCGCCGGACAGCGGCCCGGCAGCCGTCACCCGCCCCACCCGCACACCGCCCGACGGCGCCCCGGCGGGCGCCCCCCGGCCACAGGCCACCGGGCCACAAGCCATCGAGCCACAGGCCACCCGGCCACGCGTCGCCCGGCCGGCGGCGCTCCACCCGACCGCTGCCCCGACCGTCACCCCGGCCACCCGCCCGTGCGCCGACCGCCCCGCGAACGCGGCCACGCGCGAGGTGGCCGCCCGCGCCGCGCCCTCTCCCACCCGCCCGGCCGGGCACCCCGGCGGCCAGGGCGAGACGTTGGTCGATCGCGTGGTCGAACAGGGCGTCGCCGTGGGGCTGTTCGTCGTCTCCGACGACGGGGCCACGGTGCGCTTCGCGCATCCGCTGTACGGCGGCGCGCACTACGCCGCCGCGTCCGCCGCCGAACGGCGCGCGGCGCACGCGCGGCTGGCCGCCCTCACGCCGAACCCGGTCGAACACGCCCGGCACCGCGCCCTGGCCGCCCCGGGACCGGCGGAACCGCTGGCCGCCGCGCTGGCCGGCGCGGCCGAGCAGGCGCGGCGGCGCGGGGCACCCGAGGACGCGGCGGCGCTGGCCCGGCTGGCGGCGCTGCGTACCCCGGCCACCCACCCACGGCGGCGCTGCGAACGCCTGTTGAGCGCCGCGACCCACGCGTACGCCGCCGCCGACTACGCGCTGTGCCGCGAACTGGCCGAGGCCGTCACCGCCCGCGCGTGCGACCCGGCGCAGCACGTACGGGCCTGCGTGCTGATCATCAACGCGGCCAACCAGGCGCTGTACGACCTGGACGAGGTGTTCGCCGGCGCGTTCGCGCACGCCGGCGACGACCCCACCGCGCGCGCCCGGCTGCACTACCTGCGCGGCATCAAGGCGCACATCAGCGACGGCGACTCGCCCCTGGCCTGGGCCGAGGCGGCGCGGGCGGCGGTGCTCGCGCGGCGCGGCGGGGACCGTTCGACGGAGTCGCTCGCGCTGTCCCTCCAGGCGTTCGTGGGCACGCTCCAGGGCCGGCCCGACGCGGGCGCGTTGCTGGCCCGCGCGCTGGAGCGACCGCAGGACGCCGGGCCGACGGGCGGGCACAACGGCCCCCGTGCCATCCGGGCCCGACTGGACTTCTTCGCCGACCGGCTGACCGCAGCCGACGCCGAACTCGACCGCCTGTTACGCCGCGCCCGGCGACTGGACGACGCGGAGGAGACCCTGTTCCTGCTGTGCGCCTCCGTCGACGTGGACGTCCGCGCGGGCCGCTGCGGCAAGGCGCTCGGCTCCGCGCACGAGGCCCTGGACCTGGCCCGCGCGCTGGGCGCCATCCTCGGACAGGTCTGCTACTCGGCCGCCGTCGCCGAGGCGGCCGGCGGCGACCTGGAGCGGGCCCAGGCGCTGGCCCGGGAGAGCGTGCGGGTGGCGCGGGAGGAGCGCGACGTGGTGTTCCTGTCGCTGGCCCTGTGCCTGCTCGGCCAGGTCCAACTGCGCTCGCGGGCGCCGGTGGCGGCCGTGGAGTGCCTGAGCCAGGCCCGTACGCTGGCCCGCCGCCGCTCCGTGCGTGACCCGGCGCCCGTGCCCTGGGCGGCGGACCTGGCCGAGGCGCTGGTGGCGGTCGGCGACCACGAGCGGGCGCGGGCGGTGGTCCGTGAGGCACGGCAGGCCGCGGCCCGACTGGACCGGCCCGGGGTGACGCTGTCGCTGCTGCGCGCGGACGCGCTGCTGCGCGCGGAGTCCGCCGACCTGCCGGGCGCGGCGACCCGCCTGCGCGAGGCCGCCGCCGGCCACCAGGGCCTCGGGCTGCCGCTGGAACGGGGCCGGGACCTGCTGGCCCTGGGCGCGGTGGAGCGTCGGCGCCGGCACACCACGGCCGCGCTCGCCGCGTGGCAGGAGGCCGCCGCCGTCTTCCGCGCGGCCGACGCCCGGCCCTGGCTCGACCAGGCCGAGGCCGAGATCCACCGGATCACGCGGGGCCGGGACGCGACACGGGACGCGACGGCGGGCGCCTCCGCGCCGCCCACGCCCGGTACGTGGTGGCCCGGCGCGCACCCGCCGCCCGTGGGCGCGGGCCCGGCCGCGCCGCCCGAGGGCCGGTGGCGCGCGCTGACCCCGGCCGAGCACCGGGTGGCGGAACTGGTCGGGAACGGGGCGACCAACCGGGAGATCGCCGGCCGGCTGTTCCTCTCGGCCAAGACCGTCGAGTCCACCCTGACCCGCGTCTACCGCAAACTCGGCGTCCGCTCCCGCGCCGAACTCATCCACCTCCGCCACGCCCCCGACCACACCCCCCGCCCCATCGGCTGAACCACCCCACGGGGCGCCGAGCGGGGGACGCGCGCCGGGTGGGGGACGCGCGCCAGGTGGGGGACGCGCGCCGAGCGGGCGAGAGGCGCCGGCGCGTCGAGCGTGCGCCACCCACTCGACACGGGGCCCGTCTCGGTCCGAGCCCGCCGGACCGGGGCGTACGCCAGGTCGTCTCACCCGCGAGGCGGTACGCGCCCGGACGGGCCCCCGGGCGGCCCGGGCCCGAGCGAGGTGGAGCCGCGCGGCGCGCGTTGTGAGGTGGGGCCACGCGAGGTGGGCCCGCGCGGCGCGCGCTGTGAGGTGGGCCCACGCGAAGTGGCCCGCGCGGCGCGCCCTGTGAGGTCAGCCCCCGAGAGGTGGCCCGCGCGGCGCGCCCTGTGAGGTCGGTTCACGCGAGGTGGCCCGCGCGAAGTGGGCCCGCGCGGCGCGCCCTGTGAGGTGGGCCCCCGCGAGGTGGCCCGCGCGGCGTGCCCTGTGAGGTCGGCCCCCGCGAGGTGGCCCGCGCGGCGCGCCCCGTGCGGTAGGTCCCCGCGCGGCGCGCCCCGTGCGGTGGGTCCCCGCGAGGCGCGCCCACGCGAAGTAGGCCCGCGAGGCGCGCCTCGTGCGGTGGAAACCCGCGAAGTGGGTCCCCGCGAAGTGGATCCCCGCGAAGTGGATCCCCGCGAAGTGGATCCCCGCGAAGTGGGTCGAAGACGCGCTGGTCACGGGCGTGTTCCGACGTCCGTGGACGCCGCTTCGCGCCGTGCCCGCCCCCCCTGGAGCCCGACGCCGATGTCAGGTGCGAGCGAGGCGGGGCCCGTCGGACGCCCGACCGGTCGGGCCGGCCCCCGAGCGGGCCGGCCCTGGTGAGGCCGCCCCCGTTCAGGTCGCTCCTGGTCGGCCCGGCGCCGGTCGGGCCGGCCCCGGTTTCGGCCCGGCCCCGGGCGGGCCGGCCGCCCTTGGTCAGGTCCTCCCGATCAGGGGCCGGCGCCCCGCTCAGGGTTGGCGGAGGGGCGCGTACGCGGGGTTGGGTCGGCCGTCGGGGAGGACGCGGGGGGCGGTGAAGGCACCGGAGAGGTCGGTGTCCGTGTGGTGGGGGCGGCGAACGGTGTGGCGGGGCAGGGAGAGGCCGTAGTGCTCGCCGAAGAGGCGGTAGACGTCGCTCTCGGCGGGGACGAAGAGCGCGCACTCGTCGGGGTCGTCGGGGAAGTCGGGGTCGGGGACGGCGTCGCCCAGGCCGATCTCGGCGGTCATGCGCGCGGTGAGGGGGTGGTCGAACCTGGCCTGTTCGTGCACCTCGCCGTCGAAGTACGACCAGTCCCACACACCGTCCACCACCACGCTGATCGTCGGCGGGTCCACGCTGGTGTCGGAGACACGCACGTAGGTGCGGCCCTCCCACAGGTGGTTGAGGTGGGACCGGTTGGTCCGGAAGTAGCCCCCACCGGTCTCGAACGCGAAGGCCCAGTCAGCGTGGCCGCCCAGCCGGGCCAGGTCCGGCAGGCGCACCGTGCTGCCGGCCGCCCGGACCAGGGAGTTGAAGGCGGGCGCGGCCATGACCGTGCCGGGCTCCGCGCCCAGCATCACCGCCAGCTCCTCCGGGTCCGCGCCCCGGAGCGCGACCAGTTGGAAGCCGTCCGGGCCGAGCTCCTCGGCGATCCACGCCATGCCGTCGCTCATGGTCTCGCTCTCTCGTCGATCGTCCTCCGCACACCCGCGCCCGCGCTCTCGCCCGCGCTCGTGATTTCCCGCCACTGGTGACGCCTGTCGGCCGTATTGGTCATGACGGGCAAGTTACCGGGCGCCCCCGACACCCCCCGCTGGTCGATGGGTTGCCCCCCACCCCGCCCACGGACGAACCCCGCCACGACCGGGCGTGCCCCTGACGCCGGGTGGGGCCTGCCGCCAGGCATCCCCCGGGCGCGCGCTGGCGTCGGGTGAGTGTCGTGCACCGGCGAACCCCGACCCCGGGTGAGCCCTGTGGCCCTGACGTAACCCCTTCGTCAGGGGAGCCCCGCGACCGGCGAACCCTGCCCCCGGGGGAGCCTGACCCCGAGGGGAGAGCTACGCCGGGCGTGACCCTGACGCCGGGTAGGGCCCGTGGCCGGTGAACCCCGACGTCGGGAGTGTCCTGCCTCATGACCGGGCGTCACTCTGACGTCGGGTGAGCCCCGCCGCGGGGCGTAACCCTGACGCCGGGGGGTTGTCGTCGCGGAGCGTAACCCTGACGTCAGGTGAGTGTCGTGCACCGGCGAACCCCGACCCCGGGTGAGCCCTGTGGCCTGACATAGCCCCTTCGTCGGGGGAGCCCCGCGACCGGCGAACCCTGCCCCCCGGGGGAGCCTGACCCCCGGGGGGGAGACCCACGCCGGGCGTGACCCTGACGCCGGGTAGGGCCCGTGGCCGGTGAACCTCGACGTCGGGAGAGCCCTGCCCCATGACCGGGCACGACGACCCTGACGCCGGGTGAGCCCTGCCGCCAGGCACCCCCGGGCGCGCGCTGGCGTCGGGTGAGGGGGGTACCGGGAAACCCCCCGTATCGGGTCCGGGGGGTTCCGGGTCGTGGGGCGGTGGGCCCAGCCTTGCCACCAGTCGGCGGATGGGGCCACATCCGCCCGGCCATCGGCCACCGGCGCCACCCGCGCCACGGGCCCACTCCCCACGGGAGCGCCACCCGCGCTCCCCGAATCCGCCCCCGCCCCCGATCGCGCGGTCCGGCACCCCACCCGGCCCGCCCCGCTCCGCTACGACCGCCTCGCTCGGACGCGACCGCCCCGCCGCGTCCGGCGGTACGCCACCCCATGGCGTACCGCCGGACGACGCGCCGCCCCACCCCGTGCCACCGCGCGGGCCCACCCACCCGCTCGGGCCCACGCCGTACCGCCGCACCTCCCGTATCGACCCCGCCCCACCCGCGCGTACGGACCGCTCCCCGCCGCGCCCCGTGGTGGCGGGTGCGTGGCCCGCGCGGGCCGACCCCCTCGCGCGGACGTGCCCCACCGCGCGCCCGTCGCCCGGGTGGCGTGCCCCACGGCGTTCGGCCGCGCCCCGGCGCGGCCCGCGCCGCCCGCGTACCTCCCCCGAGACCGCCCGGCACCCCAACCGCCGGGCGAAAAGGAGAACACACGATGCTCTCGCGGAAACACCGCCCACCCACGGGCGCTCCGGCCGCCACGGCGAGCCCGCCCGGCTCCGCCCCGATCAGAGGGCGGCGGCTGACCGTCGCGCTCAGCGGCGTCGCCGCCGTGGCCTGCCTCGCGGCGCCCCTGTCCGGGACGGCCGTCGCCGCCCCGCCGGCCGCCCCGGCGCCCGCCGTCGCGCCGGCCGAGACCGCCCCGCGCGCCGCCGGCGTCTCGACCCAACTGGCCTTCAACGAACTGGTGCAGAGCCAGGACCAGTGGTGCTGGGCTGCCACCGGCCTCTCCATCGCCCGGTACCTGGGGCGCGGCCAGGACACCTCGCAGAACACGTTCTGCGCCTACGCCCGTGGCCTGCCCACCACCTCGCCGTGCCCCAACCGGCCCGGCTACCTCACCGACGTACAGCGCTCGTGGTCCAAGCTCGGCATGAACCCGGGCCGTACGACGGGCACCCTGCCGTTCCAGACGGTGCAGCAGACCGTGGACGCCAACTCGCCCGTCGAGACGGGCATCTACTGGACCTCGGGCGGCGGTCACGCGCAGGTCCTGTACGGGTACGACGCCAGCCGCAAGACGCTGATGTACGCCGACCCGTGGCCCAGCAGCCCCCGCTACGGCGAGATGAACTACACCAGCTACGTCAGCAACTCCCAGTTCCGCTGGGCCGAGTCGCTGTACGGGGAGAAGTGAGCGCCATGACGAACCCGACCCTTCCCCGCCCGTCCCTTCCCCGCCCGGCCCGTTCCCGCCCGACCCGTTCCCGACTGGGCACCCTCGGCGGGGCCTCACTGGCCGCCGGCGTCGGCGCCCTGGTGCTGCTCGCTCCCACGACGGCCGTCGCCGACGACGGCGCGCGCCCCCTGGCGCCGGCCACGGTCTCGGCCACCGACCGGACCGCCGCCGCCCGGACGCTGGCCAGCCAGGACACCACCGAGCGCGTCGGCGCCTTCTTCGTCCGCCTCGCCGAGCGGGAGAAGGCCGCCCAGCGCGACGCCCTGGACGCCCGCGTCACCCGCGAGGAGGCCGCCGCGCAGGCCCCGCGCCTGGTCGGCCCGGCCGTCCCCGTCTACTCGCTCAGCGCCGACTTCGTCCGGGGTACCGGCGCCACCGACCGCCCGGTGGCCGAGTTCGCCTACCTGGCCTCCGAGGCCCGCTCGGCCACCGGCGCGGCGGCCACGGTGTGGACCGTGCGGGACGCGAAGACCCGGCAGTGGACCGTGGCCAACGTGATCTCCGGCACCGACGAGGTCGGCTTCGGCCGGAAGAGCGCGGGCGACCTGGTCTTCACCGAGCCGCAGATCGCCGCCTGGTACGCGCTGGACGGCGACCGGGTGCTGCCGCTCAACGCCTCGGCCCGGGACGCGGTCGGCGCGCGCGGCACCAGCGTGGCCGCGTACCAGACACGCGTGCACGACCGGTACGCCGACAAGCTGCCCGGCTCCGCCTACCAGCGCTCGGGCCAGTTCGGCGGCGACGGGCCGCGTCGGGCCGCGCCGGCGGCCGACGCGCCGCGCGCCACCGCGAACGAGGGCTCGCCCGCGTTCGGCGCCGCCCACGCCACGCTCGCCGCGACCGGCTGCGTCCTGCTCCTCGGCATCGGCACGGCCGTGGTCCGCGTCCGCCGTCGGACCGCGACCGGCTGACCGCCGCCCGGCCCCCGCGACGCACCGGCCGACTCCCCCGCCCCCATCACCAGATCGTGGTCGGCCAGCACCAGGCGCAACGTCCCGGCCAGCACGTACAGCC